>JBKHJZ010000078.1:0-14078 GCA_046537875.1 Acidimicrobiia bacterium | reverse complement strand
GCACCCCGACCACGCGCAGCACCGTCTGCTGCCACCAGGCGAGCTCCACCGCGAGCGCTGCGACCTCGGTCACCTGTCGATGTCCCCGAGGATGAAGTAGAGGCTGGCCAGGATCGTGATGATGTCGGGCACGTACACGCCGCGGAGCAGCCAGGGCACGATCGACACGTTGGAGAAGCTCGCCGAGCGGATCTTCACCCGGTGGGGCCCGATGTCGCCCTTGCTGATGAGGTAGTAGCCCATCGCCCCGAGCGGGTTCTCGGTCTCGACGTAGGCCTCGCCTTCGGGCACCTTGATGATGCGGGGGACCTTGGCCATGATCGGCCCGCTCGGCAGGCCGTCGCACAGCTGGTCGACGATCCGGGTCGCCTCGCGGGTCTCCTGGAGGCGCACCCAGCACCGGGCCCAGCTGTCGCCGTCGGGATGGGTCCAGACCCGCCAGTCGACGTCCCCGTGGGCGAGGCCGGCCACCCGGCCGTCGCGGCGCAGGTCCCAGTCGACGCCGGACGCCCGGATGTTGGCGCCCGACGCACCGTAGGAGAGCCCGACCTCGGGCGGGATCACGCCGATGCCACGGGTCCGGGCCTGGAAGATCTCGTTGCCGAACAGCAGGTCCTCGATCTCGTCGCAGAAGCCGCGGACCCGGGTCATCACCGCCTTGGTGTCGGCGATCCAGCCCTTCGGGAGGTCGTCCTTCAGGCCGCCGATCCGGTCGAAGTTCGGGTGGAACCGCCCGCCGGTGACCGACTCGATCTGGTCGAGGACGTGCTCGCGGTCGCGGAAGCCGTAGAAGGCCGGGGTCACGGCGCCGAGCTGCACCCCGAGATCGCCGAGGAACAGGGCCACGTTCGCGATCCGCGCCAGCTCGAAGAGGATGGTGCGGATGTGGCGGGCCCGGGGCGGCGCCTCGATCTCCATGAGCTGCTCGGCCGCCAGGATGAACGGCACCTCGTTGGCGAAGCTCCCCAGCCAGTCGATCCGGTTCACGAGCGTGGTGATCTGCGGGTAGGTGCGGACCTCGGTGAGCTTCTCGTAGCCCCGGTGCATGTAGCCGGGCACCACGTCGGCCCACACCACCTGCTCGCCGTCGAGGTGGGCCACGATCCGCAGCGTCCCGTGCGTGGCCGGGTGCTGGGGCCCGATGTTGAGGGTCATCCCCTCCTCGGTCTCGATCTCGACGTTGACCCGGGCGTCCGCGGCCTGGCCGTCGATGTAGGCGAGCTGCTGCCGCTCGGTGAGGGCGGTCACGAGTCACCTCCCGGCGTGCTCTCGGACCCGGCGCCGCCGTCACCGGCGCCGTTGTCACCGGCCTCCGGCTGCTCGGGCATCGGCTCGACGTCGACGATGCCGGGCCACGGCTTCACCAGCCGGGCCAGCAGCGGGAAGTCCTTGCGGAGCGGGTTCCCCTCGAACTGGCCCGGGAGGTACAGGTGGCGGAGGCCCGGGTGGCCGTCGAAGGCGATCCCGAACATCTCCCAGCACTCCCGCTCGTGCCACTCGGCGCCCGCGTGCACGGGCACGATGCTCTCCACCCGCAGGTCGTCGCCCGGCAGGTCGGCCTTGAGCACCAGCGCGCGGTGGCGGCGCACGTCGGCCACCCGGCAGAACACCTGGAACCTGGTGTCGCCGCCCGCCAGGCCAGTGGTGACCGCCGCGTCCGGGTCGGGACGGGGCATCCCGTCGTCCAGCGCGCTGTACTCGTAGCGCCCCCAGGGCGACGGCATCCAGTCGATCGCCGAGAGGAAGTCGAAGAACGTGCAGCCGAGGCGGCCCTTCGCCGCCTCGACGGCGCTGCGCCAGGCGTCGCGCTCGACCCGCACCCACAGCCCGAGGCCGGGGCGGATGTGGTGGCCGAGCACCGCTTCGCCCAGCTCGGCGGTGAACTCGTCGAGCAGAGCCCGGCGCTGCTCGTCGGTGGCCTCGTCGGTGGCCTCGTCGGTGCCCGGCGCTGCGCCGGTGGGGGCCTCGGCCATCAGCGCACCACCAGCGGCTCGCCCCGCCACCGGGCGGCGGGATCCTCCCGGCGGATGCGCTGCTGGAGCAGCACGAGGCCCTCGAGGAGGGCCTCGGGCCGCGGCGGGCATCCCGGGACGTACACGTCGACGGGCACCGACTGGTCGACCCCCTTGGTGACCGAGTAGCTGTCCCAGTAGGGGCCGCCGCAGTTGGTGCACGCGCCCATCGAGATCACGTACTTGGGATCGGCCATCTGCTCGTAGAGCCGCCTGATCGCCGGCAGCATCTTGTCGGTGACCGTGCCGGAGATGATGACCACATCGGCCTGGCGGGGGCTGGCCGGCAGCGGGATGACGCCGAGGCGCATCACGTCGTAGCGCGGTGACGCGAACGCCGCGCCCATCTCGATGGCGCAGCACGCCAGCCCCCACTGGTACGACCAGAGGCTGTAGCTGCGTGCGGTGTTGAGCAGGGCGGTGAGCGGCTTGGGGAGCCGGCCGCGCTCGACGAGGCCCATCAGCGGGCGTCCCGTGTGGTCATGGCCGTGGGGGCGGTCATCGCGACATCAGATCCAGCGGAGGACCTTCTTCTTCCAGGCGTACAGCAGCCCGAGGGCGAGGATGACGATGAAGACACCCATCTCGGCGAACCCGAACCAGCCGTAGGCCTCGGCCCGCGTCGCGAACGGGAAGAGGAACACCGCCTCGACGTCGAACAGGACGAAGAGCAGGGCGAAGATGTAGTAGCGGACCTGGGTCTGCGACCAGCCGGTGCCCACCGGGTCGACCCCGGACTCGTAGTTGATGTACTTGTCGGGCTGGGGGCGCGTGGGGCGGATCAGCCGTCCGATGCCCAGCACGGCGGCCACCAGCGCCACCGCGACGGCCCCGAAGACCCCGGCCGTGAGGTACGAACGGAGGAGATCCGACACGTGGCGGGAGCCTAGTGATCGTTCGCACTAACGACCAAAGCTGGGAAATCGGCTGTTCAGGGTGTCCGCGGACCGGAACGTCCGGTGGCTCACCCGCAGCCGTCGAGGACGCGGATCACCTCCTCCAGGCCCACGGCGATGCTGGTCACGACCTCGCCGTCGGTCCCGAACGCCACACCGGTCCCGTCGCCCACGGGCGCGACGTACACGTGACCGCGCGGCTCGAACGGGTGCGGCGTCTCCTGCAGCTCGCCCGCGTACAGCATGAGCACCGCCTGCTCGGAGGTTCCGAGCTTCACGTCGGTGTCGGCGACCGGCCGCTCGGTCGCTCCGCCGGCGAGGCGGTCGGCCTCGACGTCCACGGCGACCAGCCGCCCGGCGGCCGGGTCGTCCATCGGCACGTCGGGGTCGGGGCTGCGGAACCGCAGCCGGAGGTCGGGCGCCCCGTGCACGGTGGCGTCGAAGCAGGTGTACCCCGAGCCCTCGAGGGTGCGCTCGTCGATCGTGATGCCCACGCCCCCGTTCCGGAGCTCGCCCAGGGGGATGCCCACCCGCAGGGGGTCGACGCCCGACGGCTCGAGCTGGTCGTGCGGGTCGACCTCGCCCTCGGTGCCCTCCGGCTCCTCGGCCTCCCCGGACGCGGCCTCGGGCGCGGTCGGCCCGGTGGCGGTCGGCGGTCCGTCCTCGGCGGCCGACGCCCCGCCGCCCCCGTCGGTCTCCGTACCGCCCCCGGCGCCCTGGATCGCACCGGCGGCGGCGAGCCCGATCACGGCCACGACGACGACCCAGAGCACCGTCCGGCGGCGCCGGCGCCTCGGGGTCGGGCCGGGCAGCGGCCCGGCGCCCTCGACGACCGTGCGGTCGTCGATGACCGGGGGCGGCTGGGTGATCGGCCGGATCGCCGAGCGCGGCGCCAGGCGCAGTTGGGGCTCGTCGGCGAAGGTGCGGTCGAGGTCGTCCCAGAAGCCGGGGGCGTGGTCGGGCGCGGCGAGGGCGGCCAGCGCCGTGGCCGAGCGGGCGGCCAGGTCGTCGCCCGGTCGTCTCGCTGCCGGGCCTGGGTCGGGTTGTCCGGTCGGGGGCAGGTCGTCGCTCACGGCACCCGGGTGCCCCGCACCGCTCGCCCCGCCCCGGTCACGCGGTCGGTCGACGCCCCGTCGCGACCATCGGGTTCCTCCTCGCCGGCCCCGCCCGTGTCGCCGCGGGAGGCCCCGTCGTCGGGTTCCGGCTCGCTGGCGACGCCCGCGTCGCGGCGGGCGGCTCCGTCGCCGTCGGGCACCGGCCCACCCCCGGCATCGACAGACCGGCCCTCCGGCGGCTGCTCGACGGGCTCGCCCTCGACCCGCTCGCCGTCGACCGGCGCCTCGTCGACCGGGGCCGATTCCTCGACCCGCTCGCCGTCGACCGGACCATCCGCCGCCACCGGCTCCTCGGCGGCCTCACCCTCGACCCGCTCGCCGTCAACCGGCGCCTCGTCGACCGGGGCCGGTTCCTCGACCCGCTCGCCCTCCTGCGGCGCCTCGTCGACCGGGGCCGGCTCCTCGACCCGCTCGCCGTCGACCGGGGGTGGCTCCTCGGCCCGCTGGCCGTCGACCGGACCATCCGCCGCCACCGGCTCCTCGGCCCGCTCACCCTCGACGAGCTCGCCGTCGACCGGCGCCAGCCCGATCTCCTCGTCCTCGTCCGGCGCCTCGTCGAGCGGGGCCGGGCCCGCCGCCGGTGCGTCGCCGGACGGTGCCTCGTCGACCGGGGCGTCGTCGACCGGGGTGAGCTCCTCGTCCTCGATCGGTGTCCCGCCGGCGGCCGCCTCCTCGGCGGTGGGCCCCTCGGCCGTGGTGCTGTCGGGATCCGGGATGTCGATCACGCCCACGTGCTCGGCGAGGATCCGGCGGCTGGTGGCCAGCCGGGCGGTGACCGCGCTCCGGCCGAGGCCCTGGATCCGCGCCGCCGCCTCCGCCCCGAACCCCTCGCGATCGACCAGCACCACCGCGACGCGCTGCTCGGGCGAGAGGGTCCGCAGCGCCGCGGTCGTCCGCTCGGCGAGCGTCTCCCGGTCGGTGATGCTCACCGGCTCGGCGGCGGGGGCGCCCGCGGCACCGGCGGAGGTGTGCGCCCCCGCCCCGGCCGGGCGGATCTCCCGCCGGAGCTCGTCGATGCACGCGTTGTACACGCAGCGGTACAGCCAGGGGCCGGCGTCGTCCCTCGGGTCGATCCGCACCACGTCGCGCCACGCCTTCACGTAGGCGAGGCGCATCGCGTTGTCGACCCGGCGGGCGTCGACCAGCAGGCCGTACGCCAGCTCGCGCAGGCGGGTGTCGTAGCGCTCGAGGAGCGCGAGGAAGGCCCGCCGGTCGCCCTGCTGGGACCGGCGGACGAGTGTGTGATCGCGATGTCGTGATGTCCTGGCCATGGTGGTGGGTGCTGCCCGCCGGTGACCCGCACCGGCGGGCCCGTTCGGGTGCCGGGTTGAATTTGACCACAGGGCGCGCCGCAACGCGTACCACCCCACTCTGACACCACGCGGGGACGTCACGGGCCGCAGACGCCGTCGGTCAACCGAGCGCGGTGAGCACAGGGACCGCGTCGCGCGCCAGGTCGGCGAACGACCCCGGCCAGAAGCCGACACCCACCGTCACGATGACGCACGCTGCGAGCGCGATGCCGGCACCGGCCGGGATCCGCACCGTCGGCGCGACCACCCCCTCGGTGTCGGCCATGTACATGCTGACCACGATGCGGAGGTACAGGTAGGCCGCCACCACCGCCGCCAGCATCGCCACGATCGCCAGCCCGTACGAGCCGGCGTCGACGGCCGCCGTGATCACATAGAACTTCGCGAAGAACCCCGAGGTGAACGGCACCCCCGCCTGGGCGAACAGGAACACCGCCAGGACCAGCGTGAGGCCCGGGCGGGAGCGCGCCAGCCCCCGGTAGTCGTCGAGGTCGTGGCCGATGTCGCCGATGCGGCTGACCAGCGTGATCACCCCGAACGAGCCGGCGATCATGAACGTGTAGGCCGCCAGGTAGAACAGCGCTCCCTCCACGCCCTGGGCCGTGGCCGCCTGCACGCCCACCAGCACGTAGCCGACGTGGGCGATCGAGCTGTAGGCCATCATGCGCTTCACGTCGCGCTGCACGACGGCGAGCACCGACCCGAGCACCAGCGTGGCCACCGCGATGCCGTAGACGAGCGGCTGCCAGTCGACGGCGTACGCCTGGAACCCGAGCACCAGCACCCGGATCAGGCCCGCGAAACCGGCGAGCTTCACGCCGGAGGCCATCCAGGCCACGATCGGCGACGGCGACCCCTGGTAGACGTCGGGCGTCCAGAAGTGGAACGGCACGGCCGCCACCTTGAAGCCCAGCCCGACCAGCACCAGCGCCAGCCCGGCCAGCACGAGCCCGTCGTCGGTGAGCGCGGTGGTGCTGAACAGCTCGAGCACGCGCACCAGGCTGGTGGTGCCGGTGGCGCCGTAGAGCAGGGCGATGCCGTAGAGGAAGAAGCCCGACGAGAAGGCGCCGAGCACGAAGTACTTCATGCCGGCCTCCTGCGAGGCCACCCGCCGCCGGTGCATCGCCGCCAGCACGTACGCCGCGATCGACAGCACCTCGAGGCCGAGGAACAGCACGATGAGGTCGTTGGCGTGCGCCATGACCAGCCCGCCCGTGGCCGACAGGAGCAGCAGCGCGTAGGGCTCGACGCTCGCGAGGCCCTCCCGGCGCAGGTAGTCGTCGGCGAGCAGCGCCGCCAGCACGACCGACGCCGCGATGAAGAAGGTCATGAACATCGAGAACCCGTCGACCCCGACGGCCCCCTGGAGGGTGGACGACGGCCCCCGGTCGGGATCGGTGACCTCGAGCCACGTGGGGATGGCGGCGCCGAGCGCGCCCAGGCCGAACAGGCAGGTCAGCACCGTGTACAGGCGGTTGGCCGAGCGGCGGGGGACGAACGACGACACCAGCAGCAGCACCAGCGCCCCGCCGGCCAGCACAAGCAGCGGCGTCAGGGCGAGCCAGTCGACGGTCGGTCCCTCGATCGGCTGGGGATCGACCGGGAGGGGCTGGCGGATGGATTCCAGCAGCGCGATCACTCGTTGGCCTCCGCAGCGTCGGCGGACTCGTCGGTGGACCCGTCGGTGTCGTCGGCGGCCTCGTCGGCGCCCTCAGCGGTCGCGTCGGCGGTGGGGCCCTCGGATGCGACGGCCGGCTCGGTGAAGTCGCTGTTCGTCTCGACGTGCTCGATCAGCCGGTCGACCGCCGGTTCCATGCGGTCGAGGACCGGCTTCGGGTAGACGCCGAGGAACACGATGAGCCCCACCAGCGGGGCGAGCACCAGGCCCTCGCGCCAGGTCATCTCGGCGAAGCCCCGGTTCTCCTCGTCGGGCTCGCCGTGGAACACCCGCTGGTAGGCCCACAGCAGGTAGAGGGCCGCGAGGATCACCCCCACGGCGGCCACCACCGCCCACCATCGCACGGTGAGGAACGCCCCCATGAGCACCAGGAACTCGCCGACGAAGCCGTTGAGGCCCGGCAGGCCGATCGACGACATCATCACCAGCGTGAACACCCCGGCGAACACGGGGGCCACCCGCTGCAGGCCGCGCAGCGCCGCGATCTCGCGGGTGTGGCGCCGGTCGGAGATCATGCCGACCAGCAGGAAGAGGGCGCCGGTGGACAGGCCGTGGTTGACGTTCTGCAGCAGCCCGCCCTGGAGCCCCTGCGTGGTGATGGCGAAGGTGCCCAGCACGATGAACCCCAGGTGCGCCACCGACGAGTACGCGACCAGGCGCTTCAGGTCGCGCTGCATCGTGGCCACGATGGCGCCGTAGATGATGCCGACCACGCCCAGCGTCACCAGCATCGGGGCGAAGAACGAGGCCGCGTCGGGGAACAGGTAGAGGCCGAAGCGCAGCAGGCCGTAGGTGCCGAGCTTCAGCAGGACGCCGGCCAGGATCACCGACCCGGCCGTCGGCGCCTCGGTGTGCGCGTCGGGCAGCCAGGTGTGCAGCGGGAACAGGGGCACCTTCACCGCGAAGGCCAGCGCGAACGCCAGGAAGATCCACCGCGCGGCCGACCAGTCGATGGGGTTGGAGCTGGCGGAGTCGTCCTCGACCGTGCGGCCCTCGGCGATCTCGACCAGGTCGAAGCTGAGCGGCTCGCCCTCCCGGAGCCCGGCGATCCGCTCCTCGACCTCCGGGGTCAGCGCCTCAGGATCGCCCTGCACCTCGGCGGCCAGCTCGTTGGCCTCCGCCCGGTTGCTGTCCTCGATCGCGTCGCGGTGCAGGAACGCCAGGCTCACGATGCCGACCAGCATCAGGGCCGAGCCGAACATCGTGAACAGGAAGAACTTCAGCGCCGCGTAGACCCGGTCGGCGTAGCCCCACCCACCGATCAGGAAGTACATGGGCACCAGCACGATCTCGAACATCACGAAGAAGACGAAGAGATCGAGCGCCACGAACACGCCGAGGCACCCCGCCTCCAGCAGCAGCAGCCAGGCGTAGTACGGCTTGGCGTCGTGCTGGGGCGTGGAGCCGAGCAGCGCGATCGGGAACAGCAGCGCGGTGAGCACCACCAGGAACAGCGAGATCCCGTCGAGGCCCACGTGCCAGGAGATGCCGAAGTCGGCGACCCACGACCGGTCGGTCTCGAACTGGTAGCCGGCGTCGCCGGCGTCGAACGCCGCCAGCAGGTACAGGGCCAGTGCCCCGGTGCCCCCCGCGAACAGCAGGGCGACCCCCCGGTGGAGCTCGGCGCGCGCCCGCGGCGTGACCGCCACCGCCAGCGCACCCGCGAACGGCAGGGCCACCAGCGCGGTGAGGATCGAGAACCCGGGCGCGCCCCCCGCACCCTCGGCGGCCAGCAGCAGCGGGTGCATCACAGCGAGAGCCTCGTGAGGAAGTAGCCGAGGACCAGGACCACTCCGGTGGCCAGGCCCAGGGCGTACGAGCGGACGAATCCGGGCTGCCCGCGGCGCAGGCCCCGGCCGACGGCCCGGACCAGGGAGGCCACGCCGTTCGCGGCCCCGTCGATCACCCGGCGGTCGAACCAGGCGACGGCGTCGAAGATCCTGCGCCCGGGGCCGCCGGCGAACGCGCTGATCGCCGCGTCGTAGTACCAGCCGCGGGCCAGCACCGTGGGCTCGACGGCCGGGACGCGGCGCCGCAGGTAGACCAGCGCCGCGACGCCGATGCCGCCCAGCGCGACCAGGGTGGCGGCCACCGCCAACCCCACCTGCGTGCCGGTCGCCACGTCGAGCACCGCCTCGTTCTCGCCGATCACCGGCTCGAGCCAGTGCTCGAGGAACTTCACGTCGTCGGTGAACGGCAGGTTGAGCACCCCGGCCACCAGCGCCAGCACCGCCAGCACCACCAGCGGCGCGGTCATGAGCCACGACGGCTCGTGCGGCGCCGCCCCCTCAGCGGGGTGCGCCTCCTCGACCGCCCGCTCGGCGGCGGCCGTCCCCGGCTCGGTGGCGGTGGCCGCCTCGCCGGCCTCGCCGACGTCGCCCGGCGTGACGGGATGGTCGTCCGGCGACCCGGCGGCGGCGCCCACCGAGGTCGCGGCCGCCGGCCCGGTCCGCCAGCGGGGCTCGCCGTAGAACACCATGAACACCTGGCGGCTCATGTAGTAGCCCGTGAGCAGGGCGGTCACCAGGCCGACCGCCCACAACGCCCGGCCGTCGGCGCCACCGCTGCCCCAGGCGAACAGCAGCACCTCGTCCTTCGACCAGAAGCCGGAGAACGGCGGCACGCCGGCGATCGCCAACCAGCCCACGATGAAGGTGGCGGCGGTGACCGGCATGAACCGGCGGAGGGCGCCCATGCGGCGCATGTCCTGCTCCTCGCCGAGGCCGTGGATCACCGATCCCGACCCGAGGAACAGCAGCGCCTTGAAGAAGGCGTGGGTGACCATGTGGAAGATGGCGGCCACGTAGGCCCCCACGCCCACCGCCAGGAACATGTAGCCCAGCTGGCTCACCGTCGAGTAGGCCAGCACCTTCTTGATGTCGTTCTGGGCCACCGCGATCGTCGCCGCCACCAGCGCGGTGCCCGCGCCCACCCAGGCGATGACGTCGGGCGCCCAGTCGTAGCCCGCGGCCAGGATCGGGTTGGCCCGGGTCATCAGGAACACGCCCGCGGTCACCATCGTGGCGGCGTGGATCAGGGCCGACACCGGGGTGGGGCCGGCCATCGCGTCGGGCAACCAGATGAACAGCGGGATCTGGGCCGACTTGCCGACCGCGCCGACGAACAGCAGCAGCCCGATCGCCGTGGCGGTGACCGCCGGCAGCGCCCCGGCCGCCTCGAACAGCTCGCTGTAGGTGATCGTGCCCGCCGCACCGAACGCCACGAACATCGCCACCAGGAAGCCCCAGTCACCGATCCGGTTGGTGATGAAGGCCTTCTTGCCCGCCGTCGCGTTCGCCTCGTCGGTGAACCAGAACGAGATGAGCCAGTAGGAGCAGGCGCCCACGCCCTCCCAGCCCAGGAAGGTGATCAGCAGGTTGTCGCCGAGCACCAGCACGAGCATCGAGAAGACGAACAGGTTGAGGAAGACGAAGTAGCGCCCGTAGTCCCGGTCGCCGTGCATGTAGCCGACCGAGTACAGGTGGATCAGCGCGCTGACTCCGGTGACGAACAGCGCCATCGTGATCGACAGCGGGTCCACCAGCAGCCCGGCGTCCACCTCGAGCCCGCCGACCGGCACCCACTCGAACAGCGTCTGCGTGAACTGCCGCTCCTCGCCGCTCTCGCCGAGCAGCCCGGCGTACACCACCAGCGTGGCGACGAAGCTGGCGAAGCACAGCACCGTGGCCAGCCAGCCAGCGCCGGGCTCGCCGAGGCGGCGCCCGAACGCGACGAGCAGCAGGAAGCCGGCGAGGGGGAGCGCGGGGATCAGCCAGACCAGATCGAGCACGGGACTACCCCTCGAGCAGCGCCACGTCGTCGGCGGTGGCGCCCGGGCGCTTGCGGAGCAGGGCCACGATGATCGCCAGCCCGACCACCACCTCGGCGGCGGCCACGACCAGCACGAACACCACGACCGCCTGGCCACTGGCGTCGTCGAGCGCGCGCGAGAACGTGACGAAGGTGAGCGTGACCGCGTTGAGCATGAGCTCGACGCACATGAACATGACCAGCGGGTTGCGCCGGACCAGCAGCCCGAAGGTCCCGATCGCGAAGATCGCGGCCCCGAGCGTGAGGTACCAGCCGGGCGTCACCTCGAGCGCTGCGATCACCCGGGCACCTCCTCGCCGGCCGCCTCCCCCGCTGCGGGGCCGCCGCCCGCCGCGGGCACGCCGTCACCGGTCGCCGGCGCCGCCTCGCCGTCGGGCGAGGGGGTCCCGCCGCCCCCGGCGTGGCCCGCGGCCCGCAGCTCGGCCCGCTCCATGCGGGCCGCGATCTCGGCCTCGCGCTCGGCCTCCGCCCGGATCTCGATCTCCTCGACCGGCCGCGCCCGGCGCGCCAGCAGCACCGCCCCCACCACGGCGATGACCAGCAGCACCGAGGTGATCTCGAAGGCGTACACGTACTCGGTGAAGAGCGCCTCGCTCAGGCGCTCGACGTCGGGCACCGCGGGATCCACGGCCCCGGGCACCCCGGTGGGCGCGAAGTCGGTGCTCGCGAGGGCCGCCAGGACGAGCACGCCGATGCCGAGCCCCACCACCGCGGCCGCGACCCGCTGGCCCGCCAGGGGCTCGACCCGCAGGTTGTCCGCCCGGTCGACGCCCAGCAGCATGATCACGAACAGGAAGAGCACCACGATCGCGCCCGCGTAGACGATGACCTGCACGGCCGCCAGGAAGTGGGCCTCCTGGGCGACGAACAGCACCGCGATGCCGAACAGGGTGCCGACCAGCGACAGCGCGGCGTGCACCGGGTTGGGGCTGGCGACCACGCCGATGGCCCCCGCGAGGCACGCGGCCGCCGCCACCGCGAAGACGACGACCTCCATCACGACCCCGCCCCCGCAGGACCGCCGCCGCGCTCGCCCCCACGGTCGTCGGCCTCGCCCTCCCAGTCGGTTCCGGCGAACCCGGAGGCCTCCGGCTCCTCGACCGGGTAGACGGCCCCCGGCTCGTGCGACGTGGCCGGGGCCTCCGGGGCGCCCTGGTCGGCCGACTGGCCCTGCTCCGGCGGCCGCACGCCGTAGCCCAGCTCGCCCGACCAGGCCACCCGGCCCTCGTAGGCGGCCAGGCCGTTGGGCGACGTCGCCCGCATCCAGGCCGACGTCATCGGCTCCACCTCGTCGATGTCCGACCAGTCCTCCCACGGCAGCCGCTGGGGCCGGCCGTCGTCACCCACCAGCAGCTCGGCCTTCGTGTAGATGCTGTCGGCCCGGTTGGCGAAGCTGAACTCGAACATCTTGGTCTCGGTGATCGCCTCGGTCGGGCACGCCTCGATGCACAGGTCGCAGTGGATGCACCGCAGGTAGTTGATCTCGTAGATGTAGCCGTAGCGCTCGCCGGGCGAGACCGGGTCGTCCGGCGGGTTGTCGGCACCCCGCACATAGATGCAGCGCGCCGGGCACACGCCGGCGCACAGCTCGCAGCCGATGCACTTCTCCATCCCGTCCTCGTAGCGGTTGAGGACGTGGCGGCCGTGGGTGCGCTCCGGCTTGGGGCGCTTGCCTCCCCTGTCCTTGGCGTAGTCGTCGGTCAACCGCTGCTCGAAGAGCTTGCGGAAGGTCACCCGGAAGCCGTCGAGGTAGCCCATCAGACCTGCTCTTCCTCGGCGAGCGCGCGCCGGCGCTGGGACGTGGCCGACGCGGCGGCGATCCCGGCCCAGCCGGCGAGCAGCAGCACGAACGACACGCCCACGACCAGCGCCATGTTCCACCCCTCGTCGCGGCCCACGTTGATCGCCCCGAGCAGCAGCAACCAGCCGAGCGCCAGGGGGATCATCACCTTCCACCCGAGGTTCATCAGCTGGTCGTAGCGCATGCGGGGCAGCGTGGCCCGCAGCCAGACCGCACCGAAGAGGAACACGAGCAGCTTCACCGAGAACCAGACGATGCCCCACAGCCACCCGGGCCCCAGGATCACCGGACCGGCCGGCCCCCCGAAGAACAGCGTGACCACGATCGCCGACAGGGTGATCGTGTTCATGAACTCGGCCAGGTAGAAGAGCGCGAACCGGAAGCCCGAGTACTCGGTGTGGAAGCCGCCGACCAGCTCCTGCTCGGCCTCCACCAGGTCGAAGGGCGGGCGGTTCACCTCGGCGATCCCGGCGATCAGGAACACCACGAACGGCACGACCCCCGTGGCGATGGCGTTCCAGCGGGGGATGCCGAGGCCGCCCAGCACCTCGTAGCCCGACCCTGCCTGGGTGGCCACGATCTCGTGGGTCGACAGCGAGCCGGCCAGCATGACCACCGCGACGACCGACAGCGACAGCGCCGCCTCGTAGGAGATCATCTGCGCCGTGCCCCGGACGCCGCCGAGCAGCGGGTACTTCGAGCCCGACGCCCAGCCGGCCAGCATGATCCCGTAGACCGCGATCGACGACACCGCGAGCACCAGCAGCACCCCGACCGGCGGGTCGGCGAGCTGGAGGTAGGTGTCGTTGCCGAAGACGCTCACCGTGCCCTCGAGATCGCCGTCGAAGCCGCCGCCGATGGGCACCACCGCGAACGTGACGAAGGCCGGCACCACCATGAGGAACGGCGCCAGGCGGAAGACGATGCGGTCGGACCGCTCCGGGATCAGGTCCTCCTTGAAGATCAGCTTCATGCCGTCGGCGAGCGTCTGGAGGATCCCCCAGGGGCCCGCCTTGTTCGGGCCGATCCGGTTCTGCATGTCGCCGAGGAGCTTCCGCTCGAACCAGATCATGAAGAGGACCGAGACGAGCAGGATGCCGAAGATCACCAGCGTCTTGCCCAGCACGATGAGGACCTCGGTCAGGCCGACCCCATCGACGAGCAACGGATCGAGCGCGATCACAGCGATACCTCGACTCGGCCGGAGGCCGAGCCCACAGCCCGCCTCCGGCGGAGGGCGGGTAGCGAGCGGGTGACGCCGAGGATGCGGGCCGCTGCCGGCGCTTCAAGGCGCCGGCGGCGGTAGGCCCGCACCGGAGGCGGCAGGACCCGTGAGCGGAGGGGCGCGGGCGGGCGTAGCCGGCTCACGAGCGTTCTACCCTGATGTCGGTGACCGGGGCGTTGCTGTCGATCAGCACGTTGGCCCGGCCGC
>JBKHJZ010000274.1:0-3295 GCA_046537875.1 Acidimicrobiia bacterium | reverse complement strand
CCTCGCTGGCCGAGTGGCTGACGCCGAGGGGAGCGACGGCCAGCACGGTTCCGGCCACGATCGTCCATCCGAGCGCGGCGTACGCGAGCCGCCTCGTGGCTCGATCCGACCAGGGTCGCTCGGGGGGTCGACCCAGCGCGGCGGCCACCATCCACACGCCGGCGGCGACCATGCACAGGCCGGCGACGAGGAGCGCGACCGTCACCCGGGATCGCCGTGGTCTCGCACGTCCGTCGCCGGCTGGTGGCGCTCCGGCAGGCCGCCCGCGGCGAGCAGCAGGGCGAGGAACTGCGCCGCCACCTCGCGATGGTCGGGCCCCTCGGGGTCGACCACCGACGCGACCACCACGCCGTTGACCACGCTGAGGATGAGCGACGCCATGGCGTCGGGCGACACCCATCCGGGCAACTGGCGGGCGTCGAGCTGGCGCCGGATGTCGTGCGCCAGGCGTGATCTCAGGTCGGTCCACAGCTCCGCCAGGCCCGCCCGGACCCCCGGTGCGTGAGGTGCGGCAGCGAGCGCCGCCAGGTAGACGGGGACCTGCGACCGGCTCGCGTCGAACAGCTCGCTGAGCAGCGAGGCGGCCTCCGACGCCCGCTCGGGCGGGGGCCGGTCGGCGGCCAGGAGCGCGAGAACGGGGGCCACCAGCTCGCGGGCCTCGGCGACGAGCGCCTCCGCGACGAGGGCGTCCTTCGACCCGAAGTGGTAGGGGATCGACGCCAGGTTGGCGCCGGATCGTTCGGCGATCACCCGGGCGGTCACCGCCGGCAGGCCGACGTCACGGATCGCGTCCCGGGTCGCCCGGATCAGCTGGTCACGCGTCTGCGAGGAGGACACCGGCATGGTTTGATCATACGTACGTACAGGCCGCGTGCCGACCGAGATGGCTCGCATCCGTGGGTGCGCGATCGCGTGCGAGGTCCGGCGGGACCGAGTAGGAACGGCGCGTGGTCGGAGTGTCGGGAAAGGTCGCCGTGGTCACCGGTGGCGCCGGGGGCATCGGGTCCGCGATCGCTACTCATCTCGCCGAGGCGGGTGCCTCGGTCGCGCTGTGGGACCTCGACGAGGACGCCACCGTCAGCGCCGCAGCGACGATCGAGGCCGGGGGAGGGGCCATCGGGCTGCGCGTCGACGTCACCGATCCGGCCAGCATCCAGGCGGGCGTCGACGCCGTCGAGCAGCGCCTCGGCCCCGTCGACATCCTCGTCAACAACGCCGGCATCGATGTCATCGGCCCGTTCCTCGACAGCGACGAAGGGTCCTGGGACCGGGTGATCGCCGTCAACCTGACGGGCACGATCCTGTGCTGCCATCGGGTGGCCCGCTCGATGGTCGACCGGGGTGGGGGCGCCATCGTGAACATCGGCTCGGACGCCGGGCGGGTCGGGTCGTCGGGTGAGGCGGTGTACTCGGCCACCAAGGGTGGCGTGATCGCGTTCACCAAGGCCCTCGCCCGGGAGCTCGCCCGCAGCGGTGTCCGGGTGAACTGCGTGTGCCCCGGCCCGACCGACACGCCGCTGCTCGACCAGCTGGCGGACACCAACCAGGCGTTGTACGACGCGCTGGCACGGGCGATCCCCATGCGGCGCATCGCCACGCCGTCGGACATCGCGCCGGCCGTGCTGTTCCTCGCCGGCGACGGCGCGGGCTACATCACCGGGCAGACGCTGTCGGTCAGCGGTGGGCTCACGATGAGCTGAGGTGGTGTGGCGCCGGGTTCAGCTCGTCGGGCTCAGTCGTCGATCGCGGCGTAGGTGCAGGTCCAGACGTCCTGGATCACCGCCGGGGGCGGGAACGGCCCCGTGAACATGTCGGTGGTGAGGACCACGCCGACGAGGCGCTCGGCGGGGTCGTTTCCCCAGGCGCTGCCCAGGCCGCCGGCCCACCCGTAGCTGCCGACCGCCTGCAGCCCGTTGCGGCGGACCTGGACGCCGAGGCCGAGCCCCCAGCCCTGCGAGCCGTCGGGCGTGGGCCCGGGTGCCCCGCGGTCGACGCCGAGATGGTCGGTGGTCATCGCCTCGACCGAGGGCCTGGACAGCAGGCGGGACCCGGTGGGCAGGCGGCCCCCGGACAGCAGCATGCGCCCGAAGGCGTGCATGTCGTCGATGGTGGACACCAGCCCGGCCGCACCCGACGGGAACGCGGGTGGCTTGGCCCACTGGCCGTCGGGTGCGTCGAACACGACCAGCTCGCCGGTCGCCGGATCCCGGGTGTAGCAGGACCCGAGGCGCTCCGGCTCCGAGGTGGAGAAGCCGGTGTCGACCATCCCGAGCGGGTCGAGCACCCGCTCGCGGAGGAAATCCTCGAGCGGACGGCTCGCGGCGCGGGCGATGAGCACGCCCAGCACGTCGGCGCCGGTGTTGTACAGCCAGCGCTCACCCGGCTGGTGGAGCAGGGGCAGCGTCGAGAGCCGGCGCATCCACTCGTCGGGCTCCGGCGGCACCTGGGGCTGGGGTGGCCCGCTGCCCATGCCGCGCTCGTCCATCGCCTGCAGCAGCGGCTGCGGCCACGGCGCCTCGAAGTCCATCCCCAGCCCGAGCCGGAAGGTGAGGACGTCCCGCACGGTGATCGGCCGGTCGGCGGGGACGGTGTCGCCATCGATCGGGCCTCTGGCGTCGACGAGCACGCGCCGGTCGGCGAGCTCGGGCAGCAGCTCGTCGACCGGGTCGTCGAGCCGCAGGCGGCAGTCCTCGACGAGGATCATCGCGCCGACCGCGGTGATCGGCTTGGCCATCGACGAGATCCGGAACAGCGAGTCGCGCCGGACCGGTCGCGACTCCCCGCGGGTGAGCCGTCCCGCCACACCGGTCTCCACGTCGTCATCCCGGGCGGCCAGCCAGGCCACGCCTCCGACGCGGTCGTGGGTGACGTGCTCCGCGATCACATCGTGCAGCCGCCGGAGCCGCTGAGGGTCGAAGCCGGTCATGCCGGTTCCGACGCTGCGACCTCACGGATCTCATCGAACAGCTCCCGGCGAGCCGGATCCAGCGCCTCGATGTGCTGCCCCACCTCGGCGGAGAGTTGCTGCCTGCCCCGGTCGTCGCTCATCTCGGTCGACGACGATGTGGTCCCACAGGAAGAACCCGTCCCATCCAGCTTCGTCGGCAGTGCGGGCCACCTCGAGGAGGCGCTGGGGCTCGGCGAAGTCGGGGACGGAGAGCCCGAAGCGACCCGCACACGCTGCCACACCATCGAAACCCCCGATTGCCGAAATGCCGGCGCGTTCGCGTCGTCGTGGACAGACTGGCGGCCGTGCCTGCGATGGAACCCGACTGGCTCGGGGTCAACCGGGCCC
>JBKHJZ010000007.1:0-46023 GCA_046537875.1 Acidimicrobiia bacterium | reverse complement strand
CGATGACGACAGAGGTGGATCTCGACACGGCCAAGCAGGGACAGCGCGCGATGTGGGGCACCGCCAACTACGCGAGCGTCGGCACCCGGATCATGCTGGTGAGCGAGCTGCTCTGCGAGGCCGTCGACCTGCAGGGCGGCGAGCGCGTGCTGGACGTGGCCTGCGGGACCGGGAACGCCGCGCTGGCCGCCGCCCGCCGGTTCGCCGACGTCACCGGGGCCGACTACCAGCCCCGCCTGCTCGAGATCGCGCGACAGCGGGCGGCGGCCGAGGGGCTCGACGTGGACTTCCGGGAGGCGGACGCCGAGGCACTCCCGTTCGACGACGCCTCGTTCGACGCCGTCCTCTCCGCGTGCGGCGCCATGTTCGCCCCGGACCAGGAGCGCACCGCGTCGGAGCTCCTCCGGGTGTGCCGCCCCGGTGGGCGGATCGGCATGGTCAACTGGACCCCCACGAGCTGGGTGGCCGAGGTGGGCCGGACCGTCGGCCGGTACGTGCCGCCCCCGCCCGGCGTGCCGTCCCCGGTGCAGTGGGGCGACGCGGCCCGGCTGCGGGAGCTGTTCGGCGACGACGTCGAGATCGAGGCGCCCCGGCGGACCTTCCTGTTCCGGTTCCCGTCGGCGTCGGACCACGTCGAGTACTTCGCCGCCGACTACCCGCCGATCGCGGCCGCGCTCAGCAGGATCGGCGAGTCGGACGCCCACCGGCTCCGCCGGGACCTCCTCGACCTCGCGCACAGCTTCGACACCAGCAGCGGTGACGGGCTCGTCTTGCCGCTGGACTACCTGGAGGTCGTGGTCCGCAAGCCCTAGCACGCCCGCGACCACGGGCGCGCGACCCGGCCGGCTCTGCGCGGGATCACTCGGGGACCCTGTGTGGCCACCGCCGGCGGACGGCCTTGTGGGCCTCGACGGCGACGAGCACCGCCGACGCCACGGCCACGGCCAGGGCCCAGCTGTCGAGGTCGATCGGCTCGATCCGCAGCACGTACTGGGTCGGCGGCAGGTAGAGCGCGGCCACGTGCACCCCGACCGCCGCCGTCGTGGCCCAGAACAGGAACGGGTTCCCCAGGGGATGCAGCGTGAAGAGCGACCGCGACTGCGAGCGGGCGTTCCCGGCCTGGAACACCTGGAACACCACCAGCGTTGTCAGCGCCACCGACCGCGCGCTGGTCAGCGAGTCGCTGCTGTCGAGCTCCCACCGGAACATCACCAGCGTGCCGGCCGCCATCACCAGCCCGGCCACGACCGTGCGCTCCCACAGCGTCGCCGAGAGGATGCCCTCGCGGCGCGGCCGGGGCGGGCGCCGCAGCGCGTCGGGGCTGCCCGGCTCGAACGCCAGGGCGACGTCCTGCAGGCCGTTGGTCACGAGGTTCAGCCACAGGAGCTGGGCGGGCACGAACAGCAGCGGCCAGCCCAGCCACACCGACGTGAGGATCGCGGCCACCTCGGCCGCACCGGTCGAGATGAGGAAGAACGCAACCTTGCGGATGTTGGCGAACGTGACGCGCCCCTCCTCCACCGCCGCCACGATGCTCACGAAGTTGTCGTCGGACAGCACCATGTCGGACGCCTCGCGCGCCACGTCCGTGCCGCCTTCGCCCATCGCGATGCCGATCGCCGCCGCCCGAAGCGCCGGGGCGTCGTTCACGCCGTCACCGGTGACCGCGACCACGTGCCCCCGCTCCTGCAGCGCCTCGACGATGCGCAGCTTGTCGTCCGGCGAGACCCGGGCGAACACCGACACCTCCCCCACCCGAGCGCGCAGCTCGTCGCCGTCGAGCCGCGCGAGGGCCGAGCCGGTGACCACCGGCGCATCGGCAGACTCGACGATGCCGAGGCGGGCGGAGATGGCCCGAGCGGTGATGGCATGGTCACCGGTGATCATCACCACCCGCACCCCGGCGCCCCGGCACGCCGCGATGGCCTCCCGCACCCCGGCTCGCGGGGGGTCCATCATCCCCTGGAAGCCGAGGAGGACCAGGTCGTCCGGCTCGCCCTCCTCACGCAACGGCACGCCGGCGCCGTCGTCCGACGGCGGCGCGGCGGCCCCGTGGATGCCCCGGTAGGCCATCGCCAGCACGCGCAAGCCGTCCGCGGCCAGCGCCCGGGCCGCAGCGTGCGCCGCCTCCGGGTCGAGCGGCACGGGCCCCTCGTCGGTGAGCACGCGGCTGCACATGTCGATCACCCGCTCGGGCGCGCCCTTCACGAACACGGCGTGACCGTCGTCGAAGGCCCGGATGCTCGCCGAGAAGCGGCGCTCGGCCTCGAACGGGATCTCGGCGACCACCTCGTGGCGGTCGCGCAGCTCGCCCGGGTCGAGGCCCGCGTCGGCGGCGGCCATGAGCAGCGCGACCTCGGTGGGATCGCCCGTCGACGCGACGACCCCGTCGCGGTGGACGAGCTCGGCCTCGTTGGCGAGCACCCCGGCGACCAGGGTGAGCCGCAGGGGCCGGTCGTCGCACGAGAGGTCGCCCGGCACCCGGAACGTGCGCCCCCCGGCCCAGACCTCCTGCACGGTCATCCGGTTCTCGGTGAGGGTCCCCGTCTTGTCGGACCCGATCACCGTGGTGCTGCCCAGCGTCTCGACCGCCGGCAGGCGCCGGATGATCGCGTTGCGCCGGGCCATCCGGCTCACCCCGATGGCCAGCGTGATCGTCACGGCCACCGGGAGCCCCTCCGGCACCGCCGAGACCGCCATCGCCACCGCGGTGAGGAACATGTCCTCGACCGACTCACCCCGCACGACACCCGACGCGAAGGCGATGACCGCGGCGACGACCACCGCGACACCGATCAGGCGTGCGAGCCCGCCGATGCGGGCCTGCAGCGGCGTCTCCACCGCCTCCTCGGCCCGGATCAGCCCGGCGATCGCCCCCAGCTCGGTGTCGGCTCCCGTGGCGACGACGTAGCCCCGCCCCCGCCCGCTGGTGACGATGGTCCCGGTGAACGCCATCGAATCCCGGTCGGCCACCACCGCACCCTCGGCCACCGGGGAGGTCCGCTTGGTCACCGGCAGCGACTCACCCGTCAGCAGCGACTCGTCGATGCTCAGCGCGTTCACCCGGCTCAGCCGCAGGTCGGCAGGCACCCTGCTGCCGGGCTCCAGCAGCACGACGTCGCCGGGAACGAGATCCGGGCTGTCGACCTGCCACTCCTGGCCTCCCCGTACCACCCGGCTGTGCGGGACGACCAGCTTCATGAGGGAGCGCACCGCGGTCTCGGCCCGGCTCTCCTGCACGAAGCCGATCACCGCGTTGGCGAGCAGCACCGCGCCGATGAGGATGGCGTCGAGCATCTCACCGAGCGCCACCGTGATCGCACCGGCGACCAGCAGGATCGCGATGAGCGGGCTGGTGAACTGCCGGAGGAACACCACCAGGACGTTCGGCGGTGGCTCCTCCTCCAGCCGGTTCGGCCCGTGGAGCTCCAGCCGGGCGTCGACCTCCCCGCGGTCGAGACCCCGGGGTGAGGTCCCCAGCCGGCCCTCCACGTCGGCCACCGCGAGGGCGTGCCACGCGGGGACATCGCCGGGGGCGCGCGACGGGTCGGAGCGGGAGCCGCCGTGAGGCGTGGGGGACCCCGGGGTCACGGTTGCCACGCTAACGACCGGGCTGCCGTGGCCGACCGGCGCGGCGAGGCGCCGGCATCCCCGGACGACCCGGCACCCCGTACGGACGGCGCAACGGGACTGCCTCCGGTCACGCCCCCGCCCCGACGACCCCCGCGATCGAAACCATCGTTGCCGGTGTGCTCACCCCGCGTCCGGCGGCACGCGCAGCACGCCGTCGAGCACGGTCACCGCGTGGCCGCGCAGCGCGACGCGCGTGCCGTCGAGGCGCATGCCCACCACCCCGCCCCTGGCCGAGGCCTGGTGGCCGGTGAAGGTGTGCCGCCCCGTGCGGGAGGCCAGCCACGGCGCCAGCACGCAGTGCGCGGCACCTGTGACGGGATCCTCGTCGATGCCGACGCCCGGTGCGAAGACGCGGCACACAGAGTCCACGCCGGCACGGTCACCCGGCGCCGCCACCACGACCGCGTGATCGGTGATGGCCAGGATGCCGGCGCGATCGGGCTCCACCCGCCGCACCTGGGCCGGCGTGGCCAGCTCGACGAGGGTCCACCGGGGTGCCGCATGGACGGCCACCACGTCGGACGCGGGCAGGCCGAGGGCGCCGGCCCAGTCGGGCGGCCCGGGCACCGGGGTCACCGGGATCGCCGGGAAGTCCATCTCGATGGCACCGTCGTCAGCGGGTCGGCAGGTGAGGACGCCGCTGCGCGTGTGGAAGCGCCCGCTCCCACCGAGCACGTGCGCGGTCGCCAGCGTGGCGTGACCGCACAGGTCGACCTCCGCCGTGGGGGTGAACCACCGCAGGTCGTGGTCGCCATCGTCCCGGGGCCGGACGAACGCGGTCTCCGACAGGTTCATCTCGGTCGCCACCGCCTGCATCCAGCCGTCGCTCGCCGGCCTGCCGAGCCGGCACACGGCCGCCGGGTTGCCACCGAACGCGGCGTCGGTGAACGCGTCGACGATGCTGAGCTGCTCTCCCATCCCCACATCCAACCAGGCCGGCTCACGTTCCGGTCAGCCCAGATGCGCGACCTCGTTGAACGAGCGGAGCGTCGGGGCCGGGCCCCCGCAGCCGATGCGCGAGATGGACCCCGGTGCGACCCACATCCGCCAGGCGATGGTGTCGCTCACCCCCAGCGCCCAGGCGACCGCCGCCTTGATGGGCGAGACGTGGCTCACGACCACGACATCGCGCTCCTGTGCGTCGGCGACGAGGTCGTGGCAGGCGGCGCGGACCCGCTCGCCCAATCCGGCCAGCGACTCACCGCCCTCCGGCGCCCAGCCGATGTCCTCCCGCCACGCGGTGCGCGTAGCCGCCGCGATCCCGGATGCCGGCAGGCCGTCGAGCTCCCCGTAGTCGAGCTCGATCCACCGCTCGTCGATCTCCACCTCCACCGGCGCACGCCCGCCCGCATCACCGGCCAGCATCGCCACCATCGTGTCGGCGGTCTGCCGGCAGCGGGTGAGGGGGCTGCTCACCACCCGGACGAGGTCGAGCTCGCCCAGGCCGCGAGCCAGCAGCGCCGCCTGCCGGCGGCCCTCGTCGTCGAGCGGCGGGTCCGCGCGGCCGAGCAGCAGGCCCCGGGCGTTGGCATCGGTCCGGCCGTGCCGCACGAGCACGATCACCGCCCCGCACCCCCGGGTGCCCAGGGGCCGCCGCGCCTCACGGCGACACCAGGTCGCGATCGACCCGCCCGGTGCGCAGGAACCGCGCCCGGCGGGCCGGTTCGCCCAGCCGGAACCGTTGCCAGCACCACCACAGCGCTGCGGCACCCGCGAGCTCGAGCACCACGTTGACACCGCCACGCGCCAGCTCGGGGAGGCGCGCATCGCTGAACGCGAGCCCGCTGGCCGGCCACCAGAAGGCCTCGGTGTTCGTCCAGATCCCGTCGAGCAGCAGGTGGAGGAAGGTGCCGATGGGCACGGCCACCAGGCGGCGCTGCACGAGGCGCCGCCGGGGGCTGGCCACCATCGCGAGGGCCAGCAGCGCCGCGCTCCCCGCCACGCTGTGCAGCACGCGGGGCGAGCCGAACGGCAGCTCCACCAGCGGGAGCAGGGCGCCCAGCACGACGAGGCGGAGGTCGATCGCCGGGCTGCGGAACACGAGCCACACGATGACCACCGCACCACCTGCGAACCAGAGCAGCACGGCGCCGCCCGTTCAGTCGCGCACGAGGAGCCGGCCGCACTCCTCGCAGTGCACTGGCTCGTCGAGCGGCAGCTTGCGGATGCGGTCGATCTCCACGGCCGACAGCGCGAGGTGGCAGCCCTGGCAGGTGGATCCGACCAGGCGGGCGATGGCCACGCCACCGAGGCTCTTGCGGAGCCGGTCGTACTCCGGCCAGAGATCCTCCGGCACCTGAGCGGCCGCCTCGGCCCGCTCACGCTCGACCCGCGCGAGCTCGGCCTCGATCTCCGCCTCGGCCTCCGCCAGCTCCGTGCGCCGGCGGGAGGCCTCGGCCTCGAGCTCGTCGCGGCGACCCGCCAGCTCGGCCCGGTCGGCATCGACCGGTTCGGTCAGCTCCATGATCTCGAGCTCGTCGTCCTCGAGGTGGCTGATGCGGCGGCGGATGGACGCCACGTCGTCCTGGAGGGCCTGGAGCTCACGCGGGTTCGTCACCGACCCGGAGTAGAGCTGCTTCTCGGCCTGGTTGGCCCGCTCGGTCAGCGACGCCACCTCGTCCTCGAGCCGCTGCTGGCTGCGTGACAGGTCACCCTTGCGGGCGTCGATCTCGGCGAGGCGGCGATCGACCGCCTCGATCTCACGGTCGAGCCGCGCGATCTCGTTCCGGACGGGCAGGGTGGCGGCGCGGTGTCGCAGCTGGTCTGTCTGTGTGTCGTGTTGCTGGACGGCGAGCAGCGACTCCCAGCGGCTCATCAGCCAGCGACCCTACCCGGACAACGCCGCCGCGCCATCACGGCCGTCATCCGTCGCCGCCTCCGCCCCCCTGCCCCGGCTGTGGCTGCTGGGGCTGGGGCTGCTGCTGGCTCGGCTGCTGGGGCTGAGGCTGCTGCGGTTGCTGCGGAAAGAACGGCGGGAAGACGGGCGGGCGATCCGGTGGCCGCGACAGATCGATGTCACGCGACACCTTCAGCTCGGTGCCCGGGGGCGCCGGACCGGGCGCGGGGAAGCCCTCTGCGGGCTTGCCCTCGTGCCATCCGGTCATGTAGTCGCCCCAGATCTGCGCCGGGAAGCTGCCGCCGGTGAGCCGCCGGCCGTCCAGGACGATCGGGAACTGCTTCTCGAGACCCCCGACCCACACGGCGGTGGCGAGATGTCGCGAGTAGCCGACGAACCACCCGTCCCGGGATGCCTGGTGAGTCCCGGTCTTCCCCGCGGCGACATGGCCGGTGCGAATGGCCGCGGCCCGTCCCGTGCCGCTCTGGATGTTCTTGATGAGGATGTCGGTGACCAGGCGCGCGACCCGCGGCTCGACCACCCGCTTCGATGCCGGCTCGTGCTCGAAGATCGTCCGGCCGTGCCGGTCCTCGACCCGCTCGATGTAGTACGGCGCGTTGCGCACGCCGTCGTTGGCCAGCGTGGCGTAGGCGGAGGCCATCTCCAGCGGCGTGACGGCCCCCGTGCCGAGCGGCAACGACAGCTCCGACGGAAGGTCCGAGCCGATGCCCAGGCGGTGTGCCATGTCGATGACCTGGTCGTGCCCGGCGATGACCCCGAGCCGCACGTAGGCGCAGTTCGACGAACGCAGCGTCTGGCCCACGATCGTGTCGACGCTCCCCGAGGAGTTCTCGAAGTTCTGCACCTCGTAGGGGTTCGGCTCGCCGTCGGGGTTGGCGAACCTGCACGGGCCCACGCCGCTGATCCGGTCGTTCGGCGACTTCCCCTGCTCCATCAGCTCGGTGAGGACGAACACCTTGAACGCCGAACCGGGGTTCCGGCCCGGCTTCGCGGTCACCACGTTGAACTGCTCGTCCTCGAACGTGGGTCCTCCCACCATCGCCCGGACGGCACCGGTCGACGGCTGGAGGGAGACGACCGCCGCCGACCCGTAGCGTTCCTCACCGGTCTCGGGATCGGTGCCCTGTGGGAACGTGCCGCCGACCAGCGGCAGGTTCCTCGCCCGCGCCGCGATCGCCAGCACCTGTGCCCGTGGGTCGAGCGTGGTGTGGACCTTGAGGCCTCCCCGGAACACCGCCTCGAAGCGCTCCTCGTAGGTCTTGCCGAGCCGCTCGTCGCGCAGCAGCTGCTGCTTGACCTCCTCGACGAAGTGGTCGTCGGGCTCCGGGACGACCTCGTGGAGCTCCGTGGGCAGTGGGGCGTTGGTCCACCAGATCTGCTCGGCCTCAGTGATGATCCCCTCGTCGACCATCCGCTCGAGCGCCGCGGCCCGCCGCCGCCCGGCCCGCTCGGGATGCTCCACGGGATCGTTGGCCACCGGGTTCCGGATCATCCCCGCCAGCAGCGCTGCCTGGCCCGGGTCGAGCTCGCCGACCCCCACGCCGAAGTACGTCTCGGCCGCGGCCTGCACGCCGTACGCGTGGTTGCCGAAGTAGACGCTGTTGAGGTAGCGGGTGAGGATCTCCTCCTTCGACATCTGCCGCTCGAGGCGGGCGGCGAGCACGATCTCCTGCACCTTGCGGTCGAGCGTCTGCTGGGACCCGAGCAGGTCGAGCTTCACGAGCTGCTGGGTGACGGTGGAGCCGCCCTGCGAGATGTTGCCGGCGTCGACGTTGGCCCGGAGCGCGCGGAGCATGCCCCGCACGTCGTAGCCCTCGTGCACCCAGAACCCGGCGTCCTCCACCGCCAGGATCGCCGCCACCACGTGCGGCGGCACCTCGTCGAGCGGCACCGGCTGGCGGTTCTCCTCGTCGCGGAGGCTGGCGAGCACCGAACCGTCCGATGCGTAGACATAGGACCGTTGCGCGAGCGGCCCGAGCTCGATCTCGGCGGGCTCCCCCGAGCCGAGGTCGCCCAGCCACGAGCCCGGCACAGCCAGGGCGGTGACGGTGAGGGACGTCACCAGGCCGGAGGCAGCGACGACGGCGGCGAGCTTGGCGAGGAGGTGCACGGTGAGGGGTCGGCCGCCCGACGCTCGGCGGCTCCGTTCGACGATAGTCAGCGGAGCGCAGGCGCCGGTGCCGCGTCCGCACCGTCGGTAGGGTGACCGGCCATGGCGCACGACCGCACCCGCACGCGACGGTGATCACCGTCGCCTTCGCGGGTGCGGGGTGGATCACGGCCATCCACGGCCTCGCCGCCACCGGCGTGCCAGACCTCCGCGTCGTCCGCGTGGCCTCGCGAGATGCCCGCCACGCGCGTGACCGGGCCCGCCAGACGGGCGCGGCGCCGTGCCGCTACGAGGATCTCCCCGGGGACGCGGAGCTCGTCGTGGTGGCGACGCCACCGGCGCTGCACCTGCGGGAGGCCCGGCGGGCCCTGGACGGCGGCGCGAGGGCGCTCGTCGAGGCGCCGCTCGCCGCCACCCTCGCCGACGCCGATGCGTTGATCGAGGCGGCGGCCGCCGCCGAGGCCGGCGGGCGGGGCGGGGCGGCGTACGGCGAGCAGCTGCTCTACGCACCGGCGCTGGCCCGGGCGGTGGCTGCGTGCCGGCAGCTCGGCGAGCCGACCTACCTGGAGGTCCGCTTCGTGCAAGGTCGCCCCGACTGGCGCGACCTGTCCGACCCCGTGTGGGGCGGTGGCGTCCTGCTCGATCTCGGCGTCCACGCCATCGCCGCCGCCCTGCTGCTGGCGGCACCGGCGAACGTCGCCCGGGTCGAGGCGCAGGTCGCCCGCGGTGACGGCATCGAGGTCGACGACGACGCCACGGTGACGCTCGAGCTCGACACCGGGCTCCGAGCCAGCGTGCACGTCTCGTGGCGTGCGCCCAAGCCCGCGTGGGACGCCCAGGCCGCCACCCCCGAGGGCGCCGTCCGCCTCGAGCTGCTGCCCCGGCCGACGGCCGAGCTGAACGGCGTGCCGCTGCGGATCCCCGAGGCGCCGGACGGCCTGCCGTCGGAGCAGCTCCATCACCTCGGCTACGTCGGGCAGCTCGCCACGGTCGCCGCCGACATCGCCGCCCGGCGCCGGCCGACCGCCGGCCTCGAGCTCGGCCGCACGGTGCTCGACATCGTGTGCGCGGCGTACGCCTCGGCGGCGACGGGCCGCCCGGAGCCGGTGCCGTTCGCCGGGCCGCGGGATCGAACACCCGACGAGCTCTGGCACACGCGCTGAGAGCACGCGCGCGACCGCGGTACGCCCCCAGCCTGCCCCCCGAACCGCTGGTGTCAGCGACCGGCGCCCGGGTCGCCGTCGACCCACCGCCAGTCGACGACGCCCTCGATCGAGCGAAGCCGCGCCGGTACGTCGTGCGGTGCGACCTCGCCCCGTTCGAGCTCGGCCACCTCGCCGTGGGTGAGCCCGAGCCGGACGGCGAACGCCTCGACGTCGTCGCCGGCGAGGCCGCGGATCACCAACGCGGCCGCCGCGACCCGCGGCCAGCGGGCACCGTCGCGGGCCGCCCGGCCGGCCATCCGCTCGGCGAGGAGAGCGTGGTCGGGGCGCCAGGCACGCCGACCACGATGACGACCATCGGAGTCTCCGTTGATGGACGTCATCCTGCCCGTGAACATGACCATCGTCATGCCAGGAACGGCAGGTCGCGCAACGGGGCGAAGCGTGGGTCCGCGGCGGCCAGCGCCCGCAGCCTCTGCTTCACCCGCCGGACGATCTGGCGGATGTTGGCCGCGCTCACGCCGAACACCTCGGCGAGCGTGACGGCCGGCGAGGGGTTGCCGGCGCAGCGCTCGTCGGTGTGATGCAGCAGGACGGCCCGATCGCGGGTGCTGATGCCGGCGCAGTCGAACGCCTCGAGCACGAGCCGCAGCCCGGCGTGATCGGGCGCAAGGTGCTCGGCCACCTCGTCCAGCGGGAGGTCGTCGGTGCACGCCCGCGGCGCCTCGTCGACCAGCGCACCCTGCGCGCCCGGCCCCAGGTCGTCGATGGAGTCGGCCTTCTGCCCCACGGTCCGGTCGACGATGTTCTGCAGTCGCTTGCGCGCCCAGACCCACGGCAGCGCACCGCCGTCGGGCGACCACGCGGGCGCCAGCCGGAGCATCTCGTCGCAGAAGTCGAACACGATGCCGTCGACCTCGCGATCGTCCAGACGGACCCCGCGCTCGTCGAGCACGCGCCACACCGCTGCCGCGATGCGGCCGCCGAAGCGGCTGTACAGCGTGACGATGGCGGCCCGATCGCCCGATGCGAGCGTGGCCATGATGGCGAGCAGCTCATCGTGCTGGTGCGGTTCCACCTGTGATGTCCTTCCGTCGAGGAGCCTGCGCTCCGATCTCCGGGGGACATCGTCCGTGTCGGGTACGACAAAGAACACGGGTGTGGTTCGCGTGGTGCCCGGGACGGCGGCCCCGCGGTGCCCGGGCCACCAGCGTTCGGCATGCTCGGCCCGTATCCGGAGGCCGTGACACCACCCCCCAGACGGACGCCGGGCGGGCGGACGTCTGCCCGGCGATGTCGTACGTGCGTTCGCATGGTGCCGACCCTACGCACGAGGTGTGACACCGATCGAGCCGCGCTCGGCGGGCGGTGGCCCGACGGCGGCGTCGCCGGGCGCCGGCACGCCGCCCGACTCCTTCCTACTCCTCGTCGGGCAGCTCGCCGAAGCGTTCGGTCGGCGCCGGCTGCAGGTCGCTGGGGAAGTCCCGCAGCGCGCCCAGCCGGGCCCGGTCCCAGCGGGCGAAGGTCAACGGCGAGAGCAGGTGTGCGCTCAGCAGCCGGGCCACCGCCTCCAGCGAGCGGATGTGGGTGCGCTCGGCCCCGTGGCTGGCGTCGAGACCGAACGACACCAGCGCGGCGCGGGTCTCCGCACCCGCCTCCAGCGCCGCCGCGACGTCGGAGCGATAGAAGCGGAAGACGTCGCGGGCGAAGGGGATGCCGTGCAGCTCGCAGAGCGAGCAGAGATGGCGCGTCAGGTGGTAGTCGAACGGGCCGGTGGCGTCCGCCATCGGGATCGTCACCCCGTCCTCGATCGACTGGTTGCCCGGCGCGCACACCGCGTTGTCCACCGAGATCATCTCGGCCACCGACTCGGTCAGGCCGTGGCTCGCCCCCTGCCCGACCTCCTCCGAGATGGTGACCAGCAGGTCCACCTCGTGCGGCAGCGGGGCCCCGGCCGAGGTGAGCGCGTGCAGGGCCGCCACCGCCGCGGCCACGCCGGCCTTGCCGTCGAGGTGGCGCGCCACCACGAACCCGCTGTCGGTCACGACCGGCATCGAGTCGAGCACGACGAAGTCACCCACCCGGATGCCGAGCGCCCGCAGGTCGTCGGCCGAATGGCACAGCTCGTCGATCCGCACCTCCACGTGGTCCCACCCCACCGGCTGCCTGTCGACCTCGTCGCCGAACGCGTGCCCGCTCGCCAGGAGCGGGAGGATGGTCCCCGTGTAGGAGCGGTCGAGATCATCGGTCAGCACCATGACCCGGGAGCCCTCGGCGAGGCGGGCGCTGTGGGTGCCGATCGGGACGACCGACACGCGGCCGTTGTCCTTGAGCGCGCGCACCATGCACCCGATGGTGTCGGCGTGCGCCACCACCGCGCGGGCGCCCTCCGAGGCGCCGCGCAGGCGCGCGAGCAGCGAGCCACGCCGGGTGACGGTGAGCTCGAGCGGCATGGTCGACAGCTCGTCGCCCAGCAGCTGGATCACCGCGTCGGTGCGGCCGGCCGGGCTCGGCGTGCGCAGCAGGCGGAGCAGCAGGTCGAGCATCCGGTCGACGTCGATGGGCGGCAGGGCGTCCGGCTCCCCCCGGCCGGGTTCGCCGCGGCCGACCGTGGCCGTCCCACCCCCGGGCACCTGGAGCGACACGGTGGTCGGCCCGAGCGGGGCATCGGAGGCCTCGGCGTCGGTGGCCCTGCCGGCCTGCGTACCCGGCTCACCCATCGTCGACCGCCTCGGCCGGCGGTTCGGGCCGCCACCCCCAGGGCAGCGCCTTCGTGGTGGGGAAGAGCAGGTCGACGAACCGCTCGGCGGTCGGCTGGGGCTCGTGGTTGGCCAGGCCCGGGCGCTCGTTGGCCTCGATGACCACCCCGGTGGTGGCGCCGGGCGATTCGACGATCATGTCGAGGCCGGTCACCGGGACACCGATCGCCTCGGATGCCGCCACCGCCAGCCCCACCAACGCCGGGTCGAGCTCGGCGGTGACGTCGTGGATGGTCCCACCGGTGTGCAGGTTCGCGGTCCGCCGCACCGGGAGGACCTCCCCGGCGTCCGGGACGTCGTCCAGCCCGTACCCGGCGGCCTCCACGGTGCGGACCGTCTCGTCGTCGAGTGGGATGGTCGACTCGCCGCCGGTGGCCGCCGCGCGCCGCCGGCTCTGGGCCTCGACGAGGTCGCGCACCGAGTGACGTCCCGTGCCCACCACCGCCGCGGGCCGGCGGATCGCCGCGGCCACCACCTCGTGGTCGATCACCACGATCCGCAGGTCCTCACCCGGCACCCGCTCCTCGATCAGCACGTCCGGGCAGCATGCGCTTGCGGTGGCGATCGCGGCATCGAGCTCGTCGTGGTCGGTGACCCCCACGCTGATGCCCCGACCCTGCTCGCCGCGCGACGGCTTGACGACCACCTCCCCGACGGCGTCCAGGAACTCGTGGTCGCTCCGGTCGCGGCTCGCGATCCGGCCACGCGCCACGGGCAGCCCCGCGCGCTCGAGGATGCGGCGCGCGTGCGCCTTGTCGTCGCAGCGGCTCATGGCCACCGCCGTGGTCAGCTCCGACAGCGACTCGCGGGTGACGACGCTACGGCCGCCGTGACTGAGCCGCATCTCGCCGGCGCGCGCGTCGAGCACCTCCACCGCGATGCCGCGCCGCTGGGCCTCGTCGGCGATGATCCGCGCATAGGGGTTGAGGTCGTCGAGGTGCTCCTGCTGGCCGACGAACAGCGGCTCGTTGATGGGGTTCTTGCGCTTCACCGCGAACACCGGCACCCGCTCGAAGCCGAGCTTCTCGTACAGGGCGATCGCCGGGTCGTTGTCGTGCATCACCGACAGATCGAGGTAGGCGCGGCCCCGCGTGTGGAGGCGCTCGGCCAGAGCCCGGACCAGGGCCTCGCCGACACCCGGCACCCGTGACGCCGGGTCGACCGCCAGCGACCAGAGCGACGAGCCGCCCTCGGGATCGCCGAAGGCCAGCGCGTGGTCGACCCCCGACACCGTCCCGATGATCTCCCCGCTCTCGGCCTCCTCGGCCACCAGGTAGACGAGGTGCCGGGCCTGCTGGTTGCGCCACAGCACGTCGACGGGTGCGGGCACCATGCCCGTGCGGACGTAGATGCGGTTCACCGCGTCGGCATCCTCCGGCGTGGCGAGCGCGCGCACCACCACCCCGGGCACCGGGTCACGCCGCGGCATCCCCCGGTGGAGCCACAGCCGGTAGGTGTACGACGGATCGACGAACAGGTCCTGGGGTGCCAGGGCGACCAGCACATGCGGATCACGGGCGTACAGGCAGATGTCGCGCCGGCCCTCGGCCTCCTCGAGCAGCAGCTCGACGATGCGCTCCGCCGAGCGGAAGGTCTGGCCGAACAGCAGCCGGCCCCAGCCCATGTCGATGACCACGTCGCGGTCCATCGAGGCGACGAGGTGCTCTGGTGGCTTCCGCCAACTCGTGGTGGAGATGGCGTCGCGGCGGTCCCAGCCGCCGGGCTGCCGATGGCGTTGCACCGTGCCGCCACCTCCGGGTCGCTGCGCCGTGTCCCGGTCCTGCCCGGCGTCGCCCGTCGCACCGGCGCCGGCAGGGGCGTCGCCGCCCTGCGCGCCGGGACCGCTCACGGGGTGATCCCGTGCTTCTGCAGCCAAAGCTCGAGGAGCCCGAGCTGCCACAGCTTGTTCCCGCGCAGCGGCGTGAGCTCGGCGTTGGGGTCACCCAGCAGGTGCTCGACGTAGTCCGGCTCGAACAGGCCCCGCTGCTTCGCAGCGGGATCGGTCAGGGCGTCGCGCACCATGTCGAGCAACGGCCCCTCGAGGTGGGTGAGCGCGGGCACCGGGAAGTACCCCTTCGGCCTGTCGATGACCGCCGAGGGGATGACCCTGCGGGCGGCCGCCTTCAGCACGCCCTTGCCGCCCTCGGCCACCTTCAGCTCGGGCGGGCAGGCCGCCGCCAGCTCGACCAGGTCGTGGTCGAGGTAGGGCACGCGGGCCTCGAGTCCCCAGGCCATGGTCATGTTGTCGACCCGCTTGACCGGATCCTCGACCAGCATCACCTCGGTGTCGATGCGCAGCGCCCGGTCGATCGGCGAGGACGCGCCGGGCCGGGCGAAGTGCGCGGTCACGAACTCGCCCGACGCGTCGTCCTCGCACCGATGCTGCGCCGCCACGACCTCGGCCATCGCCTCGTCCGGGCGGTCGAAGAAGGCCTCGGAGTAGGCGAGGACGCCGCCGTCCACCGCGGCGCCCGGCTCGAGCATGGGCGGGTACCAGTGGTAGCCGGCGAACACCTCGTCCGCCCCCTGGCCCGACTGCACCACCTTCACGTGCTGCGCCACCTCCTGCGACAGCAGGTAGAAGGCGACCACGTCGTGGCTCACCATCGGCTCGCTCATCGCGCCGATCGCGGCGTCGAGTCCCGGCAGCAGGCGATCGGTCGGGATGCGGATGCGATGGTGGCGCGTGGCGAACCGCTCCGCGATCACGTCGCTGTAGCGGAACTCGTCGCCCTCGATGCCGCCGTGCGACTCGAACCCGATGCTGAACGTGAGCAGATCGCTGACCCCCGCCTCGGCGAGGAGCCCGACGACCAGGCTCGAGTCGAGGCCGCCGGAGAGCAGGCACCCGACCGGCACGTCGGCCACCATCCGGCGGTCGACGGCGGTGCGGAGCGCCGCGAGCACGGCGTCCTCCCAGTCGCCCGCCGACCAGCCCTCGTACTCGGGACGCCGGCCGAACTCGGTGCGCCAGTAGGTGGTCTCGGTGCGCCGCCCGTCCGGCTCCACGGCGAGCAGCGTGGCCGGCGGCAGCTTCCGCACGCCGTTGAGGATGGTGCGCGGCGCCGGCACCACCGAGTGGAACGTCAGGTACTGGTGGAGCGCGACCGGGTCGATCGAGGTGTCCACCCCACCGGTCGCCAGCAGTGCCGGGAGCGTGGACGCGAACCGCAGGGTGTCACCGACCTGAGCGAGGTAGAGCGGCTTGATCCCCAGCCGATCGCGCACCAGCAGCACGCGGCCGGAGTCGCGCTCGACGATGCACAGGGAGAACATGCCGACCAGGCGGTCGACGAAGGTGTCTCCCCACCGGTGGTACGCCTTGAGGAGCACCTCGGTGTCGCTGGTCGAGAAGAACCGGTAGCCGTCCGACTCGAGCTCCCGGCGCAGCTCGTGATGGTTGTAGATGCAGCCGTTGAAGACGATGGCGAGGCCGAGGACCGGATCGACCATCGGTTGGGCCCCCCGCTCGGAGAGGTCGATGATCTTCAGCCGCCTGTGCCCCAGCGCCACCGGGCCCTGCGCCCAGAGTCCGGCCCCGTCGGGCCCGCGGTCGGTCATCGTGCCCGTCATGCGGGCGACGGCGACCGGGTCGGCCCCCGCGCGCGTCAGGTCGATCTCGCCGCTGAATCCACACATCGCACGCCCGACCGTACCCACCCGCTCCCCGATCCGTACACAGGCGGCGGCCCGGGGCGGGTGACATGGAGCACGCGAGGTGTCCGGGTGCGGCTCAGCCGCCGGTGTCGGGCGCCTCTCCGCCGGGGCCGACACCGAGGAAGCCGCCGAGCGCCTCGTTGAACGCGATCGGGTCCTCGATGTTCGGAAGGTGACCCACGCCGGGGATGACCACCAGCTCGCCCTTCAGCAGCGAACGCACGCTCATCGCCTCGGCGATCGGCGTCACCCGGTCGAGCTCGCCCACGATCACCAGAGCCCGCACACCCGCCTGCCGCAGCACCAGCATGTTGTCGGGCCGGTTCTTCATGGCGGCGAGGGCGCCGATCCACCCCTCGGGCGTGGCGGCCCCGGCCAGTGCGTGCACGTAGTCGACCAGCTCGGCGCGTGCCATCGAGCCCGACGAGAGCAGGCCCTCGACCACCGACTTGGCGAGCACCCCGACCTCGGTGCCCTCGCGGAGCTGGGCCTGCTGCTCGGTCCGGCGCTGCGCCACCGTGGGGTCGTCGGAGCGTGCCCGGGTGTCGACCAGGACGAGGTCGCGCACCGCCTCGGGATGGTGGCGGAGCAGGGCCATGGCGAGGTAGCCGCCCATGGAGGCGCCGACGATCGTGGTCCGCTCGACGCCGAGCCGCTCGAGTGCGCCGGCCACCAGGCCGGCCCACCACTGCATCGACGACGCCCCGGGGTCGGCCGGCGACCGCGACTGCCCGAAGCCGGGCATGTCGACGGCAAGGCAGCGGTGGGTCGCCTCGAACGCCTCGAGCTGGTAGTCCCACATCGCCGCCTGCAACGGGAACGCGTGGAGGAACACGACGGGATCGCCGCTGCCGCGGTCGATGACGTTGATCGGCTGGTCGTTGACCTCGAGAAGCGGCACTGGCGGCTCCTTGCGGGGGCTGGCATCCGGGGCGTGCGCGCCACCCCTGCCTGATGACGGGCTGTCGAGCGAACCGGTCGCCGGTGATGGAGGCACCGACCCCAGCACCCCCGGCGTGCGGCCAGGGACCGGACGCCTCGGGTGCCCAGCATAAGAGGATGCGCGGACAGGCGCACGTCCGGCTTGGCGCACCGCGGTCCCCGCGGGGCTGAGCCGGTCGTGGCACCCGGCGGCGCCGGCCCGCGGCCGTGAGCCGTGCTCACCGCACCTCGAGCACCCCCTCCATCCCTGCGTCGCGGTGCCCGGGCAGCGAGCAGTAGATCTCGTAGCGGCCCGGGTCGAGCGTCACCGAGCCGGTGGCGCTCTGGCCGGCGCCCGCCTCGACGATGAACGGCTCCTCGCCGATGCGGAGGTCGTGGAGCATCTGCCCCTCGTTGTGGAGCACCACCTCCACCTCCCCTGCGGCGACGGCCACGGCCGCGGGGTCGAAGGACATCTCGCTCGCCCGGACCTCGAGCCGGGGCGCGGTGGGCCCCTCGACGGGCGGCAGGTCGGCGCCGTCGCCGCCGCCGCATCCCGCGGGCAGGAGCACCACCAACGCGAGGGCGAGGGGAACGACGGCCGAGGTCCGGGCCGGCACACCGGGGACGTGGCGGGCTGCGTGGGCAGGCATGGCCGGGAGCATGCGCGGGACCGGCGCCCCGCACAAGGGACGACAGTCCCCACGGGAGGGGGGACCTTCGGCCCGTGGCGGGCTCTCGGGAGACGGATGCCCGCGCCCACCGCGGAGGATGCGGCGGGCCGCCGTAGATTCGTCGGCGATGGACGCCGACCGCACCGACCGTCCCCGACTGGGCCTCCTCTATCCCGGGCACGCCGCCGAGGACGACTACCCGGCGCTCGCGGGGCGCGCCCTGCGCCGGCCGCTCGTCGAGGTGGTCCACACCTCGGTGGGCGAGGATGCCCACCGCGTCGACGCCCTTCTCGACCTGGGTGGACCGGTGCGCCTCGGCGAGGGCGCGGCCCGGTTGGCCGGCAGGGTCGACGCCGTCGTCTGGGCGTGCACCAGCGGCAGCTTCGTGTTCGGCCTCGAGGGCGCGCGCCGCCAGGCGGCCGGCATCCGCGACGTGGCGGGGGTGCCGGCGTCGAGCACCTCCCTGGCCTTCGTGGCGGCGCTGCGGGCGATCGGCGCAGCCCGCCCGGCCATCGCGGCGACGTACCCCGAGGACGTCGTGGACGCGTTGGTCCACTTCCTGGGCGAGGCGGGCATCGACGTGGTGGCCGCCGGCGGTCAGGGCATCGTGACCGCCGCCGAGGTGGGGACGCTCGGGTCCGACCGCGTGCTGTCCTTCGTGGCCGCAGGCGATCACCCGCGCGCCGACGCGGTGCTCGTCCCCGACACGGCGCTCCACACCGCCGGCTGCCTGGACGAGCTGGAGGCCGCGCTGGGCAAGCCGGTGCTGACCGCCAACCAGGTCACGTTGTGGGAAGCCCTGCGGCTGACAGGCGCGAACGGTCGCCAGCCCGGCCTGGGCGCGCTCTTCGCGGCCTGACGATTCACCCGAGCCCGGTGGCGGCGTCCGCCGCCGCGGCCATGAGCAGGCGGGTCGAGGTGGCCACCGGGTCGGCGTCGCCGAGCACCCAGTCGGGGTCCGGCGCGTCGGGCGGCCGTGGCAGCACCCCGGCCGCCACGAGCACGGCCCACAACGACACCTGGTTCGAGGTGAACACCGGCATCTCCAGCTCGGCCTCGAGCTGGGCCACCGTGCCGTACGTGCGCAACGACGTGCAGCTCACGAAGGCGGCGTCCGCACCGCTCCCCGCGCTCTGGCGGACGAGGTCCATGATGGTCGTCTGGCTGACCGCGCTGATCCCGCGGTGCAGCCCCAGGTAGTGGGCCGACACCACCTCGAACCCCGCCTCCTCGAGGTAGGCCACGAGGTGACGGGTGAGGCTGCCCGAGTAGGGCGTTGCCAGCGCCACCCGGTGGATCCCGCTGAGCTGCAGGGCTGCCACCGCAGCACCCGACGTGGTGACCGCCCGGCGGATCCCCACACCCCGCATCGCCGCGCGCAGCGCCCGCTCGCCCGCGAGCCCGCCGATGTAGCTGCCGGAGGTGCAGGCGTAGAGCACCGCCGCCGGGTCGATCGACATCAGCGTGCGCGCCGAGCGGGCGACGACGCTGGGGCGGCCGGCCGCGCGTGCCAGGTACATGCCCGCGTCCCGGCGATGGTGGGGCGTGCGGGTGAAGTGCAGTGCCACCCCGCTCGGCAGGTACTTCCAGTACTCCCAGTCGAGGGAGAAGTCGAACGGCACCACCACGCCGACCGACACGCCCCCGTTCGCGGTCTCGTACTCGATCGGCCAGCGGTAGCGCCGCATGGCCGACGCAGGTGCGCGGCCGGTCACCACGCCGGGCGCAGTCACCGGGAGCGGAAGCGCCTCGCTGGCCACCCGGTCGACCTCCGCGCGGTCGCCCGCGTCGGCCGGGTCGGCGACCACGCTCACCTGTCACCCTCCAACCGGCGGAACTGCAGCTCCTCGCCGATCGCACCCGCACGCCAGATGTCGTTGCCTGCGGCGGCCAGGGCGTCGAGTCCCTCGCTGATCGTGGCGAACACGTTGCCGGGCACGAAGCCGAGGTCGCCGTTCAGCAGGAGGTTGTTGCGCCCGTAGAAGACGGCCAGGTCGACCACGAGTGGGCGGCCGGCGGCGCCCTCGTCGGCGCCGTAGCCGTACGCCCCGGAGGGCAGCATCCCGGCGCCGAACTCGAAGTAGACCACGTCGCCCGGGATCGGCGTGATCGTCGGGTTCTCGGGGCCGATCAACTCGTCGCTCACCGGCGCGACGAAGGTGTACAGCTCGTTGCGGGCGTACTTGGCGTGGTACACGTCGCCGCCTGCGGGCAGGGCCGACCAGACCGCGTCGCAGGTCCGCGGCGCCTCGTCGTCCAGCAGCCGGGCCACACAGCGAAGATCGTGCTTGGGAAGGACGATCTCCAGATGACGAGCCATCCGCAACACCTCGAAGTCTCGACACGGGACGAGCACCGGGGGGTCTCCGGGGTTGCACGCCGACGGCGAGTGGTGGCACCTCGCCCCGGCCCGATCCCCGAACCCGTCCCCTCAGCTGCACCGACGTACACGCTGAAGACATGTGGTAGATTGTCGACAATCTACCACATGTCCGGCTCGCAGAGACAGCAGGAAGGCAGCTCGTGATGAGCGCACTCTCGCCCCTTCTCCGGCAGGCCTCACCCGTCGTCGCAGCGCGCGGCGAGGGAGTCTGGCTCGTCGACACCGACGGCCGCCGCTACCTCGACTTCACCGCGGGCATCGGCGTCACCAGCACGGGCCACTGCCATCCCCGGGTGGTCGAGGCCATCCGCAGGCAGGCCGGCGAGCTGATCCACGGGCAGTACACCACGGTGCGCCATCCCGCGCTCGACCAGCTGGCCGATGCGCTGGCCGCACGGCTCCCCGAGCTGGGCTCGGTGTTCTTCAGCAACTCGGGCAGCGAGGCGGTCGAGTCGGCGCTGCGCCTCGCGCGCCACGCCACCGGTCGGCCCAACGTGGTGGTGTTCCAGGGCGCGTTCCACGGGCGGACGATGGGCGCCGCCTCGATGACGACCTCGAAGCTCGCCGTGCGTGCCGGGCTCCAGCCCCTCGTCGGCGGCGTGGTCCTGGCGCCGTTCCCCGACGCCTACCGCTACGGCTGGAGCGAGGACGAGACGGTCGCGTTCTGCCTGCGCGAGCTCGACCTGCTCCTCGCCACTGCGACCGCCCCGTCGGAGACCGCGGCCATCTTCATCGAGCCCGTGCTCGGGGAGGGCGGCTACGTGCCGGTGCCGCACGCCTTCCTCGCCGGGCTGCGCGAGCGGTGCGACCGCCACGGGATGCTCCTGGTGGCCGACGAGATCCAGACGGGCATCGGGCGGACCGGCCGGTTCTGGGGGCACGAGCATGCCGGGGTCGCGCCCGACGTGGTGATCACCGCCAAGGGTCTCGCCAGCGGCATGCCGCTCTCCGCGATCATGGCCTCGCCCGAGCTGATGGCCCGGGGGTTCCCCGGTTCGCAGGGTGGCACCTACGGCGGCAACGCCCTGGCCTGCGCCGCCGCCCTCGCCACGCTCGCGGTGATCGACGACGAGGGTCTGGTCGCCAACGCCGCCACCGTCGGCGGCCACCTGCTCGACCGGTGCCGCGCGCTCGCCGTCCACCACCCCCTCCTGGGCGACGTGCGGGGGCTCGGGTTGATGGTGGGCCTCGAGCTCGTCGACGGCACGGCGCCGGGCGGCACCCGGTTCACCGGGGGCGAGGCCGCGAGCCGCGTGCTCGCCGCGGCCGTCGAGGCCGGCCTGCTGGTGCTGACCTGCGGCATGCGTGGCCAGGTCGTCCGCCTCGTCCCGGCGCTGGTGGTGACCCGCGACCAGGCCGACGACGCGGTCGCGCGGCTCGACGGGGCGCTCGCCAAGGTCGAGGCCGACCTCGGGGTGGCGTGACCGGCCCCGCGTTGGCACCGGTGACGGACCGGTCACGGTGGACACGGGGGTCGAACCGCGCCGGCCGGCGACCGGTCAGCTCGCGTCCAGCGGCGGCCGCCGGTCGGCCAGAGGGTTGGCCGCCTCGTACGCCCGGGTGGCGCGCAGCACGAGCGCGTCGGCCCCGCGGGGCCCCACGATCTGCAGGCCGATCGGCAGGCCCGCGGCACTGAACCCGCAGGGGACCGAGGCGGCGGGCTGCTGGGTGAGGTTGAACGGGTAGCTGAACGGCGTCCACGTCGGCCAGCGGTCGTCGGGCCAGCCCAGGGGCACGTCGCGGCCCGCTGCGAACGCGACGATCGGCAGCGTCGGGGTCACGAGCAGGTCGAACCGCTGGTGGAACAGGCTCATGACCACCCCGAGCTGGCTGCGGACGGCCACCGCGTCGAGGTACTCCACCGCGCTCCGCGACCGTCCGTCGTCGACGATCCGCTGCAGGCCGGGGTCCATGCGCGCCCGCTCCTCGTCGCCGTGGTGCGCGGTCGCCTGGGCGGCGCCGGCGTTCCAGAGGGTGCAGTAGGCCTCGAGCGGATCGGAGAACCCGGGGTCGACCGCCTCGACGTGGGCACCCAGCTCGCCGAGCACCGCGGCGGCGCGGGCGACGGCCGCCGCGACCTCGGGGTCGACCTCGGCGAACCCGAGGGTGGCGCTGAACGCGATCCGCACGCCGGCGAGGCCCCCCGCGAGCCCGGCGACGTAGTCGGTGCCGTCCGGCGGCAGCGCTCCGGGGTCGCGGGGGTCGGGCTCGGCCAGCACCCGGAGCAGCAGGGCGGTGTCGGCGACCGTACGGGCCATGGGTCCGACGTGGGCGAGCGGCCCGAACGGGCTGACCGGCCACAGCGGCACGCGCCCCCAGGTGGGCTTGATGCCGGTCACCCCCGTGAAGCCCGCGGGGATGCGGATCGACCCACCGCCGTCGGTGCCGAGGGCGAGCGGGGCCATGCGGGCGGCGAGGGCGGCGGCGCTGCCACCGCTCGACCCCCCGGGTGTCCGGTCGGGATCCCAGGGGTTGCGGGTCACGCCGGTCGCCGGCGCATCGGTGACGCCCTTCCACCCGAGCTCCGGGGTCGTGGTCTTTCCGAGCAGCACCGCCCCGTGGCGGCGGAGGGCCGCCACCGCCGGGGCGTCGGTGTCCCAGTCCTGGTCCCGCGGGACGAGCAGCGAGCCCTTGAGCGTCGGCCAGCCGGCGGTGAGGAAGACGTCCTTGACCGCGACGGGCACCCCGTCCAGGCGTCCGCGCGGCGCGCCGCGGGCCCAGCGGTCCTCGGAGGCGCGGGCCTCGGCCAGCGAGCGCTCCGGGTCGAGGTGGCACCAGGCGCCGAGCACGGGGTCGTAGCGCTCGATGCGCGACAGCAACGCCTCGGCGACGTCGACCGGCGACAGGTCACGGGCGCGGTAGGCCTCCAGCAGGGCGCAGGCGTCGAGGTCGACGACATCGGTCACGGGCGGTCTCCCCCGTCTTGTAGCATTGTCGACAATCTACAAGACCACCGGTCACCCGCACCGTCTGGAGCTCCCTGTGGCCCCGCCTCCCACCCCGACCATCCTCCGCCCCCTCGACCGGCAGTCGACCGCCGGCGTGATCGCCGACGCCGTCCGGCAGCTCATCATGGTCGGCACCTTCGCCCCGGGCACGCAGCTCACCGAGGCCCAGCTCGCCGACCAGCTCGAGGTGTCGCGGGGGCCGGTGCGCGAGGCGTTCCAGCGCCTGGTGCAGGAGGGGCTGCTCACCTCGGTGCCGCACCGGGGCGTGTTCGTCACCACCATCGAGCCGAGCGACGTGGCCGACGTCTACCTCGCCCGGTCGGTGGTCGAGCGGGAGGCCGCCCGCCGCGTGGCCCGGCGCGGCGACCGGCGCGTGCTCGCCATGCTCCGCCAGCTCGTCGACGAGATGGCGGCCTCGGCGGTCGACGGCAGCTGGGGCGACATCGCAGAGACCGACCTGCGGTTCCACGCCACGCTCGTGGCCGAGGCGGGCAGTGCGCGCCTCGACCGCATGTACCGGACCCTGCTCGCCGAGACGCGCCTGTGCCTGCGGGGCCTGCGCGAGGTGCACCCCGACCCGGCCGACGTCGTCGCCGAGCACCGCGCGCTCGTGGACGCGATCGCCGCGGGCGACGGGGACGAGGCGGTCCGGTGCGTCGAGCACCACCTGACCCGGGCCGCAGACGAGAAGACCTCCGATGCCCCACACGAGGAGTGAGACGGCGCGATGGAACCCGTCGACCACAAGGTGACCATCGCCGGCGCCCCCTGGGTGACCGGCGAGTGGGACGAGGTCCGCAACCCCTGGGACGGGTCGCTGGTGGGGCGTGTGCCCCGCTGCGGACCCGCCGAGGTCGACGCCGCGTGCACGGCCGCAGCCGCCGTGCTGGAGCGGGACGACCTCCCCGCGTGGCGGCGGGCCGAGATCCTCGACCGCACCGCCCAGTCGCTGGCAGAGCGGTCGGAGGAGCTCGCCCGGCGCATCGTCGCCGAGGCGGGCAAGCCGATCCGGGACGCCCGGGGCGAGGTGGCGCGCTGCCTCGACACCCTGCGCTTCTCCGCCGTCGAGGCGCGTCGCCTGGTCGGCGAGATGGTCCCGCTCGACGCGTCGCGCAGCGCGGCCGGGCGGCTCGGCTTCGCGCTCCGCGTCCCGGTCGGCGTGGTCGCCGCCATCACCCCCTTCAACTTCCCGCTCAACCTGGTGGCCCACAAGGTGGGCCCCGCGATCGCGGCCGGGTGCCCGGTGGTCCTCAAGCCCGCGGAGCAGGCGCCGCTGTCGGCGCTGGCCCTGGTCGAGGCGCTGGTCGACGCCGGCCTTCCCGCCGACTGGGTGTCGGTGGTGACCGGCGACGGCCCCGGGGCCGGTGTCCCCCTGGTGGCCCACGACGTGCCGGCGATGATCTCGTTCACCGGCAGCGTCCCCGCGGGTCACGCCATCGCCGCCGCGGCCCCGCGCAAGCGGGTGGCGCTCGAGCTCGGGGCCAACTCGCCGGCGATCGTCGAGCCCGACGCCGACCTCGACCGGGTGGTGGGCAGGATCCGCCAGGGCGGCTACTCCTACGCAGGCCAGAGCTGCATCTCCACCCAGCGGGTGCTGGTGCACGAGGCCGTGCGCGACGAGCTCACCGACGCGCTGGTCGAGACGGTCGGGCAGATCGTGGCCGGCGACCCGGCCGAGGACGCCACCGAGGTGGGCCCGCTCATCAGCGTCGAGGAGCGTGACCGGGTGCGCCGCTGGCTCGACGACGCGGTCGCCGGCGGCGGCCGCCTGCTGGTGGGCGGCGAGGTGCGCGACGGGGTCCTCTCCCCCGCCCTGGTCGCCGACCCGCCGCCGGACAGCGACCTGGCGCGCCGCGAGGTGTTCGGTCCCGTGGTCACCATCAGCGGCTACCGGAGCTTCGACGAGGCGGTTGCCACCGCCAACGACAGCGCCTTCGGGCTCCACTGCGGCGTGTTCACCCGGAACCTCGACCGGGTGCTGGCCGGCATGCGCAGGCTGCGGTTCGGCGGCGTCATCGTGAACGACGTGCCGACCTTCCGGGCCGACCAGCAACCCTACGGCGGGGTCCGCGACTCGGGCACCGCCCGGGAGGGGCCGGCCTACGCGGTGCAGGAGATGACCGACCTGCGCACGGTCATCGTGGCGGGCACCGGCACCTGAGGTTCGGTCACGCCGCCGACGCGGCCTCCAACTCGACGCCCTCGTCCCCGGCATCCTCGCCCTCCGGCGGGGCGAGGAGGTCGGCGCTGGCGGCCACCGCGGTCGCCAGCGCGGCGGCCCGCTCGACCACCGTCGCCATGTAGTGCTCGGCGACGGCTCCCCGCGGATGGAGGGGTGGCGTGCCGAGCGAGCGCAGCAGCGCCGTCGGGTCGTCGGCGGGTGCGATCGGCTCCGGCGGCGGCAGCGGCGCCACGGGGCGCCACAGGTCGACCGGGCGTTGCTTCTTGGCCCGGCGCCGGCGGTTCTGCTTGGTCTTCGGCTTGTTCATCCTGCCTCCTCGGTGAGGAGCGCATCGGGCTGCAGGCCGAGTGCCCGCTGGAGCTGGCCGGCGTCGAGGTCGGCCAGCGAGCTGGACTTCGGCAGCACCAGGTCGGCGATGTGGCGCTTCCCGGCCACGACCTCCTCGACCCGCTCGTCCACGGTGCCCGGGCACACCAGCCGGTGGGACACGACCGTGCGGCTCTGCCCGATGCGCCATGCCCGGTCGCGCGCCTGGTCCTCGACCGCCGGGTTCCACCAGCGGTCGTAGAGCACCACGTGGCTGGCCGCGGTGAGGTTCAACCCGGTCCCGCCGGCCTTCAGCGACAGGACCAGGGCGGCGGGGCCCTCGCGCTCCTGGAAGTCCTTCACCATGCGGTCGCGCGCGCCGCGTGCCAGCCCGCCGTGGTAGCAGGAGGTCGGCACCCCGGTGACGTCGGTGAGGTGGTCGGCCAGCCGCATGCCCCACTCGGCGAAGTGGGTGAAGATCAGGATCTTCTCGCCGGACGTGAACACCGAGTCGACGATCTCCTCGAGGCGGGCGAGCTTGCCCGACCGGCCGGCCAGGGGCCGGCCGTCGTCCTCGTAGGCCGCCGGGTGGTTGCAGATCTGCTTGAGCGCGGTGATCGCCGCCAGGATCGCACCCTGCCGCGGCTGCTCGCCCGACTCCTGGGCCTGTGCGGAACTGGTCACGAGGCGGTCGAGCACCGCCTGGTACAGCCCGATCTGCTCCCTGGTCATCGTGCAGCGGTCCAGCTCGTCGATCCGGTCGGGCAGCTCCTCGGCGACCTCGGGCTCGCTCTTGGTCCGGCGGAACACGAGGATGCCGTTGAGCGCCCGGAGCGCCGCCTCTCCCTCCCCGGAGAGCTGGGAGATGAACGCGGAGCGCCCCCCGACCAGGCCGGGGTTCGTGAAGTCGAGGATCGACCACAGGTCGCCCAGCCCGTTCTCGATCGGCGTGCCCGTGAGGGCCAGCTTCGTGCGGGCCGGGATGCGGCGGAGCTGCTGCGACGTGTCGTTCGCCGGGTTCTTGATGGCCTGCGCCTCGTCGAGCACCAGGTTGTCCCAGTCGTGCTGGGCGAGCGCCTCGACGTCGCGCACCGCGGTGCCGTACGTGGTGATCACCACGTCGGCGCCGGCCACCTCGGCCTCGAACTCGTCGGCCGAGGCGCGGGCGGCGCCGTGGTGCACGACGACCCGCAGGTCGGGAGTGAACCGCTGGGCCTCCGCCGCCCAGTTGCCCACGACGGCGGGCGGGGCGATCACGAGCGCGGAGCCGGGGTCGGTCCTGCGGGCCAGGTGGGCGAGCACCGTGGGCGTCTTGCCGAGGCCCATGTCGAGGGCGAGGCAGCCACCGAGCTGCACCGAGTCGAGGAACCCGAGCCACGCCAGCGCCTCGGCCTGGTAGCTCCGCAGCTCGCCGACGAACCCGGGGGGCCTGGCCTCGGGCCGCGCCGGCACCTCCCGCGCTGCGTCGAGCAGGTCGGTGGCCCAGCCGCTCCCCTCGACCGTGACCGTGCCGCCCAGCGGCGAGCTGTCGAGTCCGACCGCCAGCCGCAGCACCTCGGCCCCGGTGAGCTGCGTGGTGGCGGACCGCTCGGCGAGCGCGGCCGCGGCCTCCTTCAGGTCGGTCCGGTCGAGCTCGACCCAGCGGCCCCGGGAGCGCACGAGCGGCCGCGCCTCGGCGGCCAGCCGGGCGACGTCGGCGGCCGTGAGCTCGACGTCGTCGAACACGGCCGACCAGCGCACGTCGCTGAGCTGGTGCGCGCCCACCACCGTGTCGGAGGCGGGCTCGGTGAACAGCCGCAGCGACGGCGACGGCTTGCGCCGCGACAGCTCCGGCACCCGGACCTCGAAGCCGGCGGCCTCGAGGGCCTTGCCGGTGCTGGTCATCAGCTCCCACGCCTCGGCCTGGCTGAGGTACACCTGGCCGCGCCGCAGGCCGCCCGGCCGCAGCAGCGCCGGCAGGAGCACCTCGAGCCGGGCCAGCTCGTCGGCCAGGGGCTTGGTGTTCTTGCTGTCGGTGAGCGCCAGCTCGATGGGCAGCAAACCACCCTCGGCGCCGGGACCCAGCACCGAGAGGAACCAGGCGTCGTCCTTGTCGGGCGGGTCGAGCTGCACCACCAGCCGGGTTCGGGCCGCGCCCGTCACCGACCGCGCCCACCGGGCCATCCGCTTCGAGATCTCGGCGCCGGCCGCGACGGGGGCCTCGAAGTTCGACCCGTCGAGGCGGGTCATGACCGCCTCGGCGACCGCGGCGGGCGTGCGGGGCGCCGGCGGCGGAGCCGGCAGCTCCAGCCGGGCCGCCGCGTCCCCGGCGATCGCGTCCACCACCGCTCCCATCACGTCGAGCGTCACCGCCCGGGCGTCGGCCCGCGCCAGCGCGGTCACGGGGCCGGGCATGGCCGCGGTGAGCATGTTGATCATCTCGCCGTCGATGTTCGCCGGCACCCACCGGACCCGGAGGTCGAGCGTGCCGTGCTCCTGCCGGCGGGTGCCGCGCAGCGCCGGTGCGATCGCCCCGCGTGCGGTCAGGCGGACCGCCTCGATCGCCACCCGGCCCAGCCAGGTGACGCTCGACCCCACGCCGTCACGACCGAGCCCGCCGCCGACGGCCACGAGCCAGCCGAGGGCCTCGGTGACGGGGATGGAGAGCGCGGCGGCCTTCGCCCCGGTGGGCAGGGGCACGGCCGGATGCAGGCTCCAGCCGAGCGCCGGGCCGCCGATCGCCTCGAGCCGGTCGGACAGCTCGTCACCGGTCGCGGGCAGCGTCTCGGGCCCGGCCGCCCAGACGACCACCTGGCCCTTGGACCACGACGCCTGCAGCCGCACCTGGCCGGGCGGGTCGGGCGCGACCACCACGGCCGCTGCGGGATCGGGTGCGGCGACCAGCCGGTCGTAGGCGGCCTCCACCCGCTCGAGCTCGGCCTCGAGATCGCCGATGACCTGGTTGCGCTCGTCGCCGGGCAGCTCCCGCACCGCGTCGAGGTTGTCCTCGAGGTCGTCGAGGATGCGCTCGAGCGCGAGTCGCCAGCCGGTCGCGTGCTCCTCCAGCAGCGCGATCTGCTCGTCGGTTGCGATGCCGTCGACCGCCGCCCAGGCGGCGTCTTCCAACGTTCGTGAGACGTGATCCATGCTCTTCGTGCGCGCGTGCCCCGGGTCCGAGGGTCCACCGCACGGGGACGGGACTGCTGCGGAACCCGGTGCGCCACCGCTCCGCCGGTCGGCAGCGGTGACCCGTGTCGCCCCCTCACGCTATCGGCATCCGCGCCCCGTGCGGTGTCGCGCCGGGAGGAAATCTGCGCCGATCGCCGGGTTCCGGGGGCGCCGGTGCCCCGGTGGACCCCGGTCCGTCCCGGTCCGTCCCGGTCCGGGGCGCACTGGCCGGGGGTCCGGGCGCGGGGATGCACGGGCGGGGTGCCGGGGTGCCGGCGGATCCGGGTACCGGTGCGAGACCCTTGACGGACACGCGGATCCGTGGTGGCGTCGGGGCACGTCGACGGAGGGGGGACGTGCGGTGCGCCGCGTGCTGGGTACGGGAGTCGTGATCGTGTCGCTGGTGGCCGCGGGGCTCGTGGCCGCAGGGCTGCCCGCTCGTGCCGGTTCGCCGGCGGAGCCACCCGGCCGGGACGCCGGGGCACCACCGACGGCGATGGTGGGTGCCGCCAGCCGGTCGGTGCTCCCGCTCGTCGACGGCTCCACCGACTACGTGGAGCAGGCCGAGCTGCCGCCTCCCGACGACGCGACGTCGCTGGGTGTCTTCGTCCCCGCGTTCGACGACGGCCGGATCGCCGTGGGCAACGGCAGCCCGGAGGCGCACTGGGTGCACGACGACCTGCGCGCCCGGGCGCTCGCCGTGAGCGACCTCCGTGGTCGCGGCGACATCGTGGTCGTGGTCGCCGTGGACCTCTACATGGTGTTCCGCACCGACGCCGAGCGGATCCGCCGGGAGGTGGCCGAGCGGCTGCCGGCCCACCTGGCCGACCGCACGACCGTGCTGGTGCCGGCCACGCACAACCACCACGGGCCGGACACCGCGTTCGACGTGAACCACGACTGGTACGAGCACATGATCGGCCAGGTGGCCGACGCCGCCGCGGACGCGGTCGAGACGATGCGCCCCGCCCGGATACGGGCGGGCGCGGGCGACCACTGGTTCGGCATGACCGACGGTCGCGACCCCCAGATCATCGACCCGTCGATGAACGTGCTCCAGGCCCGGGCGGCGAACGGCGACGTGATCGCCACCATGGTGCAGTGGAACAACCACCCCGAGGTCACCCTGGGCTGGGAGCCACCGGTCGACATCTCCGACGAGTGCGCCGCCCTCGGCTGGACGGGTGAGCAGGCGTCGGAGTGCCACGCCGAAGGTCGCTACTTCACGGCCGACTACGCCGGCGTGCTCTCGCGCACGATCGAGGAACGGGCCGGCGGCGTGGCGCTCTACATGGTGGGCGCGCTCGGTGCGCTCACCACGCCGCTCGGTGCCCCCGTGTGGGAGGTCGACGGGGAGCACCCGCTGGGGAACCATTACGACCCGCCGGCCGGGGCGGAGGCGCCCGGTGGGGGGTCGTTCGGCTTCACCGACAAGAACTTCCGCCGCATGCACGTGATCGGCACCCAGGCCGCCGAGGCGGCCCTGCGCATCCTCGCCGAGGGGGAGGACCTGGCCTCCACACCCGTCTCGGTGGCGCGGCAGCCCTTCTACACCCGCATGTCGCACATCGGCTTCCGGTCGCTGCTGGTGGTCGATCCGGCCACGGGCCGCACGAACCTCGGCCACGAGCTCCCGGAGCTCCACACCTGTCCTGCCCAGGGGCCGAAGACCGACGACACCTGCGAGCCCGACGGGGGAGCCACGGTCGACGACCCGCTGGTGGGCACCATCCGCGCCGGCGACCACGTCCGCTCCGAGGTCGCGTACGTGCGCATCGGCCCGGTGGGGATGATGTTCATGCCCGGCGAGGTGGCGGGCGAGCTGGTCATCGGGCTCCCCGCCGACTGGCTCGACCGTCCGGAGGACTGGTTCGCGGGCGATCCCTCGCTCCACGCCGCCGGGTCCGAGTACACGACCCCCGGCTACATCCGCAACCGCATGCCCGAGGAGTACCGGTGGACCATCGGGCTCGGCAGCGACGAGCTGGGCTACATCTTCCCCATCTCCGACTGGCGCATCGCGTGCGTCGGCGACGCCCTCGCCGGACCCGGCACCTGCCAGGCGCTCCACGACGCCGGCGTCATCGAGTTCCCCGACGCGGTGTCGGGCGAGCAGTGCAAGCTGATCACCGAGGACCCGTCCGCGCTGGCCGACATCGCCGCAGCGGCCGGCCAGGACGCCGCCGAGGTGGTGGCCGGCAGCTGCCGGTACGGGCAGGTGCTGGGTGAGCCCGACGACCACTACGAGGAGACCAACTCGGTGGGCTGGGACGTCGGCGCCGACATGCTGGCCGCGGTCGCCGCGCTGACGGGCGACGACGACCCCGCGATGGTCAATCCCGGGTTCCCCGGCTACTGGAGGGAGATGCCGCCACCGGCGTCGTGACCGGGTCACCGCCCGGCGACGACCGACCTCCGAGATCAGCCGCCGACGGGGAACCCGGGATCGAGTGACGAGGGACCTTCTCCGGGCGTGCACGCTCAGCGCGGGTCGCGCCGTGGATCGGGGATCCGGGGCACGCCCTGCGGTGGCGTGTCGTCGTCGCCGAGCGATCCGAACACATCCCGGTGGCCGGGATGCAGCCCGATCGGAGCGGCCGGCCCGCGGTCCGGCCCACCGACGCCGCCGGTGCTACGCCGCAACCAGGCGCTCGTCTGCTCGTCGGGTGCCACGGGTCCCGGCGCGACATCCGGCGGCGCCCCGTGCACCCGCTCCTGGGGGGTGTTCACCAGGCGCCGCAACCGGCGATCCCTGAACCAGGGACGCAGGCGCACGCGGGTCGGGGGCCCGGTCCCGTACACCAGTGCTGCCTCCCACGCGCCCAGCTCGTCGACGAGGGCGGGCTCGACGAGCGGGGGCTCGGTCGGCCGCGTGCGGGATCCCGAGACGACCAGGCTCGCCCCGTGGCTCGCGACCAGCCTGTCGGTTGCCTCGCCGTACTGCTCCCGGATCCTGCCCAGGTCCTGGACGACGCTCACGAGCTGGACTCCCCGCCCCGGGGCGGTCGACGCGAGCGACGCCAGGTCGTAGACGGGTGCGACGCCGGGCACGTCGTCGAGGACGACCAGCAGCGGGGTGGCGAGGGCGGCCCCCGTGCGGGCCGACTGCTCGTAGGCGGCGGACACCACCTGGCGGAGGATCGTGGCACACAGCGGCCGGAAGCGCTCCTGGTCGTGCTCGGGCGCGGTCAGGTAGAGGGCGTGGGCGCCCCCATCGAGCAGCTCCTCCGGCACGATGTCGTGCCGGTCCATCGACTCCTCCACCACCGGGTCCTCGTAGACGCTCAACACCTGGTGCATGGCCTGCAGGAAGGCCGATCTCGCGGTGTCCAAACGGGCGAGGTTGGTCTCGTGGGCGCGGGCCGCCGTGCGGTCGACACCATCGAGGATCGCGAGCACGTCGTCGCGCTCCTCGCGCCCCAACCATTCGGCCGTCGCGGCGAGGGATCGCCCGCTGGCCACGGTGGCCAGCAGGTACGGCGCGAGCGCCGTGGCCATCGGCGAGGGCAACAGCTCGGCCTGCCGCTCCCCTGCCAGGCCGTCCGGGGGCCGTCCCGAGCCGACCGACGCCAGCGTGGCCATGGTCACGTCGGCGGCCGTTCGGATCGCTCCCGGCCACGTCGCGCAGTCGGCGAGCAACGACCAACCCGATCGGTGGTAACGGGTGACGCCGGCCGGGTCGTACACGTGGACGTCGCCCTGCGTGCTGCGCCAGCCGATCGTGTCGTCGACGAGATGCCCCTTCGCCGCCGCTACGACCACAGGACCCGGCCACTCCAGGACGGCCGGGACCGAGAGCCCGGCCGTCTTCCCGGTGTGCGCAGAACCCACGACCAGCAGGCTGTGACGGTCGCGGAGGGCGATCCGCCTGCCTGCCGCGGTGCCGACCACCAGCCGGTCACGCTGGTTGCCCGTGACCCACAGCCGGCGGTGCGCCAGCGCCGGCGCCCAGCTGCGCCCTCCACCGGGTCGGGATCGCTGCCGCATCGACCACAGCAGCAGGCCGACGCCGGCGAGCGCCAGCGCCAGCACGACGAAGGTTCCCCACCACGCAACAGGTCCCGCAACCTGGGCGCCGGTGTTCACCGGCTCCCACGCCTGCCCAGGGCTCCCGAGGTGGCCGGGCAACCGCCACAGGATCCCCGGTGCCTCGCCCAGCGGGTAGCGCGGCACGTCCCCGGACACCACGAAGGTCGAGAGATGACCGACGACGAGCGGCAGCGCGAGCCCGGCCGCCAGCGGCGGCGCCCACACCAGGAGCCGGTCGTCGATCTCCTGGACGCGACGGTCGACCGGTCCGACCAGTCCGCCCCGGCCCTGGCGCCGGCCGAGGTCGTCGACCCGCCGCTGGAGCGACCGGTCGGCCTGCTCGCGGCGACGGGCCACGTCGTCGAGGCGCCGCCCGAGGCGCCGGTCCTCGTCTTCCCGTCGACGGAGGGCCCGCCGGGCGTCCTCGTCGTGCCGCCTCAGCCGCCGGAGCTGCGCCTCCTGTGCCTCGACGTGCCGGCGCAGCCGGTCCTCGCGTCGCCGGATCTCCCACAGCCGCGCCGGGTCTGCATCTGGCATGCCCACGAGATGCGGCGGGCGCGACCCGGGAGCGCGACGGTCACTCGTGCAGGCCACGGCTGCGGGCGACCGCCTCGGCACGGCGCCGGATGAAGTGGTTGGAGACCGTGTCGCCCAGCCGGCGGAAGGGGTGCCGGACAGGGGGTGCGAAGGACTCCACGGCAACGACCTCGTGGACGAGCCGGTACTGCCGACCCCCCGCCGTCGGCGACTGCGCAGTTCCGTGCGTCGGCGTCGAGGTCGTCCCCGTCGCCCGGTCCGGTGGCGGGGACGTGCCGACCGCCGGCCTCGGCGGCGTTGGGTCGATCCGGGATGTCGAGGAGACCACGCCGGTGGGCCGGTCCGTCGCACCGAGGTCCGGGCCCTCGGCCTGCCGGTCCGTTCGCCGGACACCCTGCCTGTACCTGGCGTGGCCCGTCCTGTGACGAGCGCCCGCCAACCGGTCACCCAGCCGGCGTCCCCCGAGCCTGTTGCGCCACCCCCGCCGTTCGCGAGCCCGCTGTCCCAGCACGCGACCCACGGCGGCGGCCGCCAGAGCGGTACCCCATGCCCCGTAGCGCAGGCCCCGATCGATGGTGAGCAGGTGGGCGCCCTGGCTGCCCGTGGGGCCCTGCCACGGCGCCCCGCCCCCGCCGAGGCGGGCATTGGTCAGGTTGTCCGTGATCCGCCCGGTCCCCGCCTCCGTACCCGACAGCAGCCGCCGCCGGGCCATCGCCATCACGAGCACGACGAGGATCACGAGCAGGAACCGTTCGACCAGGCTGACATCGGCGGTCGCAGCGAGCAGCCTCGTGAGGCCCAGCATCGTGAGCGACAGCAGGAGGCTCATCCCGATCGCCACGACGATCATCTGGACCAGCGTGGTCAGCCACAGCCAGGCCAGGCGGCGCCCCCCGGCGGGGAGGACCGCCACCAGCCCCACGAACGGCGCCAGCGCGAACAGCAACAGGGCGACGAACTTGCCGATGATGACGGTGAGCCCCACCGCCAGCAGCACGAACGACACCACGAAGCTCGCCCCCATCGACAGGAGCGCCCCCATGAAGCGATGACCGCCCGGCGTCTCGTTGAAGTCGGCCTCCGCGTGACACCCCGCGTCCCGCATCACCTCCCGGGGGAAGTCGTCGTCGCCGTGCGGCCCGAACGCCAGGACGACGTTGCGGGCCTGCTCGCACCTGCCGTCGAGCGGTCCGCCCCAATTCAGGTGGTCATAGGTCTCCTCGACGAACACGCCGTGGACCTGGGCCTGGAGCGCCTCGACCTCCGGCGCCACGGCCCCGTCTGCGGGATCCCGCCCCTGACCGATCGCGAACAGGGCCTCCTCCGCCTCGTCGATCAGCTCCCACGTGGTGGCCATGTAGTCCGCCCGGTTGAGCATCAGGGCGCTCGAGAGCCCCAGCAGCACGATCGAGACCACCAGCTCGCCGCCCGCCATCGCGAGCTTTCCCCGGAGCGCGACGAACCCCACCCACGCGAACAACCCCAACCACGCGATCTCCATCAGCCGGAACGCCGGGTGCTCGACCACGCGGCGCCGGTAGTCCTCCGCCACGTCGAGGGCGAACTGGTCGTAGCCCGAGATCCTGAAGTCGTACGCCCAGCCGATCGACCACAGCGACACCTGCATCGCCGCCTTGCCGATGTTGAAGGTCACGGCGGTCGAGATGCCGAAGATCTTCCTGCCGAGATCCGTCATCCCACCGCCGTCGTAGCCGATGTCGAAGTGACTCGACGGGAACAGGCCCCAACACCCGTGGGGCAGCACGGAGGGGGGCAGTTCGTCACGACTCTCCGGCGAGCAGATGCTCATCAACGTGTCGCCGCGACGCCACGCGCCGGCCACGTAGCAGAACGTGCGCCTCGGCTCGATGGTCTCGGTCCCGCCGTTGTACCGGTAGAAGTCGTCCCGCGACTGGTACCAGCCGAGGTCGCCCGGGTAGCCGAATCGGCCCAGCCGCTCGGGCAGGTCGTCGAGATCCCAGCCCAGGTGGGCCTCGCGGATCACGACGCACGTGCCGCTCTCCGGTGGCTGCGTCCGGAAGTCGTCGGTCAGCAGGTCCATCACCGGGTAGTCGTCCACCCGGTACCAGACCTCCCGGTCCTCGTGGAGGCAGTAGGTCGTCAGGTCCTCGGGCCCCATGCTCGTGGCCGCGGGGAACGCCGCCCCGGGCGCCTCCGGGGCCTCGACGAGGTCCTTCCAGTCGGTGTCACCGAGCTCACGCGGGTGCCGGGTCGTGCGCATCGGGCTGTCGAGCACGGGTGGTCCGATCGTGACGCACTCCCGCGACCACTCGGTGTACGAGCCGTCCGGGTAGTCGTCGACCCGCGCCTCGCGGACCCACGTGGGCCCGTTGCGGCAGTACGTCTCCGTCCTCTCCGTTCCGAGGCCGCCGTTCGTGCCGTCGACGAGGCCGAAGGTGTCGATCCGCTCCAGCGGCGCGATCCGTTCGGGCGGTGGCGACCCGCCGTGCTCATCGGGGTCGTAGAGGAGGACGATGCACGTCTGCTCGGCGTCGTAGGGGAAGCCGTCGGCGGTCTTCCGCCATTCGCCGTCCGTGTAGCAGTAGCTGGTCAGGAACCGGGGGTCGACGATGATCGCGTGCTCGTTGCCGTAGTTGCCGGGGTGGTCCGGCGGCGTGATCGCCTCCGGAGCGACGTAGACCCACCGGAGGATCTCGACGCAGTCCCCGTCCTCCTGGGCGGGGGCGGCCGCGGCGGTGTCCGCGGGCCAGGCCCCGGGGACAGCCGCCGCGAGCACGACCACCACGACCCCGCGGACGACCACCCGGCGCCAGCCGGTCATGGCCCCGAGGCGACGCTGCACTCGACGGCGCTGCCGTTCCCCGCCCGCGTCGCGCCCGGCTCGCGCCCGCGGGCATCGGACGGGGAGCCGTCGGGCGGGGAGGTCGAGTCAGCCCCTCTCACGCACGACAGATGCGGGAGATCTGGCCGCGGAGCGCGACCGTCGCCCGTCAGCGGGCGGCATCACCGGAGCACCGACACGTGGAGATGGTCGTAGTGGTTCTGCCGGAGGTTGCCGTCGGGATACCTGGTGTACGGCCGCCAGCCCTCGTCGGCACGCCGGGTGCTCCAGATCTGCTCCTGCCAGATGACGTAGTCGACGTCGTACTCCTCGGCGTTCGCGACCAGCCAGTTCGCCAGCCTCCAGCCGTGCTCCAGGTACTCGGGTGTCGGCATGGTGTTCAGGGGGCGGGACATGATGAAGTCGCAGGCGCGTCCGAGGGGATGCTCGCCCCCGTCCGGGTCGTTGCGGAAGCAGCCGATGCCGTGGCCCCGTCCGAACCTCGGGACAACGACGTCGAGCAACCGCTGCATGGTCGGCGTGTTCCTGCGGTCCACGAACCGGGCGGTGCTGCCCAGCGGACCGACGCCGGCCCCTCCCCCCACGGTGCCCGACGGGAATCGCTGCCGGTACTCCTCCCACTTGCCCACGACCTTGGGGACGTACTCCTGCGTCTCGCGGAACGGGGGAACGCCCCCGTGCCGCTGCACGGCGCCCGGCCCGGCGTTGTACGCAGCGAGGGCCAGCTCCCAGGTCTCGAATCGCTCGTACTGCTGGAGCAGGTAGCGGGCGCCTCCGGGGATGGCCTCCTCCGGCTCGCAGGGGTCGACGCCCAGCATCTCGGCCGTCCCCGGCATCAACTGCATGATCCCGAGCGCACCTGCGGCGGAGCGTCGCCGACACTGGACCACGTCGGGCGCGTAGCCCGACTCGGCCCACGCGACCGCGGCGACGAGCCGGGGGTCGATCCCGAGCGCGATCGTCTGGTTGAACAGGTCGGCGTAGGGGACGTCTCCCAGCACACCGATGTCGGCGGTGACGTCGATGCCCGACATGGGCGGCGCGGTCTCGGTCCCGAACGCCAGGGCGAGCGCCATGACGAGCACGATGTAGGCAGCCAGCGCGATCCCGATGGCGCTCCACCGCAGGCGGTGCCAACGTCGGCGGAGGTCCCGGCCCGTTGCGATCAGCCGTCGAGCGCGGCCCGGGCGTCGGTCCGTCCGGCTCCGGCCGCCGCCGCCCGCTCTGACCCTCGGCGTGGCGGACGACCGGTCGGTCGGCCGCGCGACGCGGGCATCCGCGCCGCGCGGCTGCCCGGGACCGACCGACCCGGCCTCGGCGTCCCCGGCGGGCGTTCCCGGTCGTGCACCCCGGCGGCCCTGTCCCCGGGTGGCACCCCCGGCTCGCCGAAGGGCCGCCACCGGCCACGGCGCGCTCGGGCGGCGGCGCCGGGGCGCGCCGTGTGGCGGCCGTCGTGGTTCCGGTCGCTCCCCGGTGGGGGGCGGGCGTGCGCCCGGTCGCTCACCGCCGGGTGGCGGCGGCCCCGCATCCGGTCGCGTTCCGCCCTGCGACGGTCGCCGCAGCGACGCCTGCGGCGCCGGACGGCTCATGCGCGGAGGTTCCGCTTCCGGGCGACCCGCTCGGCGCGCCCGCGAATGAAGCGGTTGGCGGGCTTGTCGACGAGCCACCTCTGGAACGGGTGCCCCACACCGCCCGCGAAGTTCTCCACGGCGATGGCCTCGTGGATCAGCCGGTACGGCCGACCGGTGGGCGCCGGGCCACGCCGATCGCCGGAGGTGCCCGGACCACCGGGGCTCACCGGAGGGGCAGCCGGGCCGGCCGTGTCGCGCTCGGCGACAGGCCCGTGATATCCCACGTACTCGCCAGGACCGAGACCGCTGGCACCCCCCGGACCACGCGCCATGCTTCGCTCCGTCCGGGGACCGGCCGTGGGCTCGCCCGGACCCGGCCCCACACCGCGTGGGGCGGTCCCGGCGCCCTCGCCGTGTCGAGGCGGGTGGCGGCGACCCCGAACCACCCGACCCTCAGGCCGCGAACGACCCGGGCCGGCGCGACCCCGGCCGCCCGCGGCGTGGGTGCCTCGGGTCCCCTCGTGCGGGGCTCCGTGACCGGGCGCCGGTCCGCCCGCTGCGCCGGTGTCCGGCGCAGGACCCGGACCCGGCGGAACCTGAACCTGGTCGTAGCCGAAGCGGGGGCTCAGCCCGTGGGTCCCGCCCGGCGCATCGCTGTAGTAGGTCTTGTGCTGGACGGCGGCCATCCGGTCGCCGACCCGGCGGGCCTTGAGCGTGTTGCGCCATGCCCGCCGTTCGCGCAGGCGCTGCTCCAGGATGCGGCCTCCCGCGAGGGCCGTCAGCCCGGCGCCCCATGCCCCGTAGCGCAGGCCCCGGTCGATGTTGAGCAGGTGCGCGCCCTGGCTGCCCATCGGACCCTGCCACGGCGCTCCCCCACCGCCGAGGCGAACGTTGGTCAGGTTGTCGGTGATCCGCCCCGCTCCTGCCCGCGTCCCCGACAGCAGCCGCCGCCGGGCCATCGCCATCACCAGCACCGCCAGGTTCACCACGAAGAACCGCTCGACGAGGCTCACATCGGCCGTCGCCTCGAACAGGCGGGTCAGCCCCATCAGCATGAGCGACAGCAGGAAGCTCATCCCGATCACCACGACGATCATCTGGACCAGCGTGGTCAGCCACAGCCAGGCCAGGCGGCGCCCCCCGGCGGGGAGGACCGCCACCAGCCCCACGAACGGCGCCAGCGCGAACAGCAACAGGGCGACGAACTTGCCGATGATGACGGTGAGCCCCACCGCCAGCAGCACGAACGACACCACGAAGCTCGCCCCCATCGACAGGAGCGCCCCCATGAGCCGCTGGCCGCCCGGCGTCTCGTTGAAGTCGGCCTCGGCGTGGCAGCCCGCGTCCCGCATCACCTCCCGGGGGAACGCGTCGTTGCCGTGCGGCCCGGAGGCCAGCACCTCGTCGCGGGCGTCGGCACACCGGCCCTCCAGCGGGCCGCCCCAGTTCAGGTACTCATACGGTGCCTCCACGAACACCTCGTGGATCTGGGCCTGAACCTGCTCGACGGCCGGCGTGACCGTCTCGTCGCGCTCGGCGGTGGCGGGATCGCGCCCCTGGCCGATCGCGAACAACGCAGTCTCCGCCTGGTCCATCAGGTTCCACGTCGAGGCCATGTAGTCGGCACGGTTGAGCATGAGGACGCCCGACAGCCCCACGAGGACGATCGAGACCACCAGCTCGCCGCCCGCCATCGCGAGCTTCCCCCGCAGCGCGACGAACCCGACCCACGCGAACAGCGCGAACCACGCGATCTGGAGGAACGGAATGTCCTCGTCGTCGTCGCCGTCGTCGTCGATGAGCCGCTCGTAGTCGTCGCCGACCTCGAGCGCGAACTCGTTGTAGTCGGAGATCTCGAAGTCGTACGCCCAGCCGACGGACCACAGCGACACCTGCACGCTCGACCTACCGAGGTTGAAGATCGAGCTGCCGAAGAACCCGGTGAGCTTCCGGGGGACGTCGGTGAAGCCGCCGCCGTCGTAGCCGATGTCGTAGTTGGTCGAGGGGTAGCGGCCCCAGCACTGATCGGGGACGAGGCCGAACAGCCCCGTTCCCTGCCGGGGTTCCACACCACGACACCCGCCCGGGGCGGGGTCCGAGCCGGCCGTGCTCGTGGACTGCCCCGAGCCTGCGTCGGAGCTCTCCCGATCGGGCGCCTCCGGCGACGGCGACGACGCGGGCGCGGGGGACGCGGCATCCGAGCTCCCGGAACCCCCACCGTCGGGAGGCACCCGCGACCAGGCGTCACCGTCGCGGCAGTACACCTCCGCCTCGTCTGCGCCGGCGCTCGTCGAGCTGCCGGCGCTGTTCGAGCTGTCGATGGGTCCGAGCTCGTCGATCCCCTCCAGCGGTGTGACCCGATCCGGCGGCCCCGAGCCACCGTGCTCGTCGGGGTCGTAGAGGACGGTGAGGCAGATGCGGTCGGCGCCGTACGGGAACTGGTCCTCGGTCTTTCCCCACGCGCCGTTCGCGTAGCAGTACGTGGTCAGATACCGCGGGTCCTCAGCCACCGAGGTCTCCCGCCCGTACAGCGTCGGGTGGTCGGGCGGCGTGATCGTCTCGGGCGGGGCGTAGACCGACCGGAGGATCTGGATGCAGTCCCCCTCCTGCTGGCCGGGTGCGGCGGCGACCGCGTGCGGTCGCGCGGTGGTCAGCGCGAGGGTCCCGAGCAGGCAGGCTGTGACGAGCCCGGCGACGACGCACCGCCGACGCGCCATCACTCCACCTGTTGCTCGAGCGCCCTGGCCAGAGGCGTACGGCGGCGGCGTCGGGCCCGGTCACGGGCTGCGGAGGCGTCGTCGGACCGGGGAGCGACGGCCGCCGGAACCCCCGGCCCGACCGCCTCACCCGCCGCCCGCTCGTCGTCGCCGACACCGCCGTGCCCATCGTCGTGCGGATCGCGATCCCGAGAGTCGCCGGCATCGGGGTGCTGGCCGTCGCCGACCTCCGCCATGCCCATCCCCTCCGGTGTGGCGGCGGACCGGCTGGCCGCCGGCGCGGTCTCGAAGGCGTCGTCGATGTCGGGCAGGGCGGGAGGGAGCACCTGGATCAGCCCGATCCGGTCGCGGACGTCGCGATAGAGGCACTGCCCGTCGCTCAGCCCGTGCTCGAGCGTCGCGGCAGCATCGACGCTGTCGGCGACGTTGAGGAACCGCAACGCCGCCGGGATCGCCGAGCGGGCCTGGCGAAACACGAAGCGCGAACCGAGCAGGTCCTGCAGCTCGCTGACGTCGAAGTCGTTCGGATGCTGGCTGGCGAGCCAGATGGCGCCGTTGTGCTTCCTGCCGTCGCGGACCCCCTCGATGAGCAGGTTCTGGCCGTACGGCGATGCCAGCAGCGCCCACGCCTCGTCGTACAGGGCGGCGGCGAAGCGGCTCGGGTCGCTGAAGACCACCTGCCGGCCCACCGCGGCGACGAGGTAGAGCAGGGCCTGGCCGAGAACCTGCTCGGGCAGCATCATGCGGCTGCGGTACTCGTTCTCGAGCATCTCGCGGTCGGGAAGCGCCAGGTTGGGCGCCCAGAACACGATGCAGTCGGCGTCGAGAGCCAGGGGCTGCCCGGGGCCGAAGGCGAGCCGCCCCGTCGCCGACCTGCGGTAGTGCGCCAGCCGGCGGGCCAGTCCCCGCGCCGCCGGGTCGGCGGTCGTCGGGTCGGACCCCATGCGATCGAGCTCATCGACCACATCGCCCAGCTCGGCCGCGCGTCGATCGACCACGGCGTCCACCGCCTCGGCGAGCGCGCTGCCCTCGTCGCTGTGCGGGGAGCAGCCGGCGAGCAACGAGAGGAAGCCGAGCGCGACCGTCGCGCGCTCGTCGCCGGCGAAGCTGCGCAACGGATCCAGGCAGACGTCCGCTCCCGCTTCCAGCCGCACCACCTGGACATGGCCGGGCACGGCGCCGGCGAACCTCACGTACTCGCCGCTGCGCGTACGGTCGATGGTGACCACCTGCCCTCCACGGGCCACCGTGTCCCAGCAGAGGCGCTTGAGGAAGAACGACTTCCCCGATCCCAGGCGACCGACCGCCGCCAGCGACGGGCTGGTGTTCACTGTCGGCCCGTACGCCGGGTCGAAGAGCACCGGCGTGCCCGTGCCACCGTCGAGCGAGACGCCGAGGAGCAGGCCACGCGGATCGCCGACCTCGGGACCGCAGACGGGGCTCCCGGCGGCCAGGTCTCGGGCCAGCATGAACTGCGTGTAGTCCCGGCAGACCGGCGCCGCGGCCGTGCCCGGCAGCATCGAGCGGAGCAGGGCCACCTGACCACCGGTCGGGCGGCCGAGCCCGTACTCCTGCGGCTCGAACAGCGCGCTCAGCGCCGCGGCCCTCTCCTCGAGCTCCGCCAGCGTCGGCGCCGCGATCGACATCAGCACGGTCGTCTGCAGCTCCGGCTCCATGGGGTTCGACCCGAGCTCGCTCCGCTCGTCGTCGATCGCCCGGATCGCCTCGGCGAGCTGCGGGGGCGCACCCGTGACCTCGCCCTCGTACTCGTCCACCTGGCCGACGAGATCGCGCTGCTTGCGACGCACCTTCGCCTGGGCGTCGGCGTTGCGCACCGACCGCATCCGCACGCACCAGTCCACCGGGAAGCCCACGTGGTCGGCGTGGAACAGCCACTCGCCGCCCCCGCCGGGGAAGCTGAAGTAGTGCGGCATGTCGGCCATGGCCAGCACGGTCTGGTAGCTGATGCCGCCCGGCCCATCGATCCTCACGTAGCGACGGTGGCGGGGGCGGTGCTCGTCGTCGGCGTACCCGCCCTCCTTGACGACGGCATCGGTGAGGTTGGCCAGCACCCGGCGCGGGCGCCACGGGTCGGTCGACGCATCACCTGCCCGCCGGCTCCCGGCCGGCTCCTCGGGGGGCTCCCAGCGTCGATCGAACGACGGCTCGCCCGCCTCCCGGCGCAGTGCGCGGGCGTAGAGCCAGCAGATCTCGCCGGCCGTGACCGCGTGGACCGGCACGCTGGACGCCATGCGGAGCTCGATCTCCTGCGCCTGACGCCGGCGCTGCTCCACCTCCTCCGGGGGGATCGGGCTCGGGCCGATGCCGAAGGCGCCCGTCACCTCCGCTGCGGCGTTGCGGACCACCTCGACCCACGGTCGGCGCGACATCGGCAAGGCAACCGCCACGTAGTACCGGCGCCGGTACAGGTCGACACCCTCGAGCCATTCGCCGGTCGTCTCGCTGACGTCCCGCCAGGCGGGGTGGAGGTCGAGGTCGACGCCCTCGATCATCCGCGCGACGACGAAGACGGGGTCGAGCCGCTCGCAGACGGAGAGCAGGGCCGCCTCGGGCGGGAGGCTGATCAGCAGCCCACGCAGCCGAGCGTGCACCGCGAGCTTGTCGGCCGGCGTGGTGTGGGCGTGCGGGAACGGGCTGACCCGCCACAGGCCCCACACGCCACCGTCGACCGACCAGATGAGGTTGCCGATCACGGCCCGGGCGGGTGGCTTCACAGGTCCTCCTCGCCGGCCGCCAGGAACGTGCGGTGCCGACCGAGGTGGACGGCACGTCCCCGGCGATGGGGTCGTCCGCCGACCCACCCGCCGGGCGGAGACCCGAGGAGGTTCAGCCAACCGACGGCGGCACGCACCAGGCTGCGTCCCTCGACGCGGGCCCGGCGCACAGCCCAGGCCGCGCCGCACGGGATCCCCACCGCCACGAGGATCGCGGCGCTGCGGGGCAGGAGCTCGGCCCACCAGCGCCAGGTGTGGACCTCGACCCACAGCGTGGCCCCCAGGACCGCGAGTTGGGGGAACGAGAGCTGGAACGGCGGCGTCCAGCCGGCGATGCGACCCAGCACCAGAGGATGCCGGCGCGCGTGCGTGTAGGTGGCACAGACGATGTGCTCGCCGGGTCGGTCCACCATGCCTCAGGCTCCTGGCCGGGGTTGCCCACGATGGAGACCAGCGAGCGGCGCCGGTGCGCCGGCCATCACCGGTCCTGCTGCCGCGTCACGTCGTCGCGGATCTGCTCGCTCAGGAACTCGTAGTTGTTCACGCCGTAGATGACGACGGCGCCGAGCAGCAGTGCACCGAGCGTGGGCGCGAGCGACCGCGTCCGCGCCCAGGTCATCAACACGAAGACGATGGCCATGAGCGTGACGGCCACCTTGATCAGGTCAGTGGCGTCGGCCAGGAAGCCGTTCAGGATGTCGACCACTCGTCGCCTCCCCTCTCGATGTCGCGGAACCGCCGGATTCGACCTCGTGCGATCGCTCGACGTGCACAGGTGATGCGCCGGGAGCCGGGGAAAACTGCACCCGCTCCCCGGAACGTCCCCGCCGTCGGTGCTCGCTCATGCCGGCTCCGACGAGCCGGCGGCGGGCGGGGACCCCTCGCGTGCCGGCGGCTCGACGGTGGTGGGGACACCCGAGAGCTCGAGGATCTCCCAGCGATCGACGCGCTCGACCACGAGCACCTCGTAGGCGGCCACGCGGCGGGCGCCGCCCGGGGTCGTCACCTGCACGCGTGTCCAGGCGCGCGCCGTCGTGTCGTCGATGTCCTCGACCGTCAGGTCCATCACGGCCAGCTCGGCGAACGGCGGGTTCTCCGCCACGGTGACCGATCCGCCGGGAGCGAGGTACCGCAACGGATCCCCGTCGCCCGTGAGGAGCGCGCCGAGGAACCCCTCCACGGTCGAGACGACCGTGTCGTCCGGGTCTGGCCTCCGCTCGTCCGGGCCGCCGTGCACCCAGCCGTCGGGGGTGGGGGGAGGCCCGGGAAGGATCGCCGGGGTCGTGAGCGCAGCGAAACCGTCGTCTGCGCCACCCACCACGCCCACCTCGACGAACCACCTCGACGCCCGACGAGCGGCGCCATCGTCCTGCCCGCGATCGTCGCCGACGCCGTGTCCGGGACCGTCGCCGCTGCTCTGCGTCGGCTCGGCCCCGGGGGGCACCTCCTCGACGACCGCGACCGCGACGACGACGGACCAGTAGCCCTCGTCCACCCGCCGGCCGCCCACGGTGGTCGCGTCGCCGACGGCCAACGTCTCGACGTGGTGGTCGCTGAAGGACACGTCGTCGACGAAGAGCTCCTCGAGCCGCTCACGCTCGTCCGCCGTCGCCGTGAGCCACGCCTCGACCGCGATCTCCGCCGCGCCGGCAACGGGGGCGGGAACGAGCGACTCGTCGACGTGCTCGGCCGCCGGCTCGACGACCTCGACCGGCGGACGGACGAACCCGACGACCGCACCCAGACAGCCGACGGCGACCGCACCCCACAGTGCGATGCGCGCGGCCAACTGCCCCACCGGGTGGACGGGTCCGACGGCGTAGCGCTCTGTCGCCGGTGTCCGGTTGTCGACCAGCTCGGCCTCGACGTCGACCGGACCGGGTGGCCACGTGTCTGCCGGCGGGCCGGCGCCGCCGCGCTCGGGGGATCTCCGGAGACGCACCATGATCCCGAGATGCGCCCGCCCGGTCCCCGGAGCGCAGACGACCTACGTCTACGCCCCCATGCCGCGGCGACGGCTGACCGACCCGGTCAGCTCCTCCAGCAACTCGATCGTCTCAGGGTGCACGGTGTCCTCGGGCTCGACGCCGGTGTCGGGATCTGCCAGCACATCGCACAGCTCCCGGAACACCCGCTGCACGCCGGGGATGTTGCCCGCGGCGCGAGCCGTGCGCATCAGCAGGCGGTACATGCGCTCGTCGCTCGGGAACGCGCGGAGGCCCTGGCGCGCCGCCCACTCCGCCGCCCGCCAAGCCCCCGTCGCCAGACGCACCTCAGCGAGCTCCTCGGCGGCATCGACCACCTGCGCCACGATCATGCCGCGGTGCGGTCCGACCCAGGCGTAGCTCCGGCCGACGCCGGTGAAGGGCTCGCCCCGCACGAGCTCCAGCGCGTCGGTGAGCAGGTCGGCGGCCGCCTCGGCGTCGTCGGTCTCGTCGGCCGTCGCCACGAGCTCGCAGAAGATCCCGTAGTCGGTCACGACCGCCGGCGACAGCCCGTAGCGACCGTGCTCGGGTGGCGGGAACAGCTCGTCGCCGAGCAGCGACCGCGCCGAGCTGATCGTGTTGTACACGGTCTTCGCCGCGTTCGCCCCGTCCGGGAAGAGGCTGATCTCGAGCTCCTCGCGGTCGACGGATGCGTCGCGCAGCGCCAGGTAGGTGATGGCCTCGAGCGCCCGTTGCCGGGAGGGCACGAGCTTCTCGGGTGCGCCGGTGCGCGCCCCCCGGACGCGGACCGCCTCCACCTCACCCAGGACCGTCACGAGCACGTCGACCCCCTCCATCAACTCGTGGAGGAGCGGACGTTCGAGGCCCCGGGGCGGTGCGGGCGGCCGTGCCTTCTGTATCGCAGTACCCCACCACCCGCGGGCT
>JBKHJZ010000077.1:0-14168 GCA_046537875.1 Acidimicrobiia bacterium | reverse complement strand
TCAGCGCCATGGACGACGCCATCACCCGCATCGAAGCAGCCGTCCGGCGCCGCGTCGACGCGGGTGACCCGAACGCCATCGCGATGTGGAACCGGGCCGGCGGCGGTGCGAAGTACGACCGCCGGCGCCGCTGGTGGACCGACCACCACGACAGCTTCGCCGCCGCCCTCCTGTGAGGCGCGTCTCCTCCGGTGCACGCACGCCGCAGCCTCGGATGGGTGCGGCCCACCAGCTGCGTGGTCGCCCACCGCGGCCGCCTAGCCTACCGACTGGTAGGTAGAGTAGCCTGACCTGGTGCTCCTCCCCCTCATGCTCGCGCTCGCCGTCGGCTTCGCCACCGCGCAGCTCGCCACCCTCGTCACCACCGTGTTCCTCCACCGGGCGCTGGCCCATCGCGCCCTGTCCCTCGCACCCGGGGTCACGTTCGCAGGGCGACTGCTCACCTGGCTCACCACCGGCATCCGACCCCGCGAGTGGGCCGCCGTCCACCGCAAGCACCACGCGTTCACCGACGTGGAGGGCGATCCCCACTCCCCCGCGCTGCTCGGCTGGGTGCGGGTCCAGCTGACCAACGCCGCTCTCTACCGCCGCACCGCCCGCGACGGCGTCACCGTCCGCCGCTACGCCCGCGACCTCCCGGCCGACCGTTGGGACCGCGTGCTGTTCGACCGCGCCTGGCTGGGGCTCGGCGTCGGCATCGCCCTGCTGATCGCGGTGCTCGGGCCGGCGTGGGGCCTGGTGGCCGCGGTGTGGCACGCGACCGCGTACCTCTCGCTCAACGCCGCCATCAACGCCGTGGGCCACACCTTCGGGGCGCGCCCGCACGACAACAGCGGCACCAACCTCCAGTGGCTGGCGTGGATCACCGCCGGCGAGGGCCTGCACAACAACCACCACGCCGCGCCCACCGCGGCCCGCCTCGCGTTCCGGCGGGGCGAGGCGGATCCCGCCTGGCCGCTCATCGTGGCGCTCCGTCGCCTCAAGCTGGCCACGGTGCGCCACGAGCGGGCGCCCCGCCCGGCGGCCCGCGCCGCGTAGCCCGGCCCGGGCCCACGCGAACACGTCCACGCGCCCGCACGCAGCCCGTAGCGTTGGCGGCATGGACATCGTCGCTGCGCTCTTCATCGAGGCGATCGACATGCGACCGACGTTCGAGGGCGGTCCGACCCTGATCGATCTCGGCGGCGTGCACTTCTCGACGGTCGCGGACGAGCCACCGCCCCTCACCCTGACCCCGCATCTGATCGTGCTGGTGCGGGGGACACCGGACGAGCCAGGGCAGGGCGTGCTCGAGGTGGTCTTCCGGCGCGACGGCGGCGAGCAGGTCGCCCGCAACGTGCAACCCCTGCAGGTGGAGCCGGGCAAGTTCACCTACCGGCTGGTGCGGGCCGAGCTGGAGATGCCGGACTACGGCACAATCGAGGCGCACTGCCGCATCGGCGACGGGAGCGTCACGGTGGTGCCGCTGACCCTCGTCCCCGGCCCGGGGAGCGTGTGAGCCGTGGCCGCCACCCACGGGAGCGCACTGTCGCAGCACCCCGAGGCGGCCGAGGCCACCGGCCACGTGGTGGGTCGCGTGCTCGAGCAGGTCGGCGACGCCCCCGACATCGCTGCGCTGTTCTGCACGGTGCACCACCGGGACGCCCTCGCCGACGTCGCCGCCACCGTGCGCCGGGTGCTCCACCCGGGCGTCGTGTTCGGCGCCACCGCGGTCGCCGTGCTGGGTGGCCAGACCGAAGCCGAGGACGGGCCCGGGCTCTCGCTGTTCGCCGCCCGCCTTCCCGATCGCCCCCGCCCGGTGCGGATGACCGCGACCCGGACCCCGAGCGGGCTGGCCGTCTCGGGTCTGTCCGGGGAGCTGCTGGCCACCGGGGGCACGCTCCTGCTCGTCGCCGACCCGTTCTCGTTGCCGATCGACGCCATCCTCGACGGCATGGCCGACGCCGGCGTGGCGCTCCCGGTGGTCGGGGGCCTGGCCTCGGCGGGGGCCGGGCCCGGCGGCAACCGCCTCGTCCTCGACGGCGAGATGTTCGACGACGGCGGGGTGGGTGCGCTTCTGCCGCCCGGGGCGCTCGCCGCCACGGTCGTCTCACAGGGCTGCCGGCCGGTGGGCGATCCGATGATCGTGACCGCGGCCGAGGGCAACACGATCCTGGAGATCGCGGGGATGCCCGCCCTCGACCGGCTCGACCAGCTCGTGACGGCCGCGAGCCCCGACGAGCGTGGCCAGCTGGCGGCCGGGCTGCACATCGGCGTCGCCATCGACGAGCACCGCGCCACCTTCGGGCGCGGCGACTTCCTGGTGCGCACCATCGTCGGCGCGGACCGCCGGCGGCGGGCGCTGGTGGTGGGCACCACGGTGCCGGTCGGCACGACGGTGCAGTTCCAGGTGCGCGACGCGGCCAGTGCGGACGAGGACCTCTGGACGGTGCTCGCCGACGTGGCGGGCGCCGGTGCGCTCGTGTTCACCTGCAACGGCCGGGGCCGGCGCCTCTTCGGCACCCCGGATCACGACGCCGGCGCCGTCAGCGATGCGCTCGGCACCTCCGCGCTGGCCGGCATGTTCTGCGCCGGCGAACTCGGACCGGTGGGAGACCGCAGCTTCGTGCACGGCTTCACCGCCAGCGTCGCCGTGTTCGGCCACCCACCGTCCGTCGGCTCCGGGGGTACCGGCCAGTAGGGTTGACCTCGCATGACCGCTGAGCCCTCCCTCGAGCAGCGCGGCATCGATGTCATCCGGGGCCTGGCGATGGACGCGCCCCAGGCGGCGAACAGCGGCCACCCGGGGACGGCGATGGCACTGGCCCCGCTGGCCCACGTGCTGTGGACGCGCATCCTCCGCTACGACGCCGACGCCCCCGACTGGCCCGACCGCGACCGCTTCGTGCTCTCGGCGGGCCACGCGTCGATCCTCCTCTACTCGATGCTCCACCTCACCGGGCAGGGGCTGACGCGCGAGGACCTCCGGGCCTTCCGGCAGTGGGGCTCGCAGACACCCGGCCACCCCGAGGCGCGCCACACCCCGGGTGTCGAGGTCACCACCGGGCCCCTCGGCCAGGGGTTCGCCAACGCGGTCGGCATGGGCATCGCCGAGCGCTGGCTGCGGACCCGCTTCGGTCCCGACCTCTGCGACCACCACACCTACGTGATCTGCAGCGACGGCGACCTGATGGAGGGCGTCAGCCACGAGGCGGCGTCGCTGGCCGGTCACCTCGGGCTGGGCCGGCTCGTGTACGTCTACGACGACAACCACATCACGATCGACGGCTCCACCGAGATCGCCCTCTCCGACGAGGCCGCCGGCCGCTTCGAGAGCTACGGCTGGCACGTCGAGCGCCTGGGCGAGGCCGCCAACGACACGGAGGTTCTGGAGGCGGCGCTCCGGCGCGCCGCCGCGATCGAGGACGCCCCGTCCCTGCTCGTCCTCCGCAGCCACATCGGATGGCCGTCCCCGGGGTTCACCGACACCGCCGCCGCACACGGCAGCCCGTTCGGCGACGAGGAGGTCGCCCGGACCAAGGAGATCCTGGGGCTCCCGCCCGACGAGACCTTCTGGGTGCCCGACGACGTCGCCGAGATGTACCGGGAGGCGGGGCGGCGCGGGCGCGAGCAGCGGGAGGCATGGGAGAAGCGCCTCGCCGAGCACACCACGGAGCGCGAGGTGTACGAGGCGTGCATCGGGCTCCGGGGGCTCCCCGGGTGGCGGGACGCGCTGCCCACGTGGGAGGCCGGGGAGACGCTGGCCACCCGCAAGGCGAGCGCAGCGTGCATCTCCGCCCTCGCCGACGTCGTACCCGGCCTCATCGGCGGCGGCGCCGACCTCACCGGCAACACCGGCACCGTGATCGAGGACCGCGGCGTCCAGTCCGCCACCGACCACGGGGGGCGGCAGATCTACTTCGGGGTGCGCGAGCACGCCATGGCCGGGGCGATGGGCGGCATGGCGGCTCACGGCGGCGTCATCCCGGTCGGCGGCACGTTCCTCGTCTTCAGCGACTACATGCGCCCGGCCCTCCGCTTGGCCGCCATGTCGGGCTACAAGGAGCTGTTCGCCTTCACGCACGACTCCGTCGGCCTCGGTGAGGACGGCCCCACCCACCAGCCGATCGAGCACCTGGCCTCGCTCCGGGCGATCCCGCACCTGCGGATGCTGCGTCCCGCCGACGCCAACGAGACGGCGGCCGCCTGGCGCATCGCGGTCGAGTCCGACGGTCCCACCGCGCTCGTGCTCACCCGGCAGGGCGTTCCCGTCCTCGAGGGCACCGCGGGGGCGGCTGTCGAGCGGGGCGCCTACGTGCTGATCGACACCGAGTCGCCCGACGTGGTGCTCGTCGCGACCGGGAGCGAGGTCGCCGTGTGCGTCGACGCCAAGGGCGTCCTGGACCAGGCCGGCGTGTCGGCCCGGGTCGTGTCGATGCCCTCGTGGGACCTGTTCGCGGCGCAACCCGATGACTACCAGAACGCCGTGCTGCCCCCCGAGGTGCCGACGCTGGCCGTGGAGGCCGGTGCCAGCCTGGGGTGGGACCGGTGGGCCGACGACAGCTTGAGCATCGACCGGTTCGGCGCCTCGGCACCCGGCGCGGTGGCGCTCGCCAGGTTCGGCTACACGCCGGACACCGTCGCCGAGCGCGCCCGGCAGCTCGTCCGCGACCTGCAGGAGGATCCCCAATGAGTCGCCTCCACGATCTCTACTACGAGCACGGCCAGAGCCCCTGGCTCGACAACCTCCGGCGGGGCTGGCTCACGGGCGGTGAGCTGGCCCGCTGGGTCGAGGACGGGGTGCGCGGCGTCACGTGGAACCCGACGATCTTCCAGAAGGCGATCGCCGGGTCGGCCGAGTACGACGACCAGATCGCCGACCTCGTTGCGGCGAACCGCACGACCGAGGAGTCCTACTGGGACCTCGCGGTCGACGACATCCTCGGTGCGCTGCGGGTGCTCCGCCCGGTCCACGACGAGAGCGGGGGCGTCGACGGGTACGTGTCGATCGAGGTGGCGCCCGACCTCGCGAACGAGCAGGGGCCGACCGAGCACGCCGCGCGCGACCTGCACGCCCGGATCGCCCGGCCCAACCTCTTCGTCAAGGTGCCCGCCACGGTCGCCGGTGTCGGCGCGATCCGCACCCTCATCGCCGAGGGTCACAGCATCAACGTCACGCTGATCTTCGGCCTCGAGCGCTACGAGCAGGTCATCGGCGCCTACCTCGAGGGCCTCGAGGCCCACGGCGCCGACCTGTCCGGCATCTCCAGCGTGGCATCCTTCTTCGTCAGCCGGGTCGACACCGAGGTCGACCGCCGCCTCGACGCGATCGGCACCGAGGAGGCCCGTGCGCTCCGGGGCACGGCGGCGGTGGCGCAGGCCCGGCTGGCCTATCAGGTGTTCCGCGAGCACTTCAGCGGCCCGCGGTGGGAGGCCCTTGCGGCACGTGGCGCCCGTGTCCAGCGACCGCTGTGGGCGTCGACCTCGACGAAGAACCCGGCGTACCCCGACACGCTGTACGTCGACTCGCTCATCGGTCCCGACACCGTGAACACGATGCCCGAGGGAACGCTGGCGGCGTTCGGTGACCACGGCACGCTCTCCCGCACGCTGGACGCCGACCCCGATGCGGCAGCGGCGGCCCTCGACCGGCTCGGCGAGGCCGGCGTCGATCTCGCGGACGTCAGCCGGGTTCTCGAGGAGCAGGGCGTGGCATCGTTCGCCAAGAGCTTCGACGAGCTGACGGCCGCACTGGAGTCCAAGGCGGCGGCCCTGCGGAGCAGCCGGTCCTGAGGAACCGAGCGGGCCTCCCGCGGGCGACGGCCCCCGTCCCCGGGCCCGTGCGGGAGAGCGAGCGCGGCGTGCCACCGGTGCGCGAAGCTGGCCGGCGCCACGAGGAGGCGATGTGCACGGCGAACTCGTAGTGGTGGACGACGTGCCCGGCGAGTTCGCCGAGCGCGTGATCGAGGGCTTCCACAGCCGCCCCCACGACCGGTTCTCCGTGGCGGTGTCGGGCGGCGAGCTGGCGCGCCGCTGCTACGAGCGGCTGGCCGACGACGCGGGCAACCAGATCGACTGGTGGAAGGTCGACATCTACTGGGGCGACGAGCGGTGCGTGCCCCTCGACCACCCCGACTCGAACTACCGCATGGTGCGCGAGTCGCTGCTCGAGCGGGTCGGGGCCGTCAACGCGAACTTCCCGATGCGCTGCGACGACGGCGCGGACCCGTACCAGCTCCGGTTGGGAGAGCTCGGGCGGATCGACCTGGTGCACCTGGGCATGGGCCCCGACGGCCACACGGCATCGCTGTTCCCGGGCTCACCGGCGCTCGATGCCGACCCCGGCCGGCTCGTCGTGATGAACCACGACCCCAGCGGCACCAACCCGCACCCGCGGATGACGCTCACCTACGCGGGCATCGAGCGTGCCCGCCTGGTGCTGGTCACGGTCGCCGGCGAGGAGAAGCGGGACGCCCTCGCCCGGGTGGTGGCGGGTGACAGCGCCCTGCCGGCCGCCCGTGTGCGCGCCGAGCGCCTGCTGTGGATCGCCGACCCGGCCGCCACCGGCGACCTCGCCTGACCCGGACTACGCAGAACGACCCACGACGCCGGGTGGCGAGGTTGCACGATCCTCCCGATGCGGCGGAGCGACGCCCCCCGTAGGTTCCGCGACGACACGGTCCCGACGACGCGGAGGTGGCCATGGACCGGCACGAAGGAGCCGACAGAGGCGCTGCACCCGGGCACGACGGGGCACGGGAACGGCTGCTCGCCGGCCTTCCCGTGAGCGAGCGGAGCCTCACGCTCGCCGACATCCCGACCGCGGTGCTCGAAGGCGGCGACGGTCAGCCGATCGTTCTCCTGCACGGGCCGGGCGAGTTCGCGGCGAAGTGGCTGCGCGTCATCCCCGACCTGGTGCGCACCCACCGGGTGATCGCACCGGACCTGCCCGCCCACGGGTCCTCGGCGACACCCGACGTGCCGCTGACCCGTGAGCGGGCCTCGGCCTGGCTCGACGACCTGATCACCCGGACGTGCCCGGCACCGCCCGTGCTCGTGGGCCACGTGCTCGGCGGCGCCATCGCCGCCCGATTCGCCGCCACGAGCGGGGACCGGCTGCGCCATCTCGTGTTGGTGGACAGCCTGGGACTGGCACGCTTCCGCCCGGCCCCCGGGTTCGCCCTCGCCATGATCGGCGTCCAGGCGCGGCCGAACGAGCGCACGTACACCCGCTTCATGCGGCACTGCTCGGCCGACCTCGACGGGCTGGTCCGCGACATGGGCGACCGCTGGGGTCCATACCGGGAGTACACCCTCGCCGGGGCACGGTCCCCGGCCACCCGCACCGTGCGCCGGATGATGCGCGAGCTCGGCCTGCCCCGGATCCCACCGGAGGATCTGGCCCGGATCCGCGTCCCCACCACCCTGATCTGGGGCCGGGAGGACCGGGCGAACCGGGTCGCCGTCGCCGAGGCCGTGAGCGCCCGGTACGGCTGGCCGCTGCACGTGATCGAGGGCTGCGCCGACGACCCGGCGCGCGACCGCCCCGAGGCCTTCCTCGAGGCGCTACGGGCGGCGCTGGGGGCCGGCGCCGCGGAGGACGCGACCACCTGACGGAGCGCCGGGGGCACCGGATCGACGCCGGGGACACCCGCCACGCCCCGGCGCCGATCCCACCTCCGTCGCCCGAGGGATCCTGTGTCCCTCCGCCGACCCTGGCGTGCCCGCCACCGCCCGCCGGTAGTGTGCGCCAGATGGAGCACCTGCTCGATCTGCCCCCCGACGAGCTCCTGGCACGCGCCCGCCACGTGCGGGACGCGACGACCGGCACCCGGGTCACCTACTCCCCCAAGGTGTTCATCCCGCTCACCATGCTGTGCCGCGACCGGTGCGGCTACTGCACGTTCGCCCGGCCCCCCGCCCGCCTCGACAGCCCCTACCTCCCGCCCGAGAACGTCCTCGCCATCGCCCGCGCCGGCGCGCGGCACGGATGCCACGAGGCGCTGTTCACCCTGGGTGAGAACCCCGAGGCCCGCTACCCGGCCGCCCGCGCCTGGCTCGACGAGCACGGCTACGCATCCACCGTGCACTACCTGGCCGAGATGTGCCGCCGCGTGCTGGAGGAGACCGGACTGCTCCCCCACGCCAACGCGGGGGCCCTGGGTGAGGCCGATCTGGCGCTGCTCCGCCAGGTCGCGCCGGGCCAGGGGATGATGCTGGAGTCGGTGCGCCCCGACCTCGAGTGCCACCGCGGGTCGCCCGACAAGACCCCGGAGCGGCGCCTCGCCACCCTGGAGGCGGCCGGCCGCCTCGGCATCCCGTTCACCACCGGGATCCTCGTGGGCATCGGGGAGTCGCGGGAGGACCGTCTGGCCGCCCTCGAGGCCATCGCGGCCTCGCACCGCCGGCACGGCCACGTGCAGGAGGTCATCGTCCAGAACTTCCTGCCCAAGCCGGGCACGGCCATGCACGCGGCGCCGCCGTGCCCGGTCGGCGAGCACCTCGAGGCCATCGCCCTCGCCCGGCTCGTGCTCCCCCCGGACGTGCACGTCCAGGCGCCGCCGAACCTCGCCGACGACGCCGGCGTCCTGCTCGATGCCGGCATCGACGACTGGGGCGGCGTGTCCCCGGTGACCGTCGACCACGTCAACCCCGAGCGGCCCTGGCCGGCGCTCGACCGGCTGCGGGCGGAGACCGAGGCCCGCGGCTTCGCCCTGGCGCCCCGCCTCACCGTCTACCCGGAGGTCGTCGCCGACGCCGAGCGCTGGCTCGACCCCACTCTTGTTTTCCCGGTGATGGATCGCGCCGACGCCGAGGGCCTGGGCCGTGACGACCCGGGCGCAGTGTTCCCGGAGCGGACCCTCGCGGCGGGCGCCGCGGGCACCGGGGCGGAGGTGAGCCTCACCGGCGTGCGGTCGACCGCCTGGTACTCGGGCGCCGAGGCCACGCCCCCCGCCCTCGTGCCGCCCCCGACGGCCGGGACCCGGCCGAGCGGCCGGGTGGCCGAGGTGCTCGCCGGCGTGCAGGCCGGCCAGGTTCCCGGCGAGGACGAGCTGGTGGCGCTGTTCGGCGCCCGGGGCCCCGAGGTCGCGGCCGTGGCCGAGGTGGCCGACGACCTGCGCCGCGAGGCGGTCGGCGACGTCGTCACGTACGTGCGCAACCGCAACATCAACTACACCAACGTGTGCACGTTCAAGTGCCGCTTCTGCGGGTTCTCGAAGGGCCCGCTGTCGCTCAACCTCCGCGGCACGCCGTACCTGCTGACGCTGGACGACATCGCCGAGCGTGCCCGCGAGGCCTGGGAGCTCGGGGCCACCGAGGTGTGCCTGCAGGGCGGCATCCACCCCGACTTCGACGGCGACTACTACATCGACGTCGCCCGCGCCGTGAAGCAGGCGGCTCCCGGCATCCACGTGCACGGGTTCACCGCCCTGGAGGTGACCGAGGGTGCCCGCCGGCTCGGCGAGCCGCTGGAGGCCTACCTGCGGCGGCTGATGGACGCCGGGTTGCGCTCGCTGCCGGGGACCGCGGCCGAGATCCTCGACGACCCCGTGCGACGGGTCCTGTGCCCCGACAAGATCACCACGGACGAGTGGCTGGAGTGCCATCGCGTCGCCCACGGGCTCGGGCTCGCGTCGAACGTCACGATGATGTTCGGCGCGGTGGAGTCTCCCCGGTCGTGGGCTCGGCACATCCTGCGCACCCGGGCGCTCCAGGCCGAGACCGGCGGGTTCACCGAGTTCGTCGGCCTGCCGTTCGTGCACATGGCCGCACCGCTCTACCTCCAGCGCCGGGCGCGCCGTGGTCCCACGTTCCGCGAGGTGCTCCTCGTGCACGCGGTGGCCCGCATCGCGTACCGCGGCCTGATCGACAACATCCAGCTCTCGTGGGTGAAGATCGGTGGTGCCGGTGCTGCGCAGCTGCTGCGGTCCGGGTGCAACGACCTGGGCGGGACCCTCATGGACGAGAACATCTCGCGCGCCGCCGGTGCGACCCACGGCCAGTCGATGACGCCCGAGGCGTTCGCCACGCTCGTCGCACCCCTGGGGCGCACGCTGCGCCAGCGCACCACGCTGTACGAGCCGGTTGCACCGGCAACCGTCGCGTAGCCGATGGATCGCGAGCTCATCCGCCAGCTTCTCGACGAGGCCGGGGCCGCCCGCAACCGCGACGTGCTCGCCGACATCTTCGCAGCCGCCTACGACCTCGCCGGCGACGACGCCGACCGGCTCGACCTGAAGATCACCCGCGACGCCCTCAAGGAGATGCGGGCCGCCTTCCGGGTCTTCTCCCCCTACGAGCACGTGCGCAAGGTCACCGTGTTCGGCTCGGCCCGGACCCTGCGCACCGACCCCCTCTACGAGCACGCCCGGCGGCTCGCGGCGTCGCTGGCCGACGCCGGGTGGATGGTGGTCACGGGCGCCGGCCCGGGGATCATGGCGGCCGCCACCGAGGGGGCGGGAGCCGACCGCAGCTTCGGCGTGACGATCCGCCTGCCCTTCGAGGAGGGCGTGAACGAGGCGCTCGCCGGGTCGGATCGCCTGGTGAGCATGAAGTACTTCTTCACCCGCAAGCTCATGCTGATGAAGCAGTCGAGCGGTTTCGTGTCGCTGCCCGGCGGCTTCGGCACGCTCGACGAGACGCTGGAGCTGCTCACACTGCTCCAGACCGGCAAGGCCACGCCGTCACCGGTGGTCCTGCTCGACGTTCCCGGCCAGACCTACTGGAAGGTGTGGGAGGCGTTCCTGCACGACGAGCTCGTGGCACCCGGTTGGGTCTCGCCCCACGACACCAACCTGTTCACGATCACGGACTCCGTCGACGAGGCGGTCGCGGTGATCCGGGGGTTCTGGCGCAACTACCAGTCGCTGCGCTGGGTGGGCGACCGCCTGGTGATCCGCCTCCGGGCCGGGCCCAGCGACGACGAGATGGCCTGGCTCAACGAGGAGTTCGCCGGCCTGTGCCGGTCGGGCACGATCGACCGGACCGACCCGATGCCCCCCGAGGTGAACGACGACGACGAGCTGCACCTGCCGCGCATCGTGCTCCGCTACGACGTCCGCAAGGGCGGGGAGTTCCGGCGGATGATCTCGGCGCTGAACAGCCTCGCCACGGCCCCGCCGCTGGAGGAGCCGCTCGCGCCCGGCGGCGCCGACCTCACCACCTGAGGCATCCCCCACCACCGGCGTGGTGACGCCCGGTCGGCGCAGTGCTCACCCCGCGTCGTCGGGCTCGTGCAGCAGGCCCACCGCCTTGTCGACCGCACGCCGGGCCCGCGTGAGGCGGCGCTCGTCCACCGGCAGCTCCGTCCCACCGGCGTCGATCGACTCCCGGAGGCGCTGGATGGCCAGGTCGGCCAGCTCCTCGCTGATGGCCTCGAGCCGGTGGCGGATGTCGTCGAACTCGCCGGCCACGGTGCACTCCTGGTGAGACGTCGCGGGTCGCAGGGCGGGGGCCACCGGCACCGCACGCGGGGGCCGGTCGCAGGGCGCACAGCATGCCAGAGGGCTGCGACGGTCTCGGGCCGGGCGCCGCGTGTGCCAACGTGGTGAGGACATGGGCGCTCCCCACTCCCCGCCCGGCGACCTGCACGAGCTGGTCTCGTTCGACGCCCCCGACGAGTACCGCACGTGGGTGTTCGACGTCACCTTCCTCACCAGCTCGTGGACCTGCATCTACGGCCGTGGCTGCCAGGGCGTTCTCACCGAGCCGGCACCCGAGATGGCCCAGGGGTGCTGCAGCTACGGCGCCCACCTGATCGACGACAGCGACGCCGACGCCGTCCTGGCGGCAGCGGAGCGGCTGACGGACGAGCAGTGGCAGCACCGGAAGCTGGCCCGCCGGCGGGGCGGTCCGCTCCGCCGCACGGCGAGCGGCACCCAGCTGACGCGGTTGACGGGCGGGGCCTGCATCTTCCTGAACCGGCCGGGCTTCACCGGTGGGGCGGGCTGCGCGCTGCACCTGGCGGCGCTCGAGGCCGGCGAGCGCCCGCTCGACTGGAAGCCCGACGTCTGCTGGCAGCTCCCGCTGCGCCTCGTGGAGGAGACCGACGCCGGAGGGCACGTGACCTCGACGGTCCGCGAGTGGAAGCGGCGCGACTGGGGTGCGGGCGGGTACGAGTTCCACTGGTGGTGCACCGAGGCGCCGGACGCCTTCGTCGGCGACCGCCCCGTCTACCGCGAGCTGCGCGACGAGCTGATCGAGCTGGTGGGCCGGTGGGCCTACGACCGGCTGGTGGAGCACATCGAGAGCCGCGCGCCCCACCCGGCGCACGACGGGGCCGGCCGGGCGGTCCGGGCCCCCGTGCTGCGTGCCCGCCGGTCGGTCTGACGCAGGGTCACGCGGACCCCGCCGGGTCAGGACTCGTCGCCGTCGGCCTCGGCGTCGAACATGCACCACGAGGCATGCTCGCTGTCGGGCTCTGCGCCGCACTCCGGGCAGGGCTCTGCTTCCGCCGGGTCAAAGATTGTGGAGAGGTCGAGGTCGTTGCTGCGCTTGAGAGCGCGCGCCTCCTCGAATCGGCGATGTCGACCCTTCTTCACGGGCCAGCTCCCACGTGAGGTTGCGTTCGGCCGGGCATTGTATCGCCGGTTGGACCAGCCTCGACGTTCCCCGCGGCGCCACCCGGCGCGTTCCGACCCCTTTCCTACCACGTCCGCACCCTGGTGTCGGCGCAGGCCCTACGATCCCCCGCCGTGGAGGCTCCCTGGTGGCGGTCGGCCGCCTTCTACCAGATCTACCCGCGATCGTTCGCGGTCGGCTCGCCGGGCCGGCCCCACGGTGACCTGGCCGGCATCGAGGCCCACCTCGACCACGTGTCGTGGCTCGGCGCGGACGCGGTCTGGCTCTCCCCCTTCTACCCCTCGCCGATGGACGACCTCGGCTACGACGTGTCCGACCACTGCGACGTCGACCCCGGCTTCGGCGACCTGGCCGCGTTCGACCGGCTGCTCGAGGCCTGCCACGGTCGCGGCCTGAAGCTGCTCGTCGACTTCGTCGCCAACCACACCTCCGACCGGCACCCGTGGTTCCAGGCCGCGCGCTCGTCGCGCGACGACCCCCACCGCGACTGGTACGTGTGGCGCGACGGCACCCCGGACACGCCGCCCAACAACTGGCGGGCGGCGTTCGTCGACGGGCCCGCCTGGACTTGGGACGAGGCGACCGGCCAGTGGTACCTGCACCTGTTCCTCCCCTCGCAGCCCGATCTCGACTGGTCGACGCCGGCCGTCCGCCGGGCGATGCACGACGTCGTCCGGTTCTGGCTCGACCGGGGCGTCGACGGATTCCGCATCGACGTCGCCCACTGCCTCGGCAAGGAGCCGGGACTGCCGGACGACCCGGCCGAGATCGCAGCGATCCCGCACTCGGCGCTCAACGACGTGCCCCAGACCCACGACCGGCTGCGTGAGCTGCGGCGCCTCGTCGACACCTACCCGTGCGACCGGCTGCTGCTCGGCGAGGTGTACCTGCTCGACACCGACCGGGTGGCCACCTACTACGGCCACGGCGACGAGCTGCACCTCTCGTTCAACTTCCCGCCCATGTTCGCCCCGTGGAGCGCCCGGCACTGGCGCGCCCGCATCGACGCGACCCGGCGGGCCATCGACGATCGGGGTGCCTGGCCCACCTGGGTGCTGTCCAACCACGACAACCCCCGGCACCGCACCCGCTACGGCGGGTCCGAGGCACGGGCCCGTGCTGCGCCGTTCATCCTGCTCGGGCTGCGGGGATCACCCGTGCTCTACGCCGGCGAGGAGATCGGGCTCGAGGACGCCGCCGTGCCGCCCGAGCGGGCGGTGGACCCGGGTGGTCGGGACGGATGCCGGGCGCCGATCCCCTGGACCGGCGAGCCCGGGCACGGGTGGTTCTCGCCCGACGAGTGGCTTCCCTGGCCCCCCGATGCGGCGCACCGGAACGTGGCGGCGCAGCGGGCGGACGAGGGCTCGATCCTCCACCTGTACCGCCGCCTGCTGGCGGCCCGCCGCACGTCGACGGCTCTCCAGCTCGGTGAGCTCGCCTGGCTCGACTCGCCCGACCACGTGCTCGCGTGGCGGCGCTGGGACGCGGCGGGCGAGCGCATCGTGGCGGTCAACATGGGCGACCGGCCGGCCGCCGTGCCCGTCGACGGGCGGGTGGTGGTGGCGAGCGACGGGGCCGGCGAGGGCGAGCCGTTCCCGGGGACGCTG
>JBKHJZ010000273.1:0-3332 GCA_046537875.1 Acidimicrobiia bacterium | reverse complement strand
TCCGACGCGCATGGTCCGCATCGTTCGGCCCGAGACGACGGGGGTGCGAGATGCGGGACCTGTTCGACCTGCTCGACCGGGAGTGGCGCCGGCTTCGCCGCGATCGGTTGGCGGCCCGGCGGCTGCAATCGGTCTGCGAGCTCGCCGGTGGTGCGCGGACGCTCGGGGATGTCGAGCGATTCGTCCGCGGCGCCCGTCCGGAGGACGCCGACCGCGTGCTCCTCGCCCTCGTCGGCCGGGCGGTCGACCGGGACGAGCTGGCCGCCAGGGTGCTCCTCCAGCTCCTCATCCCGGGCACGCGGGCCCTGGCCCGCCGCTGGTGGGCGCTCGGTGACGCCGACGAGCGCGCGTCGGCCGCGGTCACCGCGGTCTACCACCGGATCCGCACCTACCCGCTCGCCCGCCGTCCGGGCCGCGTGGCCGCGAACATCCTGATGGATGCCGCGCAGGAGCTGCGACGAACCGTCCCGCGCCTGCTGTCCGTCCCGACCGATGATCCCGCACGCCACGCGGCCGGCCGGCGTGCCACCCGGCACGGGCCGGCCGACGTCGAGCATCCGGCGGTGGAGCTGACCCACCTGCTCCACGACGCGGTCACCACCGGTGTCGTCGACCGCTCCGACGCCGAGCTGATCGCCAGGTCGCGCATCGCCGGGCACCGGGTGGCGGACATCGCGCAGCAGTGGGGCCTGCGACCGCGCACGCTCTGGGACCGCCGTCAGCGCGCCGAGCTGGCCCTGACCTCGGCCTTCGCCTCGAGCTGAGTCGACGCTCAGCCGAGCGTCGGGATCCGGCCGCCGGGGGCACGCACCCACATGTCCGACACCAGCCATCGCCACACGCCGCCAGGGCCGGCGGACGCGCGCCCGGTGGCCTTCGTGCTGTCGAGCGGAGCCAGCCTCGGTGCCGTTCAGGTCGGCGTGCTCCGGGCGCTCCTCGAGCACGGTGTGAGACCCGACCTGATCGTCGGCTGCTCCATCGGTGCCGTCAACGGGGCCGCAGTGGCCTGCGAGCCGACCGCTGCCGGGATCGCGCACCTCGAGCAGCTCTGGACCGCCACCGACCTCCGGGAGGTCTTCGGGCGCTCGAGGTGGGCGCCCACCCTCGGGCTCGTGCGACGCAGGGAGGGGGTGCACTCGGCGGCCCCGTTCCGGCGCCTGCTCGAGCGGGCCCTCCCGAGGTCGACGTTCGCCGAGCTGTCGGTTCCCCTCCACTGCCTGGCCACCGATGTCCACGCCGGCACCGAGGCGTGGTTCCACGACGGGCCGCTGATCGAGGCCCTGCTGGCGTCGACCGCCATGCCGGCCATGTTCCCGCCGGTCGACATCGGCGGTCGCCGCTACCTCGACGGCGCCGTCGTCAACGACGTGCCGGTGCGTCGTGCAGCCGAGCTCGGCGCCCGCCGCATCTACGTCGTGGCCGTCGGTCCGCTGGCACGCAAGTGGAAAGGCCGCACACGGCCGCTGGGGACCGCCGTGGAGGCCTACTGGCTCGCCCGTCGCCACCGGTTCCGGCAGGAGCTCCACGCCCTCCCGCGCGATGTCGAGGTCCACCTGATGCCCGACGGCGAGCCGCCGCGACTGCGATTGACCGATCTCAGCCGCAGCGCCGATCTCATCACGGCGGGCCATCGGGCCGCGAGCGACCACCTCCGGTCGCTCGCTCGCATCGACACGACCCCATTTGCCGATCACTCGGAGCACCGGGGCACACTCAGGACGTGACGCGGACGATCCCGGTGCTGTTCCGCGATGCGGTCGACGAGGTACCCGACAAGACCTGGCTGCTCGCGGGCGACGAGACCTACACCTACGAACGGGCACTCGCGCTGGTGGAGCGCGCCGCGGCCGCGCTGCGGGCCGCGGGCACCCGCCCGGGCGACCGGGTGCTGGTGACGGCCCGGAACACCCCCGGCTACCTCCTGACGTGGCTGGCGCTCATGGAGGCCGGCGCCGTCCAGGTGCCGCTCAACCCCAAGAGCAGCCAGGCGGAGCTCACCGGCTTCGTCCGGCAGGTCGCGCCCCGCCTGGTGGTCACCGACTCGCGGCTCGCCGCCCTGGTCGACGCGGCGCTCGCCGAGGCCGGGTCGACGGCGCCCCGCGTCGACGTGGACGAGCTGTACGAGGCGGCGCCCGACCATCGCGGGCCGGCCGGCCGCGATCCGCGGGCCCCCGCCGTCATGATCCCGACCTCCGGCACCACCGGACGGTCGAAGCTGGTCGTGCAGACCCACCTCGCCTACGTGATGGCAGGCGAAGGCTTCCCGTACTGGCTGGGGCTGACGGGCGACGACCGGCTGATGACCTCGCTCCCCCTGTTCCACCTCAACGCCCCCGCCTACACGACGCTGGGCTCGGTGGCCGCCCGGGCGAGCATGGTGCTGCTCCCCGGGTTCTCGGCCAGCACGTTCATCGAGTCGGCCCGCCGGTACGGCGCCACCCAGTTCAACGCCATCGGGGCGATGGTCGAGATCCTCATGCGCCAGCCCGCCCGGCCGGACGACGCCGACAACCCGATCCGGCTCTGCTACACGGGCCCGTCGCCCGACCGTGAGCGCCAGCTCGAGATCGAGGCCCGCTTCGGCTTCGAGATCGTGTGCGGGTACGCGCTGTCGGAGAGCCCCTACGCGCTCATCTGGCCGCACGGGACGCGGCCCTACGGCACGCTCGGCACGCCACGCCAGCACCCCGAGCTCGGGCACGTCAACGACGCGCGGGTGATGGACGGCGGGCGCGAGGTGGCCCCGGCCGGGGTGGGCGAGCTCGAGCTGCGCAATCCCGCGATCATGCTCGGCTACTACGAGATGCCCGACGAGACCGCCGAGGTGCTGGTGGACGGCTGGCTGCGCACTGGCGACCTGGTGCGGCGCAACGAGGACGGGACCTACACGTTCGTCGCCCGCAAGAAGGAGGTGATCCGCCGGCGCGGCGAGAACCTCTCCCCGGCCGAGGTGGAGGCCGTGCTCGTCCGCCACCCGGACGTGGCCGAGGCTGCGGTGATCGGCGTGCCCTCCGACCTGTCGGAGGAGGAGGTCAAGGCGTTCGTGGTGCCGGCGCCCGGGGCGACGGTGGACATCGCGGAGCTCCACGACTTCGCGACTGGTCAGCTGGCCCGGTTCAAGATCCCCCGCTGGTACGAGGTCGTCGGGCAGTTGCCCCACACCGCCACCGGCCGGGTGGTCAAGCACCGCCTGCCCGTCGAGCGGACCGACCGGGAGGTCGACATGGAGCAACCGGCCCGCAGGTGACCACGGGTGTCGGCTCCGGCGCGTGCCCCATCCCGTTCTGGCAGCGTCCAATTCGCACCGGGCGAACCACCGCTGCCAGATCGAA
>JBKHJZ010000272.1:0-3380 GCA_046537875.1 Acidimicrobiia bacterium | reverse complement strand
CCGCCCCGGGCGGGTGGGGACAACCCCACCCCTCAGACGCCGGGTTGCGCCATGTCGCCGGCGAACGCCCATCCGTACCGTCGCAGTCATGGCGACGAACGATGTGATGACGGCAGAGGCGGCACGGCCCCCGGCGCGCGACCGGCCCGCGCCTGCGCCCGCGGTGCGGGCCGAGGAGGCGGTCAAGGTCTACGGCACCGGGAACGCCGCGGTGCGGGCCCTGGACGGCCTGACGCTCGCCGTTCCGGCGCAGCGGTACACCGCGATCATGGGCCCCTCGGGATCGGGCAAGTCCACCCTGATGCACTGCCTGGCCGGGCTCGACAGCCTCACGTCGGGACGCATCGTCTTCGGCGACGCCGACCTCGGGTCGCTCTCGGAGAAGCAGCTCACCCGCCTGCGGCGCGACCGCGCCGGCTTCGTCTTCCAGTCGTTCAACCTGCTGCCGATGCTGTCCGCCGGGGAGAACATCACGCTGCCGATCGACCTCGCCGGCCGCCGGGTCGACCCCGACTGGCTCGACGCGGTCATCGCCACGGTCGGCCTCGCCGACCGGTTGTCCCACCGGCCGTCGGAGCTGTCCGGCGGCCAGCAGCAGCGCGTGGCGGTGGCGCGGGCCCTGGCCAGCCGGCCGGAGGTGGTCTTCGCCGACGAGCCGACCGGCAACCTCGATTCGCGCAGCGGCGGAGAGATCCTGGGCTTCATGCGACGGGCGGTCGACGAGCTCGGCCAGACCGTCGTGATGGTGACCCACGACCCGGTGGCTGCGGCTTACGCCGACACCGTGGTGGTGCTGGCCGACGGGCGGATCGTCGACGGGATCGACCGGCCCACCGCCGAGCGCGTCCTCGAGCGGCTGAAGGGCCTGGGGTGACCGGCATGTGGAGGACCACGATCCGCACGGTCGGCGCCCACAAGCGCCGGTTCCTCGCCACCTGCTCGGCAGTGTTGCTAGGGGTGGCGTTCCTGTCGGGCACGCTGGTACTGGGCGACACGATGCGCGCCGCGTTCCTCGACATGTTCATCGAGGCCAACGCCGGCATCGACGCCTACGTCCGCAACACCACGGTGGTGGGCGAGGGGGACTTCACCGAGCGGGGCCCGGTCGACGCCGCCCTCCTCGACGACGTGTCGGCTGTCGAGGGTGTGGCGGTGGCCGCACCGGTGATCGAGGGCACCGCCCAGATCACCGGAAGCGACGGCGACCCGCTGGGCGGCAACGGCCCGCCCACCCTCGCCGGCAACTGGATCGCGGACCAGGGGCTGAACCCGTGGCGGCTCGTCGACGGTCGCGCCCCGGCGGCGGCCGGCGAGGTGGTCATCGACCGGGGATCGGCCGAGGGCGGCGACCTGGCCGTCGGCGACACCACCACGCTCCGCACGCCGGACCCGCTGGAGGTGACGGTGGTCGGGGTCGCCAGCTTCGGCGACGCCGACAGCCGGGGGCCGACCACGTGGGCGGCCCTCAGCCTCGACCAGGCGCGGGACGTGCTCGTCCCCTCGCCCGACCAGCTCACCGGCATCGTGGTCGCCGCCGAGGAGGGCGTCGGCCAGGCCGAGTTGGTCGAGCGGCTGTGGCCGACGCTCCCCGGCGGCATCGAGGCGATCAGCGGCTCCGACCTCACCGACGAGCAGCAGGCCGACATCGAGAGCGACTTCCTGGGGTTCTTCGAGGCGCTCCTGCTCGTCTTCGCCGGCATCGCCGTGGTGGTCGCCACCTTCAGCATCTACAACACGTTCTCGATCGTGGTGGCGCAGCGGACCCGGGAGTCGGCGCTGCTGCGGGCGCTCGGTGCGTCGCGCCGGCAGGTGCTGTCGTCGGTGGTGGCCGAGGCGGTGGTCGTCGGCATCGTGGCGTCGGCGCTCGGGATCGCGGCCGGGGTGGGCCTGGCGGCAGGGCTCATGGCGCTGATGGAGTCGGCCGGGTTCTCGGTGAGCTCGACACCCCTCCTGATCGGCCCGCGCAGCGTGCTCGCCGGCCTGGCCGTCGGGCTCGCGGTCACCGTGGTCGCGAGCATCACGCCCGCGGTGCGGGCCTCGCGGGTGGCGCCCCTGGCGGCGCTCCGCGAGGTGGCGGTCGACCGCTCGGGGGCCTCGGTGGCCCGCGCCGGCGCCGGGGTCGTGGCCACCGGCGCTGGGGCGACGCTCGCCGTCGTGGGCACCGCGGGCGAGGGCTCCCTGCCCCTCACCGGCGCCGGCGCGCTCGCGTGCCTCACGGGCGCGGTGCTGCTGGGGCCGGTCGTGGTCCGGCCCGTCGCGGCGGTGCTGGGGGCCCCGCTGGCTGTCGGGCGCCGCGCCAGCGGCCGGCTGGCCCGGCGCAACGCGATGCGCAACCCGCGGCGCACCGCGGGCACGGCCTCGGCGCTCATGATCGGGGTGGCCGTGGTCACGCTGTTCACGGTCCTGGCGGCGTCGGTCACGCAGGCGATCGACGACACGGTCGACGCCCGCTTCGGCGGCGACCTGGTCATCGCCACGCAGGACTGGAGCGGCAACGGCCTGAGCCCGGGGCTGGGGCCGGCGGTCGCCGGCCTGCCGGAGGTGGAGGTGGCCAGCCGGGTCGGCAACGCGCCGATGACCGTCGAGGGCGAGCCGTACGTGGCGAGCGTGGTGGACCCCGCGAGCCTCGACCGCCTGTTCGACCTCGCCCCGGTCGCCGGATCGATCACCGGGCTCGGCGACGGCGAGGTGGCGGTGTCGACCTCGTTCGCCGAGGACCGCGGCTACGGGGTGGGCGACCAGCTCCCGGTGGGCTTCGGGGACGGCACGACCACCGACCTGGTCGTCGGCGCCGTGTACGAGAACGACGACCTGTTCAGCGGCGTGCTGGTGCCCGACGACACCTGGTCGCCGCACTCGGCGGCACCGCGGGCCGACGTGGCCCTGCTGATCGGGCTGGCCGACGGCGTGCCGGTCGACCAGGGTGCGGCCGCCGTCCAGCCGGTGGCCGACCGGTTCGGTGCGCCCGACGTCCAGGACCGCGACGAGTACGTCGACTCGGTGGCCGGCCAGGTCGACCAGATGCTCACCGTGGTCTACGTGCTGCTGGCGATGGCGATCCTGATCGCCCTCATGGGCATCGCCAACACGCTGTCGCTCTCGATCCACGAGCGCACGCGCGAGCTCGGCCTGCTCCGGGCGGTCGGCCAGACCCGGCGGCAGGTGCGGTCGATGGTGCGGGGCGAGGCGCTCGTCGTGGCCCTGTTCGGCACGGTGTCCGGACTGGTCCTCGGGGGCTTCCTCGCCTGGGCGACGGTGACCGCGCTCGACAGCGAGGGGCCGGTGTCGTTCGCCGTTCCCGTAGGCCAGCTGGCCACCCTGGTGGGGCTCGGCGGGCTGGCGGGCGTGGTGGCGGCGGTGCGGCCGGCTCGCCGGGCGGC
>JBKHJZ010000271.1:0-3390 GCA_046537875.1 Acidimicrobiia bacterium | reverse complement strand
ACGGTCGGCCGGCGGGGCCCGGCGCAGTGCGGGAGCGGGTCAGCCCGACTGTGCCAGCGACCTGCCCAGGCGGGCGAGCGAGCCGTCGGCGCCGCCGATGAGCAGCTCGATCACCTTCGCCCACCGGAAGTACCGGTGCAGCGGATAGTCGGTGTCGACCCCGAGGCCCCCGTGGAGGTGCTGGGCGGCGTGCACCACCCGCTGGCCACCCTCGGCGGCCCAGAGCGCCGCGATCGCGAGCTGGTCCCGGGCGTCCATCCCCGCGTCGAGGCGCCACGCCGCCTGCCACGTGGTCAGCCGGATCGCCTCCGTGTCGATGTAGGCGTCGGCGCAGCGGTGCGCCACCGCCTGGAACGTGCCGATCGGGCTGCCGAACTGCTCCCGCTCGGTCACGTGGCGGGCGGTCAGCTCGAGGGCACGCTGGACGACGCCCAGGGCCGTCGCGCAGCCGAGGACGATCACCCGCTCGGTCAACCACGCGAGCGGGTCGCCGCCGTTGCCTGCCCCCGCGGCCTCCAGCCGGGCGTCGCCGTCGACACGGACCCCGTCGAGCGCGACCGTCTGGACCGGCTCGTGGGAGATCGCGTGCTCGTCGACCACCTCGACGCCCCCGGCGCGGGGGTCGACCGCGAACACCGCCACCTCACCGTCGCCGGTCCGGGCCGGCACCAGCAGCGCCGCCGCCCCGGTGGCCCACGGCACGGGGCTGCGGACGCCGTCGAGGCGCCATGCGTCGCCGTCTCCCCGGGCCGTCGTGGCCGGTGGTGCGAAGAGCGCGGCGCCCGGCTCCCACAGAGCCACGGCCAGCGGTCGCGTGCCGTCCGCGGCGCCCGGGAGGAGACGCCGCCGGAGACCGGGGCTTCCCCACCGGGCCACGGCCAGGGCCCCCGCGGTTGCGGGCCAGTAGGGCACGGGCGCCGCGTGGCGCCCCACCTGCTCGGCCACCAGGCAGGCCTCGATGACGCCGAGGCCGCTGCCGCCGTCCTCCTCGGGCAGTGCGAGGCCGACCAGGTCGGCCGTCGCCAGCTCTTCCCATGCCCGGCTCGCCACCGCCGTGCCCGTGCGCTCGAGCTCCCGCAGCGCCTCCGGCGGGCAGCGGTCGGCCAGGATCGTGCCCGCCAGCTCGGCGATCGCCCGCTGCTGCTCGCTCAGTCCGAGGTCCACTACGACCTCGGGACCCGGGGCAGGCCGAGGCCGAACAGCGCGATGAGGTCGCGCTGGACCTCGTTGACACCCCCGCCGAAGGTCAGGATGAGCGTGCCCTGGAACGCGCGCGCCAGGCGCCCGGCGAGCACCGCCCCGGGTGACCCCCGCTCGAGGAGGGCTGCCGGTCCGAGCACCTCCATGAGGAGGCGGTACGCCTCGACGAACAGCTCGGTGCCGAACACCTTGGTGGCGCTGGCGTCCGCCGGGCTCGCACCCGAGCCAGCGACCACCTTCCAGTTGAGCAGGGTCAGCACCTCCAGGCCGGCCCGGACCCGCGCCAGCGCCGCCTGCACCCGGTCCTGATCGATGACCCGCCGGCCGTCGGCCAGCGCGGTGGTCCGGGCCCACGCGAGCACGTCGTCGTAGATCTGCGACAGCATCCCCGGCGGGGCGAGCGAGACCCGCTCGTAGTTGAGCTGCTGGACGATCAGGTCCCATCCCCGGTTGACCGCGTGCACCACGGCGCTGTCGGGCACCCGGACGTCGTCGTAGAAGGTGGCGAACGTGCTGGCGTTCACCATCGTCTCGATCTTCGTGTAGGAGAACCCCGGGCTGCTGGTGGGCACGAGGAAGATCGTGATGCCCTTGTGCTTGGGGGCATCGGGATCGGTGCGGGCCGCCAGCCATATGTAGTCGGCGTAGCTGGCGAGCGACGTGTAGAGCTTCTGGCCGTTGATCACCCACTCGTCGCCGTCGCGCACCGCCGTGGTGCGCAACGCGGCCAGGTCGGTGCCCGCGGTCGGCTCGGTGTAGCCGATCGAGACGTGCAGCTCGCCGGCGAGGATCTTCGGCAGGAAGTGCGCCCTCTGCTCGTCCGACCCGAACTCCTGGAGGGTCCTGCCCACCGTGTTGATCGTGAGGAACGGGATGGGGGCACCGGCCCGCCAGGCCTCGTCGGCGAAGATGAACTGCTCGATCTCGCTGCGCCCCTGCCCGCCGTACTCGGTCGGCCAGCCGATTCCCAGCCAGCCGTCGCGCCCCATCTGGCGGACCGCCTCGAGGCAGTGGGGACCGCCCGTCTCGCCCCGGGCGACCTCCTCCCGGACCTCGGGCGTCATGAGCTTGGCGAAGTACGTGCGCAGCTCGTCGCGCAACGCCTCCTGCTGGGCCGTGTACGCGATGTGCATCCCGTGCGAGCCCCTCCCGAATGAGACGCGGGCGAAACCTAACGTGCCGTCAGGTCGCGTGTCGACGCTGCGGGGACCAGCGGGGACGGCACGGCCGCGCGCCACCCGTCAGGATGGTGGCGTCAGCGGGACGGGGAGGTCGGAGTGCGCATCACGGCGAAGGTGGACTACGCGGTCAGGGCGGTGGTCGAGCTCGCCGGTGCGCCCCCGGGGCCCCTGACCAAGGACGTGCTCGGCGAGCGCCAGGGCATCCCGGTCAAGTTCCTCGAGAACATCCTCGCCGATCTCAGGCGGGCGGGCATCGTCGCCAGCCAGCGGGGCGCCGAGGGCGGCTACTGGCTGGCCACCCCCGCCGACCGCATCTCGGTGGCCGACGTCATCCGCGCGGTCGAGGGCCCGCTGGCCGATGTCCACGGCACGCCGCCCGAGCGCGTCGGCTACACGGGACCCGCCCGGTCCCTCCAGCGCGTGTGGGTCGCCACCCGGGCGGCGCTGCGCGAGGTGCTCGAGGCCGTCACCGTCGCCGACATCGCAGCCGATCGCCTGCCCCCGACCGTGGCCGCTCTGCTCGAGTCGCCCGACGCCTGGGCACGCCGCTGAGCGTCGGGCGGCGCACCACCGGGCGGGCCTGCGGCAGGTGCGAGCCCGGCCACACCGCCCGCGCTAGCGTGGACCACCTATGTCCCGCCGGATCGACATCGAGCTCACCAGCTCCCGCGAGGACGGCTCCTGGACCTGGCGTGCCGCGGGCGCCCGCGAGCCCCGGGGCACCGTGGACGGCGGCCTGCTCCCGGGCGGCGCCCGGGTGGGCGACGTGATGCGGGCCGAGATCGAGGCGGATCTCGACGGGCTCAGCGTGGTGGCCATCGTGCCGCCACGCGCGCCGCGCGCCGAGCCGGATCGGATCGAGCTGCGCAGCGCACGCGCGGAGGGCCCGCTCGTCACCGCGGCGGTCTCCCGGAAGACCCGCGGCGAGCGCGACGGGCGCCGGCGCCCGGAACGCGGCGATCGGCGCGAGCGCCGGCCCCGGGGCGACCGGACCGACGGTGGTCGCGAC
>JBKHJZ010000076.1:0-14422 GCA_046537875.1 Acidimicrobiia bacterium | reverse complement strand
GCGGGTCGGGTGATCCCGACGGCGGGTCGGGTGATCCCGACGGCGGGTCGGGTGGGGCGGTGGATCACAGGTAGCCGATCGCCTTCGCCCCGGCCACGAGCTCGTCGCGGAAGTGCGGGTGGGCGATGCCGATGAGCGAGCGGGCCCGCTCCGAGATCGAGCGGCCGCGGAGGTCGGCCACCCCGTACTCGGTGACCACGTGGTCGACCGTGTTCTTCAGGGTGGTCACCATCGAGCCGACGGTCAGCGTGACCGAGATCCGCGACAGCTCGCCGCCCCGGGCGGTGGACGGCAGCACCACGAAGCCCCGCCCCCGCCGCGAGTAGAGGGCGCCCCGGGCGAAGTCGGCCTGCCCGCCGCTCGATGACCAGTAGCGGCCGGCGACGGTCTCCGAGGCGCACTGGCCGACCAGGTCGATCTCGGTGGTGGCGTTGATCGACATGAAGCAGTCCTCCTGGGCGATCACCCGGGGGTCGTTCACGTAGTCGACCGGCAGCATGTCGATCGCCGGGTTCTCGTGCAGGAAGTCGTAGAGCGCCCGCGTGCCGAGCGCGAACGTGGCCACCACCTTCCCGCGGCGCAGGCGCTTGTGCGTCCCGGTCACCACCCCCCGCTCGACCAGCTCGATGAGCCCGTCCGAGAGGAGCTCGGTGTGGATGCCGAGGTCGCGGTGGTCGCGCAGGTCGTGGAGCAGCGCGCTGGGGATCGACCCGATGCCCGCCTGGATGGTGGCCCGGTCGGGGATCCGCTCGGCGACGTGTGCGGCGATGGCCCGGTCGACGTCGCTCGGGACCGCCGGCTGGACCTCGACCAGGGGGCGGTCCACCTCGGTGTAGCCGACGATCTGGCTGGCGTGGATCTGGTTCCGTCCGAAGCTGCGCGGCATCCGGGCGTTGACCTCGAGGAAGAACGGGGCCCGGCCGATGAACGGCGCCACGTAGTCGCAGTTGGTGCCCAGCGAGAAGTAGCCGTGCCGGTCCATCGGCGCCGCCGCGGCCAGCACGAGCGAGCAGCGGGTCTCCTCTCGCAGCAGGCGGGGGACCTCGCTGAAGTGGTTGGGCACCAGCTCGCAGCCGCGCGCGTGGAACGCCGGGCGGGTGACGTCGGACAGGAAGTACGACACGTGCAGCAGGTGATCGCGCAGGCCGCCGTGGAGGTACGGGCGGTCGTGGAGGACGTGCATCTGGTGGATGCGCACCCCCCGGAACCGCCCGGCGTTCGCCTCCAGCGCATCCAGCACCGACACCGGCTCGCCGTTGGCGAGCGGCACGATGATGTCGGCGTCGTCGTCGACGTGATCGAGCACGTCGTCCGGCGTGCCGGGCCGCACCTGCGTGGTCGTCATGCGCACCGGTGTACCCGCCCGCGGACGGCGCCGCGCGCCCCCGGCCACGGGCTCGCAACGGCGAAGCCTGAATGTTCGACGGCGATCACGGGTACGGGGACCGCATGAGATTCAAACTCGGGCTAGCAGTGGGCCTGGCGGCCGGGTACTGGGCGGCGAGCATGTCCAACGAGGAGCGCCGGCGCCAGCTGGAGGAGGTCGTGCAACGCATCCGTGAGAACCCGCGGGTGCAGCACGTGAGCGAGACCGTGACCCGCGACGCCCGCCGGATCGGCGATGCGGTGGAGAGCCGGCTGGTCGCCGGCGCGGACGTGGCCGCGGATGCGATCGCCGGGACGGTCGAGACCGAGCCGGGTTCCGGGAAGAAGCCGGCGGAGGCGTCCGGCGGGCAGGCGCCCGCACAGGCCGGCTCGTCCACCTAGCGGTCCACGTCCCGGGCGTGCCGATCCCGCCCCGGCGGGGCCGGCACGCCCGCAGGTCGACCCCCCGTCCACCCCGCCGGCACGAGGAGGTGCCCATGCCACGGACACGGAAGCAGGACCTGCCCGACACGATCCGTCGCTCGTCGGCCAAGGCGCAGCGGACGTTCGCCGAGGCCCTCGACTCGGCGCACGAGCAGTACAGCAGCGAGCGGCGGGCCCACCAGACGGCGTACGCCGCGCTCAAGCACAGCTTCGAGAAGGTCGGCGACCACTGGGAGCCGAAGAAGCGCAAGGGGCCGTCCGACCCGCGGGCCAAGCGGGGGCGGGGACGGAGCGGCGGCCGGACGGCGGGCGGCGTCGATGTCGAGGGGCACACGCGCGAGGAGCTCTACGAGCGCGCCAAGCGCGCGGGCGTCTCCGGTCGCTCGAAGATGAACAAGATGGAGCTCGCTCGGGCGGTCTCCCGCGCCGAGGGCTGAACACAGAGCGCTGAGCCCGGACCGCTCGGCGCGGCAACCGGGGAGGCTCACGGCGGACCGGCGGCCGCCCCGCCGAGCGTCGGATCGGGGCCGGAGCACCGACCGGCCGGTGCGGGCCCGCCGGGCTCCGGCGGTGGCCCCGGCGCTCCGCCGGCGGGCGCGAGGTGGCGGGCACGCTCCTCGCGCAGCCCCCGCCAGGAGTGCAGCGCCAGGGCCACCACCACCACCGCACCGCCCACGGCGGCGGCGCCCGGCGGCGCCTCGCCCACCACCGCCCAGGCCACCAGCGGCCCGAACACGGTCTCGAGCAGCATCAGCAGGCTCACCTCGGGCGAGGGCAGGTAGCGGGTGCCGAGCGCGAGCAACGAGAACGCGGCCGGGACGAACACCAGCCCCATCGCTCCGACGACCGCGAAGTCGTGGGCGCTCATCCCGACCGGCCAGGCGGCGGGCAGGGTCAGCGCCGCCGCGACGAAGCCGGCCAGCGAGATGGCCGGGAGCATGTCGACGCCGCCCGCCCGGCGGATCACGGTGAGGTTGGTGCCGAGGGCGACCGCCACGCCGACCGCCGCGATGTTCCCGCCGAGGCCGCCGACCTCCGACCGGCCGGCGAACGTGACCAGCACGCCGGCGAAGGCGGCCACCATCGCCAGAAGCGTGCGCGTCCTGATGGCCTCGCCCACGAGCACGCGGGTCGCGAGCGCCGCCCAGAACGGAGCGGTGGCCAGGATCACCAGCGTGTTGGCCACGGCGGTGTTGTTGATCGACACGACGAAGAGCACCAGCGCGATGCCCCACGCCATCGCGACGGCGATTCCGGGGGGCCCGATGGCCCGGTAGGCCGCCCGCACCTCCCCGCGGTGGCGGCGGGTGGTGACGGCCGTGAGCGTGATCCCCACGAACAGCGACCGCCAGAACACCACCGTGATGTCGTCGGCGTCGGCGAGCCGGATGAGCGTCGCGTCGGGGACGAGGCAGAGGGTGCCGCCTGCAGCCAGGGCAACGCCGCGCAGGTGAGGGGTCGCACGCAGGGTCACGGACGCCAGTGTGGCGGCTCCCCGGCACGGTGCTCACCCGGCGTCACGTGGGACGCCGACCGCCGCGCCGTCTCGGGTCGACGCGCGGATGCGTGCGTTCGTCCATCCCGCCGAACCGGGGTCGCACGGGTGGCTGCGGGATCGGGCGCTCAGGTGGGCACTCCGAAGCCGCCCCGGAACGCGACGTCGGCTATCGCGCCCATGGCGGCGTCGTCGTTGGTGTCCAGCTGGTCGAGCCAGCGCCGGGTCCTGGCCTCGGCCCGCCGGCAGAACACATCGGCGACGAACGCCTCGTCGCCGGCCGAGGGTGTGGCGGCCTCGCCGTCGGCGGAGGGCCCCGCCTCGGCCTCCGGCCCGTCCGTTCCCGCGGCCGCGGGGGTGAGGGCCGGGCTGGCCGCCAGCGCGGTCGAGGCGCGCGACACGGTGGCGACCTGGGCGTAGATGTCGAGGGCGGCGTGGGCCAGGCGCTTCAGCTGGCCCTGCTGCTCCTGAACCCCCGCGCCGTGCCGGCGGAGCAGCCCCTCCGCCGCAGCCCGCAGGTCGTACACCTGCCCGCTCACCGCCTCGGCCCGGTCGGCCAACCGTGGATGGGCGCCCTCGACCCGGTCGGGGGTGAGCCGTCGCTGCACCCGACCCCCCAGGTAGCTCACCAGCGTGCCGATCGCCTGGAACGGCTCGCGGACGTCGATGTCGGCGAGGTCCTCCACCTCGTCGGCCACCGCCTTGAGGCCCTGGAGCGCCACGAACAGGCGCATGACGTCGTTGGCGCCCTCGAAGATCGGGAAGATGCGGATGTCGCGCAGGATCTTCTCGTACGGCGCGTCCCGCATGTATGCGTGGCCGCCGGCCAGCTGGAAGGCCCGGTTGGCCGCGTACCAGAGGAACTCGGTGCCGGCGACCTTCACGAGCGCGGACTCGATCCGGTAGTCGGTGGCGCCCCGGTCGACGAGCCCGGTGGTGAGGTAGCCCATCGCTTCCATGCCGTAGAGGTACGAGGTCATCCAGGCGACCTTGTGGCGCACGAGCTCGAACTCGGCCAGCGGCCGGTCGAACTGCCGCCGGGCGCGCACGTGTTCGGTGGTGAGGGCCAGCAGGTGGCGCACCGCGCCGGTGCTGCCGGAGCCGAGCGACATGCGCCCGTTGTTCAGCACCTCGGTGGCGATGCGGAAGCCGTCGCCCTCCTCGCCCAGCACGTTGGCCGCGGGCACGTGCACGTTGCGGAAGCGCAGCCGCCGCAGGTCGTTGCCGGCCAGCCCCATGGTGTCGAAGCGCCCGCCGACCTCGAAGCCCTCCATGCCCGACTCGACGAGCAGCGCCACGTGCGCCCCCTCGTCGGTGCGGGCGAACACGGTGAGCACGTCGGCCCGGCTGCCGTTGCCGATGTAGCGCTTCTCGCCGTCGAGCCGGTAGCTGCCGTCGGGCTGGCGCCGGGCCCGGGTCTCGAGGTGGTAGGCGTCGGAGCCGGCCCCGGTCTCGGTCAGCGCGTACGCGGCGAGCGTCCGGCCGGTGGCCAGCCCGGGGAGGAACCGCTCCTTCTGCTCGTCGGTTCCGAACAGGTGGATGCCCTTGTAGCCGATCGACTGGTGGACGCCGAGGACCACGGCGAGCGTGGCGTCGATTTGGCCGACCGCGTCGAACACCGTGCAGTAGCCGGTCTGCGACAGCCCCCTGCCCCCGTAGCGCTCGGGCACGTAGAGGCCGAGCAGCCCCATCTCACCCAGGTCGCGCAGCACCCGGTCGGGTACCCAGCGCTCGGCCTCGATCCGGTGGGGGTCGTAGTGCTCGGCGCAGTAGGAACGGAGGTTGTCGATCAGCTGATCGACCTGCGACCGCTCGCCACCGGCGAGCCGGGGGAAGGGAACCGCGAGGTCGTCGTCGATGCGCCCGAGGAACAGTGAGCGGACCAGGGACGGCGGCTCGCCGCCGCCGGCATCCTCCGCAGCCATGCCGCACGCCTACCCGCACCCGGTGGCGGGCAACCGATCGGCCCGTGACGGAGCGAAGGGATTCCGGCACCCGGATGCGTCATCTCCGCCGGGAGCGGGCAGGCTCGTGCCATGGACCGGACGGCAGCCGACGCTCGCCAGGAGGCAGCGCCCGCCGAGGCCGCCGGCGACGAGAGCGCCGGGGCCGGCCGGGGCGCGGCCGTGAGCGACACAGGCCGACCGCGCCTGCGCGAGGTCATGGCGGCGCGATGGCGTCGCCACGCCCCGGCGTGGCTGCCGCGGCTGCGAGTCGCCGCCTTCGCGGTCGCCGGTGCCGTGCTGGCCGTCGTGGTCGCCGGACGGGTGGGGGCGACGGTCGGGCCGTTCGAGACGACGTTCTCGGTCCGCCCCTCGTTCCACGGCTACTCGCTCGTGCGCCTCGCCCCGCTCGGCAGCATCGAGCTCGACACCCACGACTGGCCGCTGGCTCTCGACGTCAGGGTCGACGAGATCGGTGTCGCAGCCGCCGAGCGCATCGCCGGTGACCCGACATCGGTCGAGACGATCGGCGACGAGGTGGCCGCCGAGGTGCGGGAGGGGCTGGCGGACCTGGCGCTGCGCTGCGCCCTGCTCGGCGTGGCCGGCGGCGCGATCGGTGCCCTCGTCGCACGCGTGCGGTGGGAGTCTGCCGTGGCCGGTGGCGCGGTGGGTGCGCTGCTGGTGTCGGCGGTCGGGGCCGGGACCGCGGTCACCTTCGACGCCGACGCGGTGGCCGAGCCCCGGTACACGGGCCTGCTCACGATGGCGCCCCGGGCGGTCGGCGACATCGAGACCGTGATCGACCGCTACGGCGAGTACCGGGTCCAGCTGAGCGACCTCGTCGAGAACGTCGCCACCCTGTACCTCGCCGGCGAGAACCTGCCGACCTTCTCGCCCACCGCCGACACCATCCGGATCCTGCACGTGAGCGACGTCCACCTGAACCCGCAGGCGTTCGACCTCATGCGGCAGGTCTCCGAGCAGTTCGCCGTCGACGCGATCGTGGACACCGGCGACCTCACCGACTGGGGGACGACCCTCGAGACCCGGTTCGTGGAGGAGATCGGGCGGCTCGACGTGCCGTACGTGTACGTGCGGGGCAACCACGACTCGCGGGCGGTCCAGGCGGCCGTGGCCGGGCAGGACAACACGGTCGTGCTCGACGGCGAGGCCGAGACCGTCGCCGGGGTCCGGATCTGGGGCGTCGGCGACCCGCGCTACACGCCCGACAAGGACGCCGAGTCGGCGGCCGAGCCCGAGAAGGAGCGTGCGGAGGCGGTGGCGCCGGCAGTGGCCGACGCCCTGCGCACGGCCGCACCGCCTCCCGTGGACGTGGTTGCCGTGCACGACGAGCGCATGGCCCGGGAGCTGGGCGGGCTGGTGCCCCTGGTGCTCGCCGGGCACACCCACGACGCCCGCCAGGACGTGATCGACCCCGTCACCGGCGACGACGATGCCGACGCCGGGGGCGGCGGCGAGCGCGAGCTCGGCGAGTCGGCGGACCCTGGGGACGAGGATCCCGGCGGCGGGACGACGGGTGACGGGCAGCGGGACGGCGGCGGCGACACCGGTGGCGAGACCGCCGACGAGACCGGGGACGACGCGGCCGGGGACGCGACCGGGGACGACGCCACCGGGGACGACGCGGCGGGGGATGACGTCACCGGGGCCGATGCCGCCGGCGATGACGCGGCCGGGGACGAGCAGACCGCGGGTGACGCGGCCTCGGGGGAGGGGACCCCCGGCGACGAGGGCCGGTCGGAGGAGCCGACCATCCTGCTCGTGGCGGGCTCGACCGGCGGGGCCGGGCTGCGGGGGCTCCAGGGCGCCGAGCCGGAGCCGCTGGCGGCGTCGGTGCTCTACCTCGACGCCTCGACGCACCGCCTGCTCGCGTACGACCGGCTGACCGTCACGGGTCTCGGGGAGGCCGGGGCCACCATCGAACGCCGCGTGGTGCCGCCGCTGGCCGAGGAGGCGGAGGGCGGTGGAGACGCGGGGAGCGACCCCGCGCCGCCGGGCGACGCCCGTGCCGCGGGCGCTCCCGCGCCGCCCGCGACGCCGCCCCCGGGGGCGTCGCGGGTCGGAGGCCGGGCGAACACGCCCGGACGTAGAGGCGGAGCCGCTCGTCTCGTCACACGGCGGTGCGGTGGCGCATCAGGCGTACCGCCCGGAGCGCCTCCTGCGCGGCCAGCACCACGAAGAACTCGGCAACCGCGAGCCCCGCGATGGTGGCGCCGCCGGCCGTGTCGTGGTGGTAGCTGATCGTGAGGCCGACGACCACCGTGGCTGCGCCGAGCGCGACCGCAGCCGCCATCACGAGCGGCACCCGGCGGACGAGCAGGCCCGCGGTGGCCGGCGGCCCGATGAGCAGCCCGAACACCAGCAACGTGCCGATGGCCTCGAACGAGGTGACGATCGCGACGGCTACCAGCGCCAGCATCACCGCGTGGGCCACGCCGGGGCGCATGCCGAGCGTGGCCGCCTTCTCCCGGTTGAACGTGAGGGCGATGAACGGCCGGTAGAGCAGGGTCGACGAGAGCACCACCAGCGCCGCACCGACCGCCTGGCCCCGGATGTCCGATGTCGTGATCCCGAGAACCTCGCCGAACAGCAGCGAGGTCACGTCGGTGGCGAAGCTCTGCGAGCGCGAGATGATCACGACGCCGAGCGCCAGCATCCCCACGAACAGCAGACCGATGCCGGTGTCGTCGCGGACGCGCGTCCGCTGGGTGACCACCGTGACGGCAGCGGTCATCACCAGCGCGGCGAGGAGGGCGCCGGCGATCGGGCTGAACCCCCAGAGCACGGCCAGCGCCAGGCCCGGGATCACGCCGTGCGCGAGGGCATCGCCCAGGAACGTGAGCCCGCGCAGCACCACCCAGGTGCCGACCACGGCCGTCGCCGCCGCCGCGAGAAGGCCCGCCACCAGCGCCCGCTGCATGAACACGGGGGAGAAGGCGTCGGTGAACCAGCCGATCAGGGTGGCCGCCGGCACGGGGGCCACCACGGCGGGGTCAGCCACCGAGGGCCTCGGCGATCCGCTCGGCGTTGGTGCGGACGGCGCCGGCGTAGGTGGCCGCGGCCGAGCCCTCGCCGCCCAGGGTCTCGCCGTGGAGCTCGACCACCTCGACGTCGGGGCCGACCTCGGCCGCCACGGTCCCGGCGAGGTCGGCGGTTGCCGTCGCCTCGACGAAGATCGCCGGGATCCCCTCCTCGGCGATCACCGTGGCCAGCCTGTCGAGCTCTGCGGCGCTCGGCTCCGCCTGGGTCGTGCCCGAGGCGACGAGCGTCCCGACCACCTCGAAGCCGTAGCGGTCGGCGAAGTAGGCGAAGAGGTCGTGGCTGGTGACGAGCCGGCGGCGAGCGGCGGGGACGCCGGCCAGCAGCTCGTCGACCTCCGCATCGAGGGCGCGGAGCTCGTCGACGTACTCGTCGGCCCGGCGGGCCAGCTCGTCCCTGGCGATGTCCGGGATCTCCTCGGCGAGGCGGTCGGCGATGTGCTGCGCGGCCTCGGCCATGCGGCGCGGATCGGTGAAGAAGTGCGGATCGCGCTCGCCGGGCCCCTCGGCGCCGAGGGGCGAGACCGCGTCGATCGCCACGATCGTCGGCACCCCGTCGGCCTCGGCCCCCTCCACCGCGGGCAGCAGGCCCTCCTCGAAGCCGGCGCCGTTCACCACCACGGCGTCGGCCTCGCGCAGCGCCACCGCCTGGCGTGCCGACGGCTGGTACTCGTGGGGGCTCGATCCCGGGGGCACGATCACGGCCACCGTGGCGAGGTCGCCGACCAGGTTGGTGACCACGTCGCCGAGGACGTCGGTGGTCACCGCGATGATGGGGCCGTCGCCGCCGTCGGCCGAGCCCGTGCCGGTGTCCCCGCACGCGGCTGCGACCACCAGCACCAGTGAGAGGACGAGCAGCGGTGAGCGGCGCATCGGGACCTCGTCGGGCACGTCGGAACCCGAACCGAGAACGAATCTCGGTTGAGCGGTGGCACTCTAAAGAGACTCGTTCTCGTTTGCAACGCACCCCGGGGTCGCCCCATGCACGCGGTTCTCGCCCACGACCTAGTCCTCGCCCACGGCTCGCGGGCCGTCGCGGTCGATCGGGCCAGCTTCGAGATCCCGGTCGGCGCCTCGGTGTCGCTCGTCGGCCCCAACGGGTCCGGCAAGTCGACGCTCCTCGCGGCGCTCGCGGGGCTGCTCACGCCCCGGTCGGGCCGCCTCGACGTGCCGGCCCACCGGCGGCGCGCGGGCGTGGCCCTGGTGCTCCAGACCACGCACGTCGAACGCTCGCTGCCGATCACCGTGCGCGAGACCGTGACGATGGCCCGGTACGCCCGGCGGGGCGCCTTCCGGCGGCTCCGGCGGGCCGACCACGCCGCGGTCGAGGCCGCGCTCGACCGGGTGGGGATGGCCGACCTGTGCGGCCGCCAGCTCGACGAGCTCTCGGGCGGTCAGCGGCAGCGGGTGCTCGTGGCCCAGGGACTGGCCCAGGGGGCCGAGCTGTTGCTGCTCGACGAGCCGACCACCGGGCTCGATCTGCTGTCGCAGGAGATGATTGCCAGCGCGATCGCCGAGGAGCACGCCGCCGGCCGCACGGTCGTGGTCTCGACCCACGACCTGGCCGACGCCCGGCGGGCCGAGCTGGTGATCCTGCTGGCGAACCGGGTGGTCGCGGTGGGGCCGCCGGACGACGTCCTCACCGACGAGACGCTCGCGGCGGCGTACGGCGGCCGGGTGCTGCGCCTGCCGGGCGGGGCGGTGATGGTCGACGACCCGCACCACCACCGGGAGCTCCCGCACCTGCCCGAGGAGCCCCGGACGATCGGCCACGACCATCCCCGGTGACCTGGCGTCGTTCTCATCGTTTCTCAGTTTCTGCGGTAGCCTCGGGCCCATGACGGCCGACGTGCACGAGGTGGCCGCAGCCCGCCTCCGGGCGCTCGACCGCCGGTACACGCGGGGACGCCGCACGCTCGTCGAGGTGCTGGCGACGTCCGACGCACCGCTGTCGATCCCGCAGCTCCTCGACCGGGCGTCGTCGCTGGCGCAGTCCTCGACGTACCGCAACCTGACGGTGCTCGAGGACGCGGGCATCGTCCACCGCATCGTGACCGCCGACGAGTTCGCGCGCTACGAGCTGGCCGAGCACCTGACCGAGCACCACCACCACCTGGTCTGCTCGGGCTGCGGCGAGGTCGAGGACTTCACGGTGCCCGACGGGCTCGAGTCGGACATCGACGCCGCGCTCCGGCGGATCGCCTCCCGCCGGGGCTTCGCCGTCGACCACCACCGCTTGGACCTGGTGGGGGCCTGCGTCCGCTGCCGCACTGCGTGACGGGGTGGGAGCCCGCGACCCGCGTGGGGTGACACCCCAGGGGCTTCTGGCAGCGGTGGTTCGCGGTGGGCGAAGTGGGCGCTGCCAGTTCGGTGTGGTGGGGTTGGGTCACTGCACCGGGGTTGCCCCCGGGGTTCTGGCAGGGCTGGTTCGCGGTGGGCGAAGTAGCCGCTGCCAGAACGGGACGGGGCGGGGTCAGGGCGAGTCGACGCTGGCGGGGCTGTCGGCGCCGTCGGGGCTGTCGGGATTGTCGACCGATGCGGGGCTGTCAGCACCATCGGGGCTGTCCGCAGAAGCCGGGCTGTCGGCGCCGTCGGTGCTGTCCGCAGAAGCCGGGCTGTCGGCGCCATCGGGGCTGTCCGCCGAGGCGGGGCTGTGCACGCTGTCGTGTGCCCGCGGGGTGACGTCCACCGGGGCGTCAGGCGCAGTGGTCGTGGCCTGGTCACGCAGCGAGATCGTCTGCACGTCGTCGGTCTCGCCGCCGTCGGCGCTGGCGACGCTGGCCGCCACCATGCCGGTCGCACCCAGCCCGGCGGCCACCAGGCCGGCCGTCGTGATCTTCCACGTGCTGGGGGTTCTGCGGGTCGTCATCGGGGACTCCTGTCGTCTCTTCCTACGACCTCATGATGGGCCCGCCACCTGAGACGTCCGTGAGCCGGTCCTGAGAGGTGTCTCATCTCGGGAGCGGGGGCGCCGGCCGTGCTGCGCCTGGTGCGCCGCGTCGGCCCAGCGGCGGGCGAGGGCCACGCGGGCGTCGGTGTTCGCGGGCCAGCCCGGCTCCAGCACCCTGAACGGGCCGGTCGCCAGGCCGAGCACCACGGCCGCCACCGCATAGCGCAGGCCGACCGGATCGACGCGGCGGTCGAAGCCGCCGATCAGCCGGCCGACGTAGCCGTCGATGGCCCGGCGCCCGGTCGCCAGCGCAAGGGTCGACAGGTGGCCGATCATCGTGGCCAGGTCGCCGGTCCGGTGGCCGAGCGCGTGGGTGTCGATGTCGAGCACGCCGGTGATCTCCGACCCGCGCACCAGCAACTGGGCCTCGTGGAGGTCGCCGTGCACGGCGACCGGCGGTTCGTCGCCGTAGCGTGCCTCGGCCTCGGCGAGCTCGTCCGCCAGCGTGGCCAGCGCACGAGCCTGGTCGGGGCGGACCCGGCCGAGCAGGTCGGTCCACTCGGCGGTGCGCCAGCCCGGCGCCCGGGCGTCGTCGATCGGCTCGGGTAGGCGGTCGAGCAGGTGCAGCAGCGCCTCGGCAGATGGCAGGCCGGTGGCGGCGCCCAGCAACCGCTGCCGGAGCAGCGTGCCGCCGAGGGCCTCCAGCACGACCAATCCCAGATCCGGGTCCACGCCGACGCTGCGGGGAACGGGCAGCGCGGCGGCCAGCGCCCGGTGCCTGTGGTGGAGCGCGTCCGCCCGGCCCGGTCGCAGGGCCTTCACGAACAGGGTGGCGGTCCCGCGATCGACACGCACCACCGCACGCCGTCCCGGCCGGTAGGAGACGAGCCGGTGCCGGACGGCCCCCCGCCCGACGCCCAGGCCATCGAGGAGCCCGCCCAGCGCCGCCGGGTCGCACGCCGGGGCCAGGCCGGGGAGCCAGGGATCGTGCGGCACCCGCCACACGGCCACCTCCACCCCGTCGGCCTCCAGGACCAGCGCATTGTGCGGGAGGCGTCCGGTGGTGGCCACTAGCACCTCGTCGGTGTCGTTGCCGGTCGACCAGGCGACGGTGGCGTCGTAGCGGACCGTCAGGCTGCGCCCGGGTCGCCAGGTCGTCTGCCGGGGTGCCACCCGCCGGATCTCGCCGCCGGCGGGCGCGAGCGCGGCGGCCAGCAGCGGTCGGGGGGCGGCGACCAGCGTGGGGAACGCGGGCAGCGCGGGGTCGTCGAGGTGCGCCAGGGGGTTGTCGACCAGGACGTCCGCGCCGGGCGGGGCATCGCCGACCACGCCACCCATCGTGTCAGGCGGAGGTGAGCACGACCTGAGACCGCGATGAGACCGCTCTCAGGTTCCGCCGGCACTCGTCAGGCTCGGCCGTGGTGGGACCGTCGGACACCACCGACGTCGTGAAGCCGTTGGCCTCCAGGCCCTTCCGGAGGAACGAGGCGATCTGGGCCTCGTCCTCGGCGATCAGGATGCGGGTCATCGGCGTGCGCTCCCCGGCCCGGGCTGGTCAGCGGCCTCGCCGCCGATCGGGTCGTCGGACGGGACGCAGATGGTGAACGTGGCGCCGGCACCGGGCCGGCTGTCGAGCGTGACCCACCCCTGGTGCGCCCGTGCGATCGACCGGACGATCGCCAGGCCCAGCCCCGACGTCCCGGGGCGGCGGCCGCCGTCGCGCGCCCGGGCGAAGCGCTCGAAGATGCGTTCCTGCTGCTCGGGAGGGATCCCCGGCCCGGTGTCGCGCACCCACAGGCACGCTCTCCGGGGCTCGAGGGCCGAACCCAGCGCGATCACCGCACCCTCCCCGGTGTGGCGCACGGCGTTGTCCACCAGGTTCATCACCGCCTGCGTGAGCCGCTGCGGATCGGCGTGGACGACGCCGTGGCCGGTGGCGTCCAGCCGCCAGTCACGGTCGGCCAGCGCCCTCGCCTTCGCGAACAGCTCGCTGGTGAGCAGGTCGAGATCGACGGGCTCGGGCCGCAGGAAGTCGGGCTGCCCGGCCCGGGCGAGGACCAGCAGGTCGTCGACGATGCGACCCATGCGGTCGAGCTCGTCGAGCACCACGGCACGCGTGGCGCGCCGGTCGCCGGGGTGGTCGCCCTCCAGCTCGAGGTGCCCCCGGATGATCGTGATGGGGGTGCGCAGCTCGTGCCCTGCGTCGTCCAGGAACCGCCTTTGCGTGGTGAACGCCGCGTCGAGCCGATCGAGCATGCCGTTGAACGTGCCCGCGAGCTCGGCGATCTCGTCGTCGCTGTCCGGGACCGGGATCCGCCGGCTGAGGTCGCTCTCCGACAGCTCGCGAGCCGTGTCGGTGATCACCCGCACCGGGGCGAAGACCCGCCCTGCCATCAACCACGCGAGCCCCACCGCCGCGAGCAGCACCACCCCGTACACCGCCGCGCTCACCCGGGTCTGCTGGTCGATCTCGTCGCGCTCGGCCTGCACGAAGGTGGCCACCACGAACACGCCGCGGACCTCCCCGCCGTCGGTGAGCGGCACCGCCTGGTACCGGACCGGTCCGGCCGGGGTCGCCTCAGTGGCCCGCTCGGAGGCGGTGAGCGAGCGCCAGCGGTCCATCAGCGCGGCGTCCTCCCAGAGCGGGTACGGCGCGAGGGTCGCGATCGGGGGCTCGCCCCTGGCGAGGGCGATCAACGTCTCCCCCTCGTCGGGGACGTTGCGCTCGATGAACGTGCGGAAGATCGCGCCCACGTCGCCCGTGAAGGGCTCGCCGGTTGCGGGGTCCTGGCCGACGGCGAGCTGGCGCAGCTCGGAGACCTCCTGGTCGAGGCTGTCGTCGACCCGGTCGTCGAGCTGGTCGAGCAGCACCCGCCGCTGCACCAGCAGCGTCGCCGCCCCGGCCACGACGAGGAGCAGGGTGGCCCAGCCGAGGATTCGCACCCGGGAGGAGACGGCCACCCGGGCGTGGCGCAGCCGACTCCGACCCGGCCGCGACCCCCGGGGGGCGGCGCTCGCGGTGTCTCCCGGCGCGGCCGGTTCGCCGTCCCGTGCGGCCGGCAGGGGCGCCGTCGTCTCTGCCGTGTCCGCTCCCGCCGCCGCCGTCTGCGCCGTGTCGGTCCCCTCTGGGGTCTCCAGGGTCGCGAGCGACCCCCACGGCAACGCGGAGGGCTCGGTGTGGTCGGCGGCCGTGGGCCCCATGACCAGCGTCGGGTCGGCGCCGCCG
>JBKHJZ010000270.1:0-3407 GCA_046537875.1 Acidimicrobiia bacterium | reverse complement strand
GGTTGGTCGGGCGGCTAGAAGGGCAGGCCCACGTAGTTCTCGGCGAAGACCCGGCGGGCGGCCTCGGAGCTCGCCAGGTAGTCGAGCTCGGCCTCCTGGACGCGGTGGTTGAAGTCGCCGCTCTCCCAGAAGCGGTGCATCAGCGTGGTGAGCCACCACGAGAAGCGGACGGCCTTCCACACCCGGGCCAGGGCCCGGTCGGAGTACTCGTCGATGCCGGTGGTCGACCCCCGTGACACGGCGTCGGCCAGGGCCGCGGCCAGGTACTGCACGTCGGAGACCGCGAGGTTCAGGCCCTTGGCGCCGGTCGGGGGCACGATGTGGCCGGCGTCGCCGGCCAGCAGCAGGCGGCCGTGGCGGAGCGGTTCGGCCACGAAGCTCCGCAGCGGGGTGATCGACTTCTCGATCGAGGGGCCGGTGACCATCCGCCCGGCGACGTGCTCGGGCAGGCGCGCGCGCAGCTCGTCCCAGAACCGCTCGTCCGGCCAGTCGGCGATGTCGTCGTCGACGCCGCACTGCACGTAGTAGCGGCTCAGCATGCTGTGGCGCATCGAGCACAGCGCGAAGCCCCGCTCGTGGTGGGCGTAGATCAGCTCGGCGTCGACCGGGGGCGTCTCCGACAGGATCCCCAGCCAGCCGAACGGGTAGGTGCGCTCGTAGGTGCGTTGCACCGACGGGGGGATCACGGTGCGGCTCACGCCGTGCGCGCCGTCGCAGCCCGCGACGTAGTCGCAGTCGATGCGGTGCCGGCGGCCCTCCTTCGTGAAGGTGACGAACGGGCCGTCGCCGGCCACGTCGCAGGGCATGACGTCGGCCGCCTCGTCGACCACCGGCACGCCGGCGGCGTCGGCCGCGGCGTCGAGGTCCCTCTGGACCTGGGTCTGGCCGTAGATCATCACGCCCTTGCCGGTGAGGCCGGCGAAGTCGATGCGGATGTGGCGCCCGGAGAAGCTGAGCCCGACGCCGTCGTGCACCGTGCCCTCGGCGTCCATGCGCCCGCCCACCCCGGCGTCGCGCAGCGTCTCGACGGTGCCCCACTCGAGCACCCCGGCCCGGATGCGGCTCTTCACGTGCTCGCGGGTCTGCCGCTCGAGCACAACCGAGTCGACGTCGACGAGTGCGAGCAGGCGGGCCAGCAGCAGCCCGGCGGGACCGCCACCGATGATCACCACCGGGACGCGGTCCGGGACGGCCGCGGCTGCGGTCACAGCACCCGCTCGAGGCGGTCGAGCGTCTCCATGGTCGGGAGGCAGCGGGCCACGCTGGTGGCCGGCTCGCGGGCCTCGCGCACGGCCGCCACGAACTCCCGGTCCTGGATCTCGATCCCGTCGGTCGACACGTCGACGCCGGAGACGTCGATCGGGTTGTCGCGGCCGTCGACCAGCTCGTCGTAGCGCGCCACGTAGGTGCCGGTGTCGCCGATGTAGCGGAACCACGTGCCGAAGGGCCCGTCGTTGTTGAACGACAGCGCCAGCGTGCACAGGGCCCCCGACGGCGAGCGGAGGCCGACGGTCATGTCCATCGCGATGCCGAGCTCGGGATGCGGCGGGCCCTGCTGCGCCCACACCTGCTCGGGCACCTCGCCGGTCTGGTGGTGGAACAGGTCGACGGTGTGGCAGGCGTGGTGCCACAGCAGGTGGTCGGTCCACGTCCGGGGCTTCCCGAGCGCGTTCCGGTTCTCGCGCCGGAAGAAGAAGGTCTCCGCCACCAGGTGCTGGAGCGTGAGCTCCCCGGCGACCACCCGGCGGTGGACCCACTGGTGGCTCGGGTTGAACCGTCGCGTGTGGCAGACCATCGCGGTCACGCCGGTGCGCTCCTGCGCGGCGACGACGGCCTCGGCGTCGGCCAGGCTGTCGGCCATCGGGATCTCGACGAGCACGTGCTTGCCCGCCTCCATCGCCTGCACCGCCTGCGAGGCGTGGAGCGGCGTGGGGCTGGCGAGGAGGACCGCGTCGATCCCGGGGTCGGCGAGCAGGTCGCCCAGGTCGAGCGTGTGCCGGGGGATGCGGTGCTCGGCGGCGAACTCGGCGGTGTCCTCGGCGACGCCTCCGGCGACGGCGACCACCTCCACGTCGTCGATCCGGCCCAGGGCCGCGACGTGCCTGCGGGCGATCGCACCCTCGCCGGCGAGGGCGACCTTCAACGGCTCTGCCACGCGCTCTCCCCCTACGATGGCTGCGTTGTGCACAATAGTGTTGACGATCCGTCGCGTCATCCGCTGCCGGGAGGGTCGTCACCAGCTTCGGACAGGATCATGTGGTCGTGACTGCACCAGTGGCCGACCGGCTGCGAGACGACATCCTCGAGGGCGCCTTCCCGCCCGGCGAGCGGCTCATCGAGCTGCAGCTCACCGAGCGCTACGGCGTCGGGCGGGCCGCCATCCGCGCCGCCCTCGTCGAGCTGGTCGCCGAGGGCCTGGTGCAGCGCGAGACCAACCGGGGCGCCACCGTCCGTCGCATCACGGTCGCCGAGGCCGTCGAGATCACCGAGGCCCGGGCCGCGCTGGAGGGGCTCGTCTCCCGGCTCGCCGCCGAGCGCGCCACCGACGACGAGCGCGACGAGCTGCGCACGCTCATCGGCGAGATGACGGCGGCCGTCGAGGCGGACAAGAAGCTGGCCTACTCGAAGCTCAACCGCACGCTGCATGCCACCATCCGCCGCATCGCCCGCCACCGGGTGGCCGACGACCTGGTGGCGAACCTGCGCAACCGGGCCGCCCACCACCAGTTCCGCCTCGCGCTCATGCCCGGCAGGGCGGCCGAGTCGCTTGCCCAGCACCGGGCGATCGTCGACGCGATCGTGGCCGGCGACGGACCGACCGCCGAGGCCGCCATGCGTGCCCACCTGCTCTCGGTGGTCGACGTGCTCCGCCAGTGGGAGGCCTTCGACGGCCAGGTGTGAGCGGCGGGTCGGCCCTCGGTGAACCCTCGCTGGGCCCCCGGGTGGCGGCTCAGCCCGGAGGCTCGGGCAGGCCGCCCGGGTCGCCCGCGATCCGGCGGAGCTGGGCGAGCGTGGCCCAGGTCATCGTGGGCTCGACCCCCAGGTCGGCCAGCAGCTCCGCCGCGGCCTCCATCTCGTCGACCCGGCGGGGGGCGTGGACGCCCGTCCCGGCCACCAGGCGTCGGACCAGCGCCTCGTCGGCCGACGCCAGCAGGCCGGTCACGTTCTCCCAGGTCTCGTCGGCCAGGCCGGCGGCCTCGGCGGCCAGCAGCGATTCGATGACGAGCGCTGCGAGCCCCTTGGCGACCACGCTCCGCAGCAGCTTGCGGGTGGCAGCCCGGCCGGGCTCGCCGCCGGCGTGCTCCACCGGCATGCCGAGGGGCGCCAGCAGCGCGACGAGGTCGCCGGCGGCCGGGCCCGATGCCAGCGCCGGGGCGCGCAGGCCGGTGCCCGGCACTGGGGCCATC
>JBKHJZ010000075.1:0-14436 GCA_046537875.1 Acidimicrobiia bacterium | reverse complement strand
CCCTGCCAGTCGCCGCCGCGGAGCCGGGCCACCCGGTCCTCGGTCTTCGGATGGCTGCGCCACAGGTTGGCGAAGCTCATCTTGCGCCCGGTGAGCGGGTTCACGATGAACGCCTGGGCGTGCGCCGGGTCGATGTCCATCGGCACGGCCTTCGCCCCGGACTCCAGCTTCTGCAGCGCCCGGGCGAGCGGCTCGCCGTCGCCGATGAGCCGGGCACCGGAGCGGTCGGCCTCGTACTCGCGGCTGCGGCTGAGCGCCATCTGCAGCAGGCCCGCGGCCAGCGGGGCGAGCAGGGCCATGGCCAGCAGCGCGAACGGGTTGTTGTCGTTGTCACGCCCGCCGCCGCCGAAGATGGCCGCGAACCGGGCGAACATCGCCAGCATCGTGATGCCCATGGCGATCGCCGCCGCCACCGAGCCGATGAGGATGTCGCGGTTGCCCACGTGGCTCAGCTCGTGGGCCAGCACGCCCCGCAGCTCGTTGCGGTCGAGGATCCGCAGGATGCCCTGCGTCACCGCCACCGCGGCGTGCTCGGGGTTGCGCCCCGTGGCGAACGCGTTGGGCTGCTGGTCGGGCGTGACGTACAGCTTCGGCATCGGCATGTTCGCCATCTGCGTGAGCTCGCGCACGATCGCGTAGTACTCCGGCATCTCGGCCTCGGACACCGGCACCGCGCGGGCCGCCTTGATCGCGATCTTGTCGCTCTTCCAGTAGGACACGCCCACGATGGCGAGCCCGATCGCCAGGCCGATGAACGCTCCTGTTGGGCCGCCGAAGAGCTGACCGAGCACGATCAGCAGCCCGCCCAGGCCGGCGAGCAGGACGAACGTCTTGACGGTGTTCTTCACGCCCCGAAGCGTATCGTCGCCCGCCGCGAACGGTATGCCGGATCGGCGGTCGCGGGCCGGCCGCACGCGACCGGGGATCAGTCGTAGTAGCCCGAGTGGATGTAGATGCAGGGCACGCCCTCGCCGTGGAACATCTCCACGTTGCGGCGGTCGTCCTCGAAGGCCAGGCGCAGGTCGAAGCCGTGGGCCCGCAGGTCGTTCACCGCCTCCTTCTTGAACGCCCGCGACGCCGAGTAGTCGCCCCACTCCCGCATGATCAGCAGGTCCCAGCGCAGCTCGTAGCGGTCGAGCCAGGCCAGGGTCTGCGGCCGCACCCGCAGCGGGCGGGCCGTGAGCAGGACGATCGCCAGGTCGTCGTCCAGCACCTCCAGCAGCCGGCCCACCTCGTCGATCAGCTCGTCGTCGCCGCACGCCTCGAAGAACGCCTCCCAGTCACGCCGGGGGTACTCGAGGTAGTGCTGGCGCCGGGACGCGTCGGAGAGCACGCCGTCCATGTCGAACACCACCGCCGGACCGGGCGGCACCGGCCCCCCGTCACGCCAGCACCAGTGATCCGGGGTGTCCTCCATGCCGCGCCTGGGATCCACGCCGCCAGGATGCTCGACGCGGCCCGCGGACGTGAAGGCGGGCGCTAACCCGGGGCGGGCGGAGACCAGAGCCTTGCGGATCAGGGCATGCGCAGGTAGCAGAGCTCGTCGACGCCCATGGCGTCGGTGCGGCGGCCCGCGGTGAGCCGCCAGCCCCACCGCTCGAACATCGACCGGGCCCTGACGTTGCCCTCGAGCACCCACAACATGGCCATGCGGTAGCCGGCCCACCGCAGGTGCTCCAGCGCCGCGCTGTGCAGCGACCCGCCGATGCCCCGACCCCAGTGCCCCGGGTCGACATAGAGGCCGGCCACCTCGCCCCGGCTCGAGTCGTACGCGTCGGGCACCACCGCGATCGTGCCCAACACGGGGCCACCCGGCTTCTCGGGTCTGTCGGGGTCGGCCGGGCAGGCCACCAGCACCAGGGCGCCCGTGGTCCGGGCCGCGATCTCGCGCCGCCACCCGTCGGCCGCCATGTCGCCGGACGGCACCGGCGGTCCCCCCGCGGGCAGGATGCCGTCGTAGCCCACCAGGGCGGCCCGGTGCCACACGGCACCCATGGCCGGGGCGTCGACCGGCTCGGCCGGCCGGATGGTCACCTCCAGGGGCGCCTCCGGATCCGGGCCGCCGTCACGGTGCGACGAGCGGGCGGCGGGCATGTTGACACGGGCGGACGGCGGTGCGCTGCGAGCGGCGGTGCGGGCGGACGGGCGGGCAACCGTGCGGCGACCACTGCCCGCCATGGCGCGGGCGGTGGGACGGGCAACGGTGCGGCCACCGGTGCGAGCGGCGGTGCGGGCGGGGCATCGGCCCTCAGTCCTCCTGGGGTTGCGTCTCTGCCCGCCTGCGGATCTCCTCGACGACCGTCGGGTCGGCGAGCGTGGTGGTGTCACCCAGCGACCGCCCCTCGGCCACGTCCCGCAGCAGCCGACGCATGATCTTGCCCGACCGGGTCTTCGGCAGCTCGCCCGTGAAGATGATCGTCTTCGGACGGGCGGTGGGACCGATCTTGTCGGCGACGTGCCCGCGCAGCTCCTCGCCCAGCTCGGCGGTGGGCTCCACGTCGCCCCGCACGATCACGTACCCGACGATCGCCTGGCCGGTCACCGGGTCGCTGGCGCCGATGACGGCCGCCTCGGCCACCGACGAGTGGTCGACCAGGGCCGACTCCACCTCGGTGGTGGAGATCCGGTGCCCCGACACGTTCATCACGTCGTCGACCCGGCCGAGCAGCCAGAAGTACCCGTCGTCGTCGATCTTGGCGCCGTCGCCCGCGAAGTACCGGTCGCCGTAGCGGGCCCAGTAGGTGTCGTGGTAGCGCTGGGGATCGCCCCAGATGCCGCGCAGCATGGCCGGCCACGGCCGGGTGAGCGTGAGGTAGCCGCCGCCGCGCTCCACCCGGTTGCCGTCGGCGTCGACGAGCTCCGCGGCGATGCCGGGCAGCGGGAACGTGGCCGAGCCCGGCTTGAGGGTGGTGGCACCGGGCAGCGGGGAGATCATGATCGAGCCGGTCTCGGTCTGCCACCAGGTGTCGACCACCGGGCACCGGCCGCCGCCGATGTGCGTGTGGTACCACATCCAGGCCTCGGGGTTGATCGGCTCGCCCACCGAGCCGAGCAGCCGCAGCGACGACAGGTCGTGCTTCTCGGGCTCCTGCGTCCCCCACTTCATGAAGGTGCGGATGGCGGTGGGTGCCGTGTAGAGGATGGTCACGCCGTAGCGCTCGGCGATGTCCCAGAGCCGGTCGCGGCCCGGCGTGTCGGGCGTGCCCTCGTAGATCACGCTGGTCGCGCCGTTGGCGAGCGGCCCGTAGACGATGTAGCTGTGGCCGGTCACCCAGCCGATGTCGGCGGCGCACCAGAAGACGTCGGTCTCGGGGTGCAGGTCGAAGACGTGCTTGTGGGTGTAGGCCACCTGCGTGAGGTAGCCGCCGGTGGTGTGCATGATGCCCTTCGGGCGGGCCGTGGTGCCCGACGTGTAGAGCAGATACAGCAGGTCCTCGCTGTCCATGTGCTCGGGCGGGCACGCCGGCTCGGCGGCTTGCACCAGCTCGTGGTACCAGTGGTCGCGCCCCTCGGTCATCGACACCGCGGCGCCCCCGGCGGCCGGATGGCCGGTCACCCGGTCGACCACCACCACGTGTTCGATCGACGGCGTGTCGGCGAGCGCCACGTCGGCGATCGGCTTCAGCAGGTGGGCCTGCCCGCGGCGGAACCCGCCGTCGGCGGTGACCAGCAGCTTGCACTCGGCGTCGTTGATCCGGCCGGCCAGCGAGTCGGCCGAGAACCCGCCGAACACCACCGAGTGCGGCGCCCCGATGCGCGAGCAGGCCAGCATCGCCACCGGCAGCTCGGGGATCATCGGCATGTAGATCGCCACGCGGTCGCCGCGGCGCACGCCCAGGTCCCTCAGCACGTTGGCGAACCGCTGCACCTCGCCGAGCAGGTCGGCGTAGGTGATCGTGCGGGTGTCGCCAGGCTCGCCCTCCCAGTGGTAGGCCACCCGGTCGCCCCGGCCGGCCTCGACGTGGCGGTCGAGGCAGTTGTACGACGCGTTGAGCGTGCCGCCCACGAACCAGCGGGCGTCGGGCAGGTCCCACTCGAGGATCGTGTGCCACTCGTCGTACCAGTCGAGCAGCTCGGCCGCCTGGCGGGCCCAGAACCCCTGCCAGTCGGACTCGGCCTGTGCGTAGACGTCGCTGCTCGTGATCAGCGCCCGCTCGCGGAAGTCGGCGGGCGGCGGGAACGTGCGGTCCTCGACGAAGTAGTCCTCGATCGCCGCGGCCGGCCCGCTCCCGCGGTCGGTCCGTGTGGCTCCAGGCGCCTCGTCGGCCATCTGCGCTTCCCCCTCGTCGCTGACTGACGTGTCGGTGCGGTGGCGAGCCTACCGGCACGACCGGCCCGGAGGCCGAGCGAGCAGCGACGGGAGGGAAGCGCGGTGGGGCGGTCCCGGACCGGTCGTGGACCGGTCGTGGGGGCGGTCCCGGCCCTACGCCGCCGGGTCCGGGCGCCGTCGCCGGGGCCGGTGACGGCCCAGGTAGTCCCGCGCGGGCCGGCCGCGGAGGTACGCGGGCCCGGTGTAGCCGAAGTGCCACAGATCGGTGACGCTGTGGCGGAGGGGGTGGGGGGTGTGGTGGCTCATGTCGTGTCCTCTCGGTGCCAGGGGCTGTACCAGGGGGTGTCGGGCGGCGCTGCCGCCCGGTGTCAGATGCTCACCCCTGCCGCTTGCACGTCGCTTCACTGCGGCTTGCGGGCGGATGTCATCTGCACCAACGACGGTACGGACCCGCGCGTGAGGTTCCTTGGAGGCGGTGTGGAGAGCCGATGGAGCTTCGCTGGCGCCGGGAACGGGGCGCCGCTCGGGTTCCGGTCGCGGAAATGGTTGGAGAGGAACCGATTCCGCGACCGGAAGGGGCGACACGGCCGGGACGGCCGTCGGTGCCGGTCGGCGGCCGGCGGTGCGCGGCCGGCGGCCGGCGGTGCTGGTGGGCGGCCGGCGTCGGTGGCCGGACGGGTGGCCCCGCCGCCCCGGTGCGTGACAGGGTGCAGGCGTGCCGACCCGCTCCCGACCCGGGCTCACCCGCGATCGCGTGCTGCGGGCCGCCCTCGACCTGGTCGACCGCGAGGGCGTCGACGCGCTCACGATGCGCCGCCTCGGGCGCGACCTCGGGGTGGAGGCCATGTCGCTCTACAGCCACATCGCCAGCAAGGAGGACCTGGTCGAGGGTGTCGTGGAGCAGGTGTTCCGGGAGATGCCGCCGATCACGCCCGGGGCGGGCGGCTGGCAGCAGCAGGTGCGCACCCACGCGAGGGCCTACCGGGAGGTGCTGCTCGCGCACCCCGAGACCGTGCGCCTGGTGGCCGGCCGCCCGCTGGTGACCGAGGGGACGGCGTCGTTCGTCGACTCGGCCCTGGGCCTGCTCCGCGGCATCGGCCTCGACGTCAACCTCGCCGACCGGGTGCTGGGCATCGTCGCCAGCTTCACGCTCGGGCACGTGTCCGAGCAGGTCGGCCGCGTCCGGCGCCCCGGCGGCGCGCCGCCGGGGCGCGCGGTGGACCGGTCACGCTTCTCCCACCTGGCCGAGCTGGGCGAGATGACACCGGCCGACCACGACACCGAGTTCGAGCTGGGCCTCGACTGGTTGATCGCCGGCATCGAGCGGCTGCTCGCCACCGGCCACGAGCGGGCCCCACGGATGCGTCGCGAGGCCGGGGACCGACGAGCGCGACGCCCGGTTCGAGAGGTCGGGGAGGGAACGGGGCCGGGCGCGGTCAGCGCCCCGCCCACTCCAGCACCCGGAAGCCTCCGAGGCCCGTGAGGTCGAGCAGCGCCTCGGCCTCTCCCACCCGGCTGCGCCCCCGCACCGCCTCGAGGTCTCCCAGGTGGGCGCGCTCGGCCCAGATCCGGCGGCCCTCGTCGACCAGCCCGTCGATCCCGTGCGACCGCAGCCAGTCGGCCTGGGCCCGGTCGGCGATCGGGGCCCTCACGGTGGCGAGCTGGTCGGCGGCCACCTCGCAGGTGACGTCCTGCTCGCCCAGGTCGTCCAGGTAGCCCGCGCCGCGTCCGTGGCCGCGGTAGGTCCGCAGCCACTCGCCCATCGGCCGGGCCGCCATCCCCGCCGTGGTCGACACGTAGTCGAGCACCACCACCCGCCCGGCCGCGCCGGCCACCGCCAGGGCCTCGCGCAGCCAGGCGACCGCCGCGTCCTGGAGCGGCACGCGAGCGCCGTCCTCGGAGTGGGGGACGAGCCGCTCGAGCAACCGCCGGTGCTCGTCCACCAGGGGCACCAGCACCTCGCCCAGCCGCGCGCCGCCGTCGACGAGGCCGACCCGGACCTCGTGCCAGCGGCCGTCGCGGTGCTCGGCCAGGCCGAACGGCAGGTCGTCGAGCAGCTCGTTGGCCAGCACCACCGCCGGCCCCGACACCCGGGGCATCTCGGCCAGGCTCACGCAGATCGGTCCCTCGGGCGCCTCGGGCACCGGGCGCTCGCCGGTGGGGTCGACCGGCGCGAACGCGAACGCCGGGTCCTCCAGCCGCAGCGTCTCGGCGTGGGTGCGGCGCTGGGCGGCGGATCGCTCCACCAGCACGTAGCGCAGCGCCCGGCCGCACGCCGGCTCGGCCGCCAGGACCGACCGGCACAGCGTCCCCGGCCCGGCGCCCGCCTCGACCACCAGGTAGGGGTCGGGCTCGCCGCGGTCGCGCCACCAGCCGTCGAGCGCCCGGGCCACCACCGCGCCGAACAGCGGCCCGACCTCCGGGCTGGTGAGGAAGTCGCCCCGGCGGCCCCCGGCCCGCCCGCCGGTCTCGTAGAAGCCGGCCTCCCGGCCGTAGAGCGCCAGCTCGAGCACCCGCTCGACCGGCAGCGGACCGTGCCGGCCGATCTCCGCCGCCACCCGGGCCGCCGCCGGCGACCTGCTCATGGCGCGGCGGAGCGCCTCACAACGCCGCCACGAGCTCGGCCAGGTCGCCCAGCTCGGTGGCCCACTGCGTCACCCCGAAGGCCAGCGTCAGCACGCCGGTGATGGCCAGGGCGCCGCGCAGCGACACGGGCACCCGCACCGGCGTTCGGTCGCCCTCGTGCACCGGGTTCATCCACATCTCGCGGGCCACGTTGGCGTAGTAGCCGAGGGAGATCACCGTGTTCACCGCCATGACGACCGCCAGGGCGTAGGCCCAGCCGGTGCCGGCGTCGATGACCGCCCGGAACACCACGAACTTCGCCAGCCAGCCCGCCAGCGGGGGCACGCCCGCGAGCGAGAACAGGAAGACGGACATGAGCACGGCCAGCGACGGCGCGTACTCGAACAGGCCGCCGAACGTGCGCAGCTCGGCGCTGCGAGTCTTGCGGGCGATCGCCATGACCGCCGTGAAGGCGCCCAGGTTCATCACCGCGTAGATCAGTAGGTAGGTGACGATCGCGCTGCCGGCGTCGCCGCCGATCTGCCCCACCACCGCCAGCGGGGCCAGCATGAAGCCGGCCTGGGAGACGCCCGAGTAGGCGAGCATCCGCACCACGTTGGTCTGGCGCAGCGCGACCACGTTGCCGATCGTCATCGACAGCGCGGCCAGCACCCACATGAGCGGCTCGACCACGTCGCTGCGGCCCTCGAACCCGATGAGGACGAGCAGCACCAGCGCCACGAAGCCCGCGCCCTTCGACAGCACCGACAGGAACGCGGTGATCGGCGTGGGGGCGCCCTCGTAGGTGTCGGGCGCCCAGGTGTGGAACGGGACCGCCGACACCTTGAACGCGAAGCCGGCGAGCACGAACACCACGGCCAGCGAGATCACCGGCACGCTCTCGCCCCCGGCCAGGGCGGCGCCGATGTCGCGGAGCATCGTCGACCCCGCCACCCCGTAGAGCAGCGACATCCCGTAGAGCAGCACGCCGGTGGCGAACACGCCCATGAGGTAGTACTTGACGCCCGCCTCGTTGCTCTTCAGGTCGTGCTTGCGCCAGCCGGCGAGCAGGTAGGCGGGGATCGACAGCAGCTCGAGCGCCACGAAGATCGTGACCAGGTCGCGGGCCGACGCCATCACGGTCATGCCGAGGATCGACGACAGCAGCAGCACGTAGTACTCGCCCTCGGCGTAGTCGCCCTCGGCCACGTAGTTGGTCGACTGCAGCACCACCACGTAGCCGGCGATCAGGAACAGCGCCTTCAGCACCAGGGCGAAGCCGTCGACCGCGTAGGCGCCGCCGAACATCGCACGGTCGGTGCCGTCGACGGCCAGCGTGAGCACCGGCACCACCGCGACGAGCAGCCCGAGGCCGGCCAGCGACGGCAGCACCCCCTTGCGGTCCTCGGCCAGGAAGAGGTCGGCCACCAGCACCACGCACAGGGTGGCGACCAGCACCAGGTCGGGCGCCATGGCGTGCCAGTCGATCGCCGGGCGGACGAAGCCGCCGTCGGCCGCCTGGCCGACGGTGGCGATGCTCGCCAGTGCAGCACCGGGCACGGCGGATCAGCCCCCCATCGCGGCGAGCGCCTCGGCCACCGCGCTCAGCTGCCCGTCGGTCACCCGGAACACGAGGTTCGGGTAGACGCCGATCGCCAGGATCAGCACCAGCATCGGCAGCCACGCCACCCACTCCGGCAGGGTCACGTCCTCGATCTCCTCGCCGGCGTGGTCGCCGTTGGGGGTGCCGAACGCGGTGCGCTGGTAGAGCCAGAGCAGGTAGCCGGCGGCGAACACCGTGCCGACCGCGGCCACCACCATGTAGGTGCGGAACACCGCCTCGGACAGCCCCGCCCCCGGCTGGTACGCCGAGAGGATCGCCGGGAACTCGCCCCAGAAGCCCGCCAGGCCCGGCAGGCCGAGCGACGCCATCGCCGAGAAGCCCAGCACCCAGCCGAGGCGCGGTGCGGTCACCAGGATGCCGCCCAGCCGCCGGATCTCCAGCGTGTGGTAGCGCTCCTTCACCGAGCCGGCGAGGAAGAAGAGCATGCCGGTGATCAGGCCGTGCGCCACCATGCCCATGACCGCGGCGTTGAGGCCGAAGTCGGTGAGCGTGGCGATGCCCAGCATGGTGAACCCCATGTGCGCCACCGACGAGAACGCGATGAGCCGCTTCATGTCGGTCTGCGCCAGGCAGGCGAGCGCGCCGTAGATGATCCCGATCACCGCCAGGAGCCCGATCCACGGGGCCCACGAGATGGCCGCCTCGGGCAGGATCGGCAGCGCCACCCGCACGAACCCGTAGGTGCCCAGCTTCAGCAGGATCGCGGCCAGGATCACCGAGCCCACGGTCGGCGCCTGGGTGTGGGCGTCGGGCAGCCAGGTGTGGAACGGGAACATCGGCACCTTGATGCCGAAGCCCATGAACATGCCGCCGAAGATCAGCAGCTGCGTCACCCGGGGGATGGCGTCGATGCCGAACGCCCCCGGGTCGGCGACCCGCTCGGCGAGCGAGCCCATCACGAACGTCTCGCCGCCCGTCACGAAGAACAGCGCGAGGAAGCTCACGATCATCAGCGCCGAGCCGAACAGCGTGAACAGGAAGAACTTGATCGCGGCGTACTGGCGCTCCTCGCCGCCCCAGACCCCGATCATGAAGTACATCGGCAGCAGCACGACCTCGAAGAACACGAAGAAGAGGATGAGGTCCTGCGCCGCGAACGTGCCGAGCATGCCGGTGTGCAGCACCAGCAGCAGGATGAGGAACGCCTTGGCGTTGCGGGGCTCGGGGAGGTGGTTCCAGCTGTAGATCACGCACAGCGGCGTGACCAGCAGGGTCAGCGCCATCAGCGGCAGCGACAGGCCGTCGATGCCCAGCACGTAGCGGCTGCTGATGATGTCGATCCACGAGCGGTCGACCACGAACTGCAGGCGGTCGGTGGCCCCGTAGTCGAAGTCGGCCATCACCGCGACGCCGACGCCGGCCGCGGCCAGCGAGGCGACCAGCGCCACCCACTTGTGGGTCCGCTCGTCGTCCCGGGGGATGAGCAGCATCACCAGCGCCCCCGCCAGCGGCAGGAACACGGTGAGCGTCAGGCCCCAGTCGGTGAGGAACTCGTTGTTGTTCATCGATGACCCTCGGCGATTGCCGTCAGACGAAGAGGATGATGGCGCCGGCGAACACGGCGGTCGCTCCGAAGAGCAGCGCCCCGTACTGCTGCACCTTGCCGGTGGTGATCCGGCGGAGGACCTGGCCGCCGCCCCCGGCGGCCGTGGCCGACCCGTTCACCACGCCGTCGACCACCCGCTGGTCGACGTAGCGGTAGACGAGCCGCCCGAAGAGGGTGGCGAGGCGCCCGGCGCCGTCGACCACGCCGTCGACCACGTGCTGGTCGACCCAGTAGACGGCACGGGCGACCGGCCCCTTGGTGCCGCCGGCGATGACGCCGCTGTAGAGGTGGTCGAAGTAGTACTTCTCGACCAGGAACCGGTAGCCGGTGCGGGCCGCGATGCTGCGCTCGGTGATGCGCTGGGGCCCGAGCCCCCGCCAGTACCAGGCGTAGGCCAGCCCGATGCCGGCCAGGGCGACGATCGTGCTGCCGATGGCGATCGACCAGCTGAACTCCGGGTGGCTGAACGTGTCGAGGGCGCTCGGGAAGTAGGCGGCCACCGGCTCGTAGTAGTGCTCGAACCGCAGGGCCAGGTCGCCGGGCACCAGGGCCTCCGGCAGGTTGGCCACCCCGGCCACGACGGCCAGGCCGGCCAGGATCCACAGCGGCACCGTGATCAGCGGCCCCGACTCGTGCGGGTGGCCGTGCCCCCGGAACTCGCCGAAGAACGTGTAGTACACGGTGCGGGTCATGTAGGCGGCGGTCATCAGCGCACCGACGACGCCGACCACCATGAACGCGGTGTAGGCGCCCTCGCCGCCGAGCTGCGAGGCCCCCGCGAGGATCTCGTCCTTCGACCAGAAGCCGGCCAGCGGGAAGATGCCGATCAGCGCGGCGGTGCAGATCATGAAGGTGCGGAACGTGTGCGGCATCCACCGGCGCAGCCCGCCCATGTCGGCCTTCATGTCGAAGCTGTGCACCGCGTGGCTGACCGAGCCGGAGCCGAGGAACAGGCCGGCCTTGAAGAACGCGTGGGTGAACAGGTGGAAGAGGGCGGCCGTCCAGGCGCCGACGCCCAGCGCCATCACCATGTAGCCGAGCTGGCTGACCGTGGAGTAGGCGAGCACCTTCTTGATGTCGTTCTGCACGAAGGCGAGCCCGGCCCCGCCGATGACCGTGACGCCCCCCACCACCGCCAGCAGGTTGACGCTCGAGGTGCCGATCGACAGCCCCTCGAAGAACACCCCGTAGAGCCGCGCCACCATGTAGATGCCGGCCACCACCATCGTGGCCGCGTGGATCAGGGCCGACACCGGCGTGGGCCCGGCCATCGCGTCGGGCAGCCAGGTGTGGAGGATGAACTGGCCCGACTTCGACATCACCGCGGCCACCAGCGCCACCGACGCCACCAGCAGCGCGAGGTGGCTGATCTCGCCCGCGATCGCCAGCGTGTTGATCTCCACGATGTCGAAGGTCTGCCCCGCGGCGAAGAACAGCGTGATCACGCCGATCAGCAGGCCCACGTCGCCCACCCGGTTGGTGATGAACGCCTTGAGCGCGGCGTCGCTGTTGGCCTTCTCCTCCCACCAGTGGCCGATCAGCACGAACGAGCAGAGGCCCACCAGCTCCCAGGCGACGATGAGCTGCAGGGTGGTCTTCGCCATGACCAGCCCGAGCATCGAGGCGGTGAAGAGCGAGAGGAACGCGAAGAAGTGCGTGTAGCGGCGGTCGCCGCGCACGTAGTCGGTGGAGTAGACGTGCACGAGCAGCGACACCACCGTGACGACCAGCAGCATCATCACCGCCGGCCCGTCGAGCAGCATGCCGACGGTGATGTCGACGCCGCCGCTCTGGAACCAGGTCCAGGACTGCTCGTAGGGCGCCACCCCGCCATGACCGCCGGCGTCGTCGACGTGGGAGAACCACTGGACGTTGGTGACGAGGGCCAGCAGCAGCGCCACCCCCACCGCGGCGATGCCCACCTCGCTGCCGCCCCGCGGCAGGCGCTTCCCCACCAGCAGGATCACGAAGAACGACGCAGCGGGGATGAGGGGGATGATCCAGGCCTGGTCGAGCACGGCGTCCTCAGCCCTTCATCGCGTCGACGTCGGCCAGGTCGACGCTGTGGCGGTTGCGGTAGATGATCAGCACGATCGCGAGGCCCACGCCCACCTCGGCGGCGGCCACCGCGATGACGAACAGGGCGAACACCGCGCCGACCGGGTCGTTGGCGGCGGCGCCGAACGCCAGCAGGTTGATGTTGACCGCGTTGAGCACGAGCTCGATCGACATCAGCACCATCACGGCGTTGCGGCGGGCCAGCACGCCGTAGACCCCGATGCTGAAGAGGATGGCCCCCAGCAGCAGGAACTGGTTGAGCATCAGCTCGTCGAACACGGCCTCAGCGATCCTTCCGTGCGATCACGATCGCCCCGACCAGCGCGGCCAGCAGCAGCACCGACACCACCTCGAACGGCACCAGGTACTGCGAGAACACGGTGTCGCTGACCGTGGCCGCGTTGCTGTCGGCCACCTGGTCGACCCGCAGGTCGGCGGGCAGCGGGTCGTCGCCGAAGGCCTCGACGAGCGCGTAGCCGGTCACGCCCACCAGCAGCACCGCGGTGACCAGCCCCACGTACCAGTGATCGTGCGTCAGGTCGATCTCGCGGCCGATCCGGGCGCGGGTCAGCATGATGCCGAACAGCATCAGCACCATGATCGCCCCGATGTAGAGCAGGATCTGGGTGACCGCCACGAACTCGGCGGCCAGCAGCAGGTAGGTCGCGGCCACCCCGGCGAACACCACCACCAGGTACACCGCGGCGTGCACCACGTTCTTGGTGGTCACCACCGCCACGGCGGACGCCACCATCACCGCGGCGATCAGGTAGAAGAAGACGTTCTGGGCCACCATCAGCGGGGCACCTTCCGGACCTTCTGCTCGGAGCCGGCCTCGTACGGCTCGAAGTCGGGCACGGTCTCCATCCACTCGCCCAGCCGCTCCTTGTCGTGGAGCAGGTCGGCCAGATGCACCTCGGAGTACTCGTACTCCGGGCTCCAGAACAGCGCGTCGAACGGGCAGACCTCGACGCAGATGCCGCAGTACATGCACAGCGAGTAGTCGATGTCGAAGCGGTCGAGCTTGTTGACCGTGCGCGGCTTGCCGCCCGGGCGCCGCGGCGGGGCCGTCTCCTTGTGGCCCTCGATGTAGATGCACCAGTCGGGGCAGCTGCGGGCGCACAGCATGCAGACCGTGCAGTTGTCCTCCTTGAGCGCGATCACGCCCCGGGCGCGGGGCGGCGGCGTCTCCTTCTCGTGCGGGTACTGCACGGTGGCCGCACCCTTCGACGGCGCCGGGATCAGCGTCTTCACGCCCCGGGACGGGAAGAGGGTGCGGAACATCGTCCTGAGGGTCACCCAGAGCCCCGTCACGAGCCCCGGCACCCTGGGTCCTGAGAGCTTCGCCATCTACCAGGCCACCTTCAGAGCCATGGTCGCCAGGATGTTGACCAGCGACAGCGGGATGAGGACCTTCCACGCAAGCTGCTGGAGCTGGTCCTCACGGAAGCGCGGGTAGGTGAACCGGATCCAGAAGACCAGGAACGCCACCAGCATGATCTTGGCGAGCAGCACCAGCGGCCCGAGCACGTTCATGTAGGTGGCGTCGAGCGGCACGAACGGCAGGCTCCAGCCGCCGAGGTAGAGGGTGGCGGCGATCGCCGCGAACACGCCCGCCGTGGCGAACTCGGCGATGAAGAACAGCAGGAACCGCATGCCCGAGTACTCGGTCATGTAGCCGGTCACCAGCTCGGACTCGGCGATCGGCATGTCGAACGGCGCCTGGGCCAGCTCGGCCTGCACGGCCACGAGGAAGATCACGAACCCCACGAACTGCGTGAGGATGAACGGGTTGCCGAGCCCACCGAACCCGAAGATCGCCCCCGAGTGCTGGGCCTCGACGATGCCCTGGAGGTCCATCGTGCCGGCCTGGACCACCACGCCGACCACCGCCAGGATCAGCGGCAGCTCGTAGGCGATGAGCTGGCCGGCCGCCCGGATGCCACCGAGCAGCGAGTACTTGCTCGCCGACGCCCAGCCGGCCACCAGGATGCCGATCACCGACAGCGACGAGACCGCCAGCACCCAGAAGGCGCCGACGTCGAGATCGGCGAACCAGGCGCTCGGCCCGAACGGGATCGGCACGAGCGTCAGGAACACCGTGAGCACCACGATGTAGGGCGCCAGGGCGAACATCTTCCGGTCGGCCCGCCAGGGGATGATGTCCTCCTTCTGCACCCACTTGCCGACCTCGGCGAGCAGCTGCAGCGAGCCGTAGGGCCCGGCCTCCATGGGCCCGAGCCGGCTCTGCATGAAGCTCATCATCTTGAACAGGAAGACGTAGACGAGCGTGCCGGCGGGGATGAGCACGGCGACCAGCACCCCGACCACGCGCAGCACCGTCTGCTGCCACCAGGCGAGCTCCACCGCGAG
>JBKHJZ010000074.1:0-14444 GCA_046537875.1 Acidimicrobiia bacterium | reverse complement strand
CCCCCCTCTGGCTCCCCCCACCTTTGGCCGCCGCCTGCCGGCGGCGTCGCCTTCCTGTCGCTCGACCGGCCAAGCCGGATCGACCGACGGCGGGGGGCTCCGGCGGGAGCCTCTGCCCCCCGCACCCCCCGCCGGTCGACGTGCGAAGGGCTGCACGTGCTGAGGGTTCTTGAAGGGCGATAAGGGCCGGCGGCGGTCGCGGCGCGCTACCGGGGATCGCCGGTTGCCGGGGGGGTGTCGCCGTCGGGGGGGAAGTCGCCGGCGTCGATGCGCAGCGGCCGGATCAGCTCGGTGATGCCGTCGAGGGTGCCCTCGTCGAGCTCGCCGAGGCCCATGCTGATCTTCCCCATGATCTCGGTGGCCTCCCAGACGACGCGGCGGCCCTCGGGCGTGATCTCGGCGAGCGTCCGGCGGCGGTCGGTGGGGTGGGGGATGCGCCGCACCAACCCCTGGTGCTCGAGCCGGTCGATGATGTTGGTGACGCTCGTGGGATGGAGCATGAGGCGCTCGCCCATCTTGCCGAGCGGCAGGGACCCCTCGCGGCTGAACGACAGCAGCACGAGAGCCTCGTAGCGGGCGAAGGTGAGATCGAGGGGACGCAGGGCCTCGTCGGCGCGGAGGTTGACGATCTGCTGCGCCCGCATGATCGAGATGGCCGCGGCCGTGGCCGCAGGGGCAGGCCAGCGGTGGGCCTCCCACTGTCGGCGTGCCTCGGCGACCGGATCGAAGTCCAGTGGGCGGGGGTTGGCCACGGCCGCAGCTTAGATCGGATGTCCATGTGTCGGCAGCCCGTCAGTCGGACGGCGGTGATTCCGACGCCCGATGTTCCGTCGACAGATGGTCGGAGGGTCAACTACTCTACGATCCGTGGCGACCACTGGGGGGCACATCCGGCAGGACCAGGGGCGGGTGCCCGCCCGGCCGTCCGAGGCCCTCCACGTGCCGAGCCGGCCGATCCGGTTCGTCACGGCCGCCAGCCTGTTCGACGGGCACGACGCGGCGATCAACATCATGCGGCGGCTGCTCCAGGCGCAGGGCGCCGAGGTGGTCCACCTGGGGCACAACCGCGCGGTCGACGAGGTGGTGCGCGCCGCGCTGGCCGAGGACGTCGACGGGGTGGCGGTCAGCTCCTACCAGGGCGGCCACCTCGAGTACTTCCGCTACCTCGTCGACCGGCTGCGGGCCGAGGGACGCAGCGGCGTCCGCGTGTTCGGCGGGGGCGGCGGGGTGATCGTGCCGGAAGAGATCGCCGAGCTGCACGCCGCCGGGGTGACCCGCATCTTCTCGCCGCACGACGGCCAGACCCTCGGCCTCGCCCGCATGGTGAACACCATGATCGAGACGTGCGACACCGGTGCGCCCCGCCCGGCGCCTCGCTCGATCGACGACGTGCTGGCGGGTGACCATCGGGCGCTGGCCCGCACGATCACGGCCCTCGAGGACGGCACCCTCGCCGACCACCTGCTGTCCGAGCTGCGCGCCGCCGCCGAGCGCCGCGCCGTGCCCGTGCTCGGCATCACCGGAACCGGCGGGTCCGGCAAGTCGTCGCTCACCGACGAGCTGGTGCGGCGGGCGCGGCTCGACGACGAGGACAAGCTGCGGATCGCGCTGGTCGCGGTCGATCCCACGCGCCGCCGCGCCGGCGGTGCCCTGCTCGGCGACCGCATCCGCATGAACGCGGTGGACCATCCGAACATCTACGTCCGGTCGCTGGCGACGAGGGGTTCGGGCTCCGAGGTGCCCGCGCACCTGGCAGACGTCATCGCCGCGTGCAAGGCGGCCGGGCACGACCTCGTCATCATCGAGACACCGGGCATCGGCCAGGGCGACGCCGGCATCGTGCCGTACGCGGACGTGTCGCTCTACGTCATGACGCCCGAGTTCGGCGCGGCGAGCCAGCTCGAGAAGATCGACATGCTCGACTTCGCCGACGTCGTGGCGATCAACAAGTTCGAGCGCCGTGGCGCCGAGGACGCCCTGCGCGACGTCCGCCGGCAGTACCAGCGCAACCACGAGGCGTTCGGGGCTCCGCCCGACGAGCTGCCGGTCTTCGGCACGATCGCCGCCCGATTCAACGACGACGGGGTCACCGCCCTCTACCAGCACCTCCGCGGCCTGCTGCACCCGCACGGGTTGGTTGCGGCCGGCGGCGCGCTCGCTCCGGTCGCGGGACGGACGTCCACGGGCGTCACCAGCATCGTCCCCCCGGCGCGGGCGCGACATCTCGCTGAGGTGGCCGAGACCGTGCGTGCCTATCACCAGCACACCGGTGCGCAGGTCTCGGCCGCCCGGCGTCGGCAGGCGCTGCGGACCACGAGCTCGCTGCTGGCGCAGGTCGACGCCCCCACCGGCGACGTCGACCGCCTGCTGGCGGAGGCCGAGGGCGACCTCGACCCGTCGTCGCGCGCCCTGCTGGACGGCTGGCCCGACACGGTGGCCGCCTACGCCGGGGACGAGCTCACGGTCGAGGCCGGCGGTCGCCAGGTGTCGAACGCGCTCGGCACCCGCACCATCTCGGGAACCCGCGTGCCCACCGTGGCGCTGCCCCGCGACGTCGACGACGGCACCCTGCTGCGCTGGTTGCGCAGCGAGAACCTGCCGGGTCGCTTCCCGTTCACGGCCGGCGTGTTCCCGTTCAAGCGCCAGGGTGAGGATCCGACCCGCATGTTCGCGGGCGAGGGCGAGGCGGCCCGCACCAACCGGCGGTTCCACCTGCTGTCCGAGGGCGAGCCCGCGTCCCGGCTGTCGACCGCGTTCGACTCGGTGACGCTGTACGGCTTCGATCCCGACGAGCGCCCGGACATCTACGGCAAGGTCGGCAACGCCGGGGTGTCGATCTCGACGCTCGACGACATGAAGGTGCTCTACGACGGGTTCGACCTCTGCGACCCCACCACGTCGGTGTCGATGACCATCAACGGCCCGGCGCCCACGATCCTGGCGATGTTCTTCTGCACCGCGATCGACCAGCACCTCGCCGCCTTCGAGGCCGAGCACGGCCGGCCACCGGGCGACCGCGAGGCGGCGGAGATCCGGGCGTGGGTGCTGCGCACGGTCCGGGGCACGGTGCAGGCCGACATCCTCAAGGAGGACCAGGGCCAGAACACCTGCATCTTCTCCACCGAGTTCGCGCTCCGGATGATGGCCGACATCGCGGAGTGGTTCATCGAGAACGAGGTGCGGAACTTCTACTCGGTCTCGATCTCCGGCTACCACATCGCGGAGGCCGGCGCGAACCCCATCACCCAGCTCGCGTTCACGCTGGCGAACGCGTTCACCTACGTCGAGGCCTACCGGGCCCGGGGAATGGCGGTCGACGACTTCGCGCCGAACCTGTCGTTCTTCTTCTCCAACGGCATGGACCCGGAGTACGCGGTGCTCGGCCGGGTGGCACGGCGCATCTGGGCGGTGGCGATGCGCGACCTCTACGGGGCCAACGAGCGCAGCCAGCGGCTCAAGTACCACGTGCAGACCTCCGGGCGGTCGCTGCACGCCCAGGAGATGGCGCTCAACGACATCCGCACCACGCTCCAGGCCCTCATCGCCATCTACGACAACTGCAACAGCCTCCACACCAACGCCTACGACGAGGCGGTGACCACGCCCACCGACGAGTCGGTGCGGCGCGCGCTGGGCATCCAGCGGATCATCAACCAGGAGTGGGGCGTCGCCCGGAATCAGAACCCCAACCAGGGCAGCTTCGTCATCGAGCAGCTCACCGACCTGGTGGAGGAGGAGGTGCTCGCCGAGTTCGAGCGCCTGAGCGACCGGGGCGGCGTGCTCGGTGCCATGGAGACCGGCTACCAGCGGGGTCGCATCCAGGACGAGTCGATGCTCTACGAGCAGCGCAAGCACGACGGCTCCCTGCCCATCGTCGGTGTCAACACGTTCGTGGGCCCCCCGGACGACGATGCGGGTGGGGCGCGGCGGCTCGTGCTGGCCCGCTCCACCGAGGAGGAGAAGCAGCGCTGCCTGGCCCGGCGCAGGGAGTTCCAGGCCCGCCACGCGCAGGACCGTCCCGCGGCCCTCGACCGGCTGCGCCGCGCCGCCCTCGAGGGCGACAACCTGTTCGAGGTGCTCGTGGACGTGGTCCGCACGTGCACGCTCGGTGAGATCACCCATGCGCTGTTCGACGTCGGCGGTCGCTACCGCCGGAACGTCTGACCGACGTTCCATGCGGTGCCCGCTCTCCGGGACCGGATCCGCCTCCCCCCGGATCCGGTCCCCGACGGTCTCGGGAGATCCGGCCCCGAGGGTCTCCGGTAGATGTCGTGATCCTTCCGTTCATGTTCCATTTCGTGCTGCCGGGCGTCACAGAGCTGTGCCGATGTGACACCATCTCGCCATGACAGCACGCTGATCGCCCAAGGGGGTCTCCGATGGGCAAGACGCACAAGGCCGGGCGGAGCGCCACCGGTCGGGCGGAGCCACCGGAGGCGGGCGCGGCTGCGCCGTCCCCGAACGGCCCGGCGCGTGCCGACAGCGACGATGCCGCGCCCGTGACGGACGACCACGTGGAGCGCGCACCGGCCGAGCGGCCCAAGGCGCGCAAGCGCCGGTCGAAGTCGCGCGGCGGTGCCGCGGGCGACAGGTCCGGGAAGGCCGCGACCGCGGCGGCGACCGAGTCGGGTGGTCGGCGCTCTGCGACCGCGCCGGCGGGTGGCACCGGCCGCCAGCGGCGGGCGCCGGGCGAGCGCACCAGGGTGCAGCGCTACCCGGCCGAGGAGGTCCGCCGAGACCTGCTGCTCGCGCACATCTCGCGCGCCATCGACGACCGGGAGATCGCCCTCCAGAAGCAGAGCCGCGTCTTCTTCCAGATCTCCGGGGCCGGGCACGAGGCCCTGCTGCTGGCGCTCGCCCACGAGCTGCGGCCCGGCTACGACTGGTTCTTCCCCTACTACCGCGACCTGGCGTTGATGCTCGGCCTCGGCATGACCGCCGAGCAGGTGCTCCTCCAGGCCGTCGGGTCGGCGGCCGACCCGGCGTCCGGTGGCCGGCAGATGCCCGCCCACTGGGGCTCCCGCGCCTTCAACGTGGTGACCCAGTCGAGCCCCACCGGCAGCCAGTGCATCCCCGCGGTCGGCTGCGCCGAGGCGGGCCGCTACATCGTCCGCCGCCCCGGGCTCGACCTGCGCGCCCACGGCGACGAGCTCACCTACGTGTCGCTGGGCGAGGGCGCGGTGAGTGAGGGCGAGTTCTGGGAGAGCCTCAACACGGCGTGCACCGAGCACCTGCCCGTGCTGTACGTCGTGGCCGACAACGGCTACGCGATCTCGGTCCCCGCCGCCGAGCAGGCCCCCGCCCCGGTGCACGAGCTGGTGCGGGGATTCGCGGGGCTCACCGTCCGCTCCGTCGACGGCACCGACTACTTCGCGGTCCGCGAGATGGCGAGCGAGGTGGTTCCCCAGGTACGGGCCGGCGTGGGGCCCGCGCTCATCCACGCCCGGGTCACGCGCCCCTACTCGCACTCGGCCGCCGACACGCAGAGCAAGTACCGGTTGCCCGGGGAGCTCGAGCGCGAGGCGGCCGACGACCCGGTGGAGCGGTTCCACCGGGCGATCGTCTCGGCGGGCGTCCTGTCGCCCGACGAGGCCGACGGCGTGCGAGAGGAGGCGCACCGGATCGTGGTCGACGCGGCCAAGGCGGCCCTCGCGGCCCCGCGCCCCGACCCCGCCCGCGTGCTCGAGCACGTCGTGGCGCTGCCCGACCTGCCCGGGGACGGGGAGCCCCCGGCGCCGGAGCCCGGCGACGCCGCCGAGCCGGTCGCCATGGGTGAGGCGATCCGCCGCGCGCTGCACGACACGATGGCCGGCGACGAGCGGGTGCGGGTGTTCGGCGAAGACGTGGCCGACGCCCGCGAGGACATCCTCGCCGACGTGGAGGGCAAGGGCGGGGTGTTCGGCACCACGCACGGGCTGCAGCGGGCGTTCGGCCGGGCCCGCTGCTACAACACGCCGCTCGCCGAGGCCAACATCATCGGCCGGGCCGTCGGCCAGGCCGTCCGGGGGCTGCGCCCGGTGCCGGAGATCCAGTTCTTCGACTACATCTGGCCGGCGATGCAGCAGATCCGCAGCGAGGCGGCCACGATCCGCTGGCGCTCGAACGGCGCGTGGACCTGCCCGATGGTGATCCGGGTGCCGATCGGCGGCTACCTGCAGGGCGGGGCGATCTGGCACAGCCAGTGCGGCGAGTCCATCTTCGCCCACATCCCCGGCCTGCTCATCGCGTTCCCCTCACGGGCGGCGGACGCGGCCGGCCTGCTCCGGGCGGCCTTCCGCTGCGAGGACCCCGTGCTGTTCCTGGAGCACAAGCACCTGCTGCGCCAGCCCTACACCCGCGACCCCTACCCCGGGCCCGGCCACGTGGTCCCGTTCGGACGCGGCCGGTTCGTGACCCGGGGCGACGACCTCACGGTGGTCACCTGGGGTGCCACCGTGGAGCGGTCGCGCCAGGCGGCCGAGCGGCTCGCCGACGAGGACGGCGTGAGCGTCGACCTCATCGACCTGCGCAGCCTCGTGCCGTGGGACCGCGACATGGTGGCCGAGTCCCTCGACCGCACGTCACGCCTGCTGGTCGTGCACGAGGACGTGCTGGCCCACGGCTTCGGCGCCGAGATCGCGGCGTGGGCCTCCGACGAGGGCTTCTGGCACCTCGACGCGCCGGTGGCCCGGGTCGGCGCCCAGCACTGCCATGTCGGGTACGCGCCCGAGCTCGAGCACGCCATCCTGCCGGGAGTCGACGACGTCGTGGCCGCCGCGCGGCGCGTGCTCACAGCCTGACAGCCCATCTCGCGGGGGGAGCGGCGACCGGGCCGGGGGCCGGGGGGAGGGAGTCCCCGGCCCGGCGCGCCGCGATCTGCGGTCAGGTCGAGCGCATGGTGTCGCCGTCCTCGACCCGCGGGGAGTCGTCGAGGGCCGCGAGCCGGCCCAGCAGCCCGGCCATCGCGACGACGACGGGGATGGCCAGCAGTCCGATCAGCAGGGTGTCGTTCACGGTTGGCACCAGTCCTTTCCAGGCCGCCCCAGGATCGGAGCCCACCGGGGCTCCGGGTCGGTCCGGTTTCAGCCACGGCTACCCACCGCTACGGGGACAAACATCATTTCCGCTCCGGCCCGGCGGAATTCCCGGCGGCGGATGACCGGCTACGCTCGGTGCCGTGCCGTCTGGGGGAGGTGCGCCGCTGTCGCTCCGGCGCCTGCTCGCGGTCCTGGTCGTCGCGTGCGTGGCGCCGCTCGGCGTGGGCGCCCTGGTGGAGCTCTCCTCCGACCACGGCACGTTGCTCCTGGGCCCCGCCGCGACGCACCAGCCGGTGGAACCGACCGGTGGGGCCGCCGGCGACGGGGCCCGTGACGCCGGCGACCGCGTCCGGTCACAGCCCCCCGCCGGCGGGGACGGCGCTCCCGGGGGGTCGCCGTCGAGCACGGCCATGTCCACGACGTCGACGACCACCACCGCCCCGACGCCGTCGAGCACGACGACCGCCGCCCCGGCCACCGCCGCACCGCCCCCCGACCCCACCACGACCGCCTCGCAGGCCGCCCACGGCACGGAGACCGACGCGGTCGTGGCCCTGACCAACGACGCCCGGGCCGGTGCCGGCTGCCCGGCCCTGGTCGTGGACGGGCGTCTCGCCGCCGCGGCGCAGGACCACGCCGACGACATGGCCGCCCACGACTACTTCTCGCACACCTCGCTCGACGGAGCCACGTTCGCCGACCGGGCCCGTGCCGCCGGCTACGCACAGCCCGGCGGGGAGAACATCGCCCGCGGGCAGCGGAGTGCCGAGGCGGTGGTGTCCGCGTGGATGGACTCGCCGGGCCACCGGGCCAACATCCTCAATTGCGACTTCCGGGCCATCGGGGTCGGGCTCGACGAGGGTGAGTGGGTCTGGGTACAGGTGTTCGGCTACTGACCGGCTCGGCGGCCCGGCCCGGCGGAGGGGGTGGACCCGCGGGCCTCGACGGAGGACCATGGAGGCATGGTCCGGACCGCTCCCGAGCGTCAGCCGACCTACGACCTCCCCGACGACCACCCCGGCGTCTCCGACCCCGAGTACCGGGCCCGCCGCGCCGCCATCGCCGCGGTGGGCGAGGCCCACGTGCCCGGCCAGCCGATCGCCGACGTGCACTACACCCCCGAGGAGGACGAGGTCTGGCGGGTGGTGTCACGCGAGCTGGCGGTGAAGCACCAGCGGTACGCCTGCCGGGCGTACCTCGACGGTGCCGCCGCGCTCACCCTGCCCGCCGATCGCGTGCCGCAGCTGCGGGAGGTCGACGAGCGGGTGCACGCGCTGACCGGGTTCCACATCCAGCCGGTGCCGGGCCTGGTGCCCACCCGCACCTTCTACGGTGCGCTCGCCCGCCGGACGTTCCTGTCGACCCAGTACATCCGGCACCACTCGGTGCCCTTCTACACCCCCGAACCCGACATCGTGCACGAGATCATCGGGCACGCCAACATGCTGGCCAACCCGGTGTTCGCCGACCTGTACGAGGTGGCCGGGCACGCGTCGGTGCGGGCGACCGGCGACGCCGCGCTCGACGCGTTCTCGAAGGTCTTCTGGTTCACGCTGGAGTTCGGTGTGGTCCACGAGCGGGGCGAGCTGCGGGCCTACGGGGCCGGCCTGCTGTCGTCGTACGGTGAGATCGACGTGTTCCGCGACGCCGAGATCAGGCCCTGGGACCTGCGGCAGATGGGCACGCTCGAGTACGACATCACCCGCTACCAGCCCGTACTGTTCGCGGCGGAGTCGTTCGACCAGATGGTGCACGACCTCACCGAGTTCTTCGGCGGCTACGACGACGAGGCTCACCGGCGCATCTACGGCTGACCTCCCCAGGTTTCGTCGACCGCGCGCCGAGGGAACCCTTGGGACGACATGGGATCCCACTACGCACGCGGCGCGGAGCCGTCGACCGACCAGATCCGGCGGACGCTGGCCGAGGTCGTGGACGCCCTGCGCTCGGCCCGTGTCGACTTCCTGCTGATGGGCGGCCTGAGCGCGGCCACCCTGGCCCGCCGGCGCCCCACCGATGACATCGACGTGTTCGTGCGGCCCGACGGGGCGGGGCCGGCGATCGAGGCGCTGGCCGGCGCGGGGTTCGACACCGAGGAGACCGACCCGCAGTGGATCTACAAGGCCGTCAAGCACGGCGTGCTCGTCGACGTGATCTTTCGGTCGACCGGTGGCCTCGAGCTCGACCACGAGATGCTGCGCCGGGGGAGCGAGCGCGAGCACATGGGCGTGGTCGCGCCGCTGGTGTCGCCCGAGGACCTGGTGGTCATCAAGGCGGTGGCGGCCGCCGAGCACAGTCCGAGCCACTGGTACGACGCGCTGGCGGTCGTCGCGCGCTGCGAGCTCGACTGGGAGTACCTGGTCCGCCGGGGCCGGCAGGCGGGGCCACACCGCCTGCTGAGCCTGCTGCTCTACGCCGAGGCGGACGGGGTGTCGGTGCCCGGTCGGGTGATCGACGACCTCCTCGCCGCCGCGCACCGCGAGCCTCAGCAGGGCGTCCGGTGATGTCAGGCCCCGCGTCCCAGCCGGCTGACTACGTCGTCCGGCACATCCAGGACGCCCTGGCCACCGACCCCCGGGCCCTCGAGCTCGGCGTGGAGGTCACGCTGGCGAGAGACCGCCTCGTGCTGTCGGGCACCGTGGCGACCGAGGCGCAACGGCGCGCGATCGCCGAGGTGGTGGCCGAGGTGATGCCGGGCCGCGAGATCGTGAACCAGCTGGCCGTGGTGCCGCACGACGAGACGGGCGCCGCCGAGGAGCTGACGTGACCCTCATCGCCGCGGTCGGGGACATCCACGTGGGCCGCGACTCGGTCGGTCAGGTGGCGCCCGGGCTGGCGCACGTGGGAGAGCGGGCCGACGTGCTGCTGCTCGCGGGCGACCTGACCCGCTGCGGCGACCCGGAGGAGGCGGAGCTGGCGGTGGGCGAGCTCCGCGACGTGCAGGTGCCCGTCGTCGCTGTGCTCGGCAACCACGACCACCACGACGACCGTCCCGGCGAGGTGACCGCCGTGCTGGAGGCCGGCGGCATCCGGGTGCTCCAGGGCGCGCACGTGACGATCGACATCGGCGGCACCGTCCTCGGCATCGCCGGCGTGAAGGGCTTCGGCAGCGGCTTCGCCGGGGCGGGCGCCACGGCCTTCGGCGAGCCGGCGATGAAGGCCTTCGTCCGCGAGGCGCAGCTCGAGGCCGCCGCGCTGCACGACGCCCTCGCGGCGGTGGCGGGCGAGGCCGATCGCACGGTGGCCCTGCTCCACTACTCGCCGGTGCCCGACACGCTGCGCGGCGAGCGGCCCGAGATCTACCCGTTCCTGGGGAGCCACCTGCTCGCCGAGGCGGTGGACACCGTGGGCGCCGACCTGGTGATCCACGGGCACGCCCACGCGGGCAGCGAGCGGGGTGTGACCCCGGGCGGCGTGCGGGTGCGCAACGTGGCCCAGCCGGTGATCCAGCGCGCCTACCGGCTGTTCGATCTCCGCACGCCGGTGCACGAGCGGCTCCACGTGGCCGCCGAGGCCTGATCCCCTCAGCCGCGACCGATCACGTCGGCGACGATCTCGCAGGGATGGGCGATCTCCACCCCGGCCTCCGCCAGCGCCGGGGCCAGGTGGAGCATGCAGCCGGGGTTGGCCGATGCGACCAGCCGCGCGCCCGAGCGGGCGATGGCGGCGACCTTCCGCTCGCGGATGGCGGCGGCGAGCTCCGGCTGGGTGAGCGCGTAGGCGCCGCCCGCCCCGCAGCAGAGCCCGTCGTCGTCCAGCTCGACCACGTCGACGTAGCGCTCGAGTACCGTGCGCACCGCCTGGTGCGCACGCTGCACGTGCCGGAGGTGGCACGGGTCCTGCACGGCGACGACCGGCCGGGGCCCCGACGTGGCGGCCGGTGGGGGCAGCCGGTCGACCCGCGCGGCGAGCCACTCGTGCACGTCGAGCACCCGGGTCTCGAACGCGCGGGCGTCCGGGGTGCCCACCAGCCGCCCGGCGTCGCGGAGCAGGGCGCCGCAGCCGGCGGCGTCGACCAGGACCGGTGCGTCCGGCGGGAGCGCCCGGCTGCCGGCGAACGACCCCACGGTCCGCTCGGCCAACCGGCGGGCGTGGTCGCCGAGCCCGGCGTGCTGGGCGAGCGCGCCGCAGCACGCAGCCCCCGGCGGCGCGGGTGAGACGCCTGCGCCGGTCGCCTCGATCACGCGGGCGACGGCGGCGTGCGCGGGTCGCATCCAGGCGTCCATCACGCAGCCGGTGAACAGCCAGACATCGGTGCCCGACGGGCGGAGCGGCCGGCGCCGCACCGGCACCCGGGGCGGCAGGCCGAACCGGCGTGCCAGCCGGGCGGGCACGAGGCCGAGGCGCTGGCCCACGCCGAGCAGCGAGGATCCCGCGAGCAGCAGTCGGTGGTGTCCGAGGGCCCGGAGCCCGAGGCGCAGTCCGAGGGGTGGCCGTCCGCCGGCGACCGGCGCACCCTGCCGGGGTGCCCACTCGCCGTCCGCGGGGCCTCGTCCCGGGGTGGCTCGCCCCGTGGGGGTGGCGCCCCCGGAGGCGAGCGCCTCCCGGGTGGCCTCCATCAGGTGGCCGAACGGCACCCCGGACGGGCACGCGGTCTCGCACCCCCGACACAGCACGCAGGTGGCCGTCGAGTGCACGACGTCCGGTCCGGGAGCGGCCCCCTCCCACTGCACCTGGCGCATGGCTGCGATCCGCCCCCGGGGCGAGAGCGCCTCCTCGCCGGTGACCCGGTAGGTGGGGCAGTGCGGCAGGCACAGCCCGCACGACACGCAGCTCGCCAGCTCGTCGTCGCGGAGGCCGAGGTCCATCAGGCGGCTCCGGTGAGGGCGGACCCACCGGGCGCCGCCGGGGTGCTGCCGGTCGGGGAGGAGTCGGTCGGGGAGTCGGTCGGGGAGCTGCCGGTGACGGTCGTGCGGGCCAGCGGATCGCGGCCCGGCGCCAGGCGGCCCGTCGGGTCGAACGCGGCCTTGACCCGCTGGTGGAGGTCGACGACGTGGGGCGCGACGGGCCTCGGGGGCGGCGGGAGCTCGTGGTGGACCACGCCCACCCCCACCTCGGCCACGAAGCGGCCACCGTCCGCCGCGATGGCGCCGATCTCGGACGGCCGCATCGACCACCGGTGGGGCGGCAGCGCCGGAGGCCCGTCCGCCGGCGGCAGCCCGGTGAGCGCCGCCTGCGCCTCCACGTCGTCGGGGTGGCCGTCGAGCAGGACCCAGGTGGTGGTGCCGTCCCAGAGCACCGCGGCCGGCCGGTGCAGCCGCCGGAGGAGCTCGAGCGGGTCGGCGGGCCCGGCCACCCAGCGCTCGGTGGCCGGGAGCGGCCGGGTGCGGAGGACCACCTCGCCGATGATCGCCAGCGTGCCCAGCGAGCCGACCAGCAGCCGGCACAGGTCGTAGCCCGACACGTTCTTGACCGTCGGCCCACCGGCGGTGACCAGCCGCCCGTCGGCTGAGACCGCCCGGACCTCGAGGAGCGTGTCGCGCACGTGACCCCAGCCGAGGCGCCGCAGCCCGCTGCGGCCCACGGCCAGCACCCCGCCGACCGTGGCACCGGGCCGGGCGGGCAGGGCGACCGTCTGGCCCACCTCGGCGAGCCCGGCGTCGAGGTCGCCGACGGTGGTGCCGGCCCGGACGCGGACCACCATGTCGGCCGCGTCGACGCGGACGATGCCCGCCGGGGGGTGCACCTCGCGGGCGACGTCGTCGACGGGGCCGCCCACGTCCCACTGGGTGCGGCCACCGACGGCGACCACCGGGCCGGCCCCCGGTGGGCCGACCTCGTCGGCCAGGCCGGCCAGGGGATCACGGGGACGCGGTGTGCCGGGCCCCGTCATACCCAGACGCCCTCGGGCACGTTCTGCAGGTCGCCGCAGCGACTGCCGGCGGGCAGGATCTTCGTGGGGTTGGCCACGCCCCCGGGATCGAACGCCTCGCGCAGGCGCGCCTGGGCGTCGAGGTCGTCGGGGCCGAACAGCAGCGGCATCAGGTCGCGCTTCTCCAGGCCGATGCCGTGCTCGCCCGACAGCACGCCGCCCGCGGCGATCGACGTGCGGACGATCTCCTCGCCCGCGGCGTGCACCCGGGTCATGACCCCGGGCTCGCGGGCGTCGAACAGCAGCAGTGGGTGGAGGTTGCCGTCGCCCGCGTGGAAGACGTTCATCACCATCAGGTCGTGCCGCTCGGCGATGGCGTACACCTCGGTGAGCACCTCGACCAGGCGCGTGCGGGGGACCACCGTGTCGTGGAGGTAGTAGTTGGGCGCCACCCGGGCCACCGCGCCGAAGGCCGACTTCCGCCCCTTCCACAACAGGGCGCGCTCGGCGTCGTCGGCCGCCACCCGCACCGAGCGGGCGCCGTGCGAGCCGGCGACGTCGCGGACCTGCTCGACCCCGGCGGCCACGCCCGCCGGTAGGCCGTCGAGCTCGACCAGCAGGACGGCGGCGGCGTCGGTGGGGTAGCCGGCGTGGACGAAGTCCTCGGCCGCTCGCGTGATGCGCCGGTCCATCATCTCGAGCGCCGCAGGCACGAGGCCGGCCGCGATGATCCCGCTGACGGTGGCGGCGGCGTCGTCGACCGAGGCGAAGTCGACCAGCAGCGTCGCCACCGCCGGCGGATCGGGGGTGAGCCGCACGGCGATGCGGGTGGCGATCCCGAGCGTGCCCTCGCTACCGACGAAGGCGCCGCGCAGGTCGAGCCCCGCCGGCTCGGCGTCGAGCCCGCCCAGCAGGGTGAGCGCGCCGTCGGGGAGGACGACCTCGAGGGCCAGGACGTGGGCGCTGGTCACCCCGTAGGCCAGGCAGTGCGGTCCCCCGGAGTTGTTGGCGACGTTCCCGCCGATCGTGCAGGCCTGCTGGCTGGAGGGGTCGGGCGCGAAGTGGAGGCCGTGGGGGGCGAGGGCCCGGGTGAGGTCGAGGTTGACCACCCCGGGCTGCACCCACGCGACCCGCTCGCCGGGGTCGATGTCGAGGATCCGGTCCATCTTCGTGGTGACGATCACCACGGGCCCGCCCACGGGCACGGCCCCGCCGGCCAGGCCCGTCCCCGAGCCCCGGGCGACGAACGGGCGACCGTGCCGCCGGGCGATGCGCACGGCGGCCGCCACCTCGCCGGTGTCGAGCGGGAAGCACACCACGGCGGCGTCGCCGCTGAGCACCGAGGCGTCGCGGGCGTACAGACCGAGCTCGACCGGCCCCGTGCGCACGCGGTCGGGCGCCAGGGCGGTCCGGAGATCAGCGGCGAGTTCGGCCGGGTCGCCGGTCCCGGCGACGGCCTCCCGTGACTCGCTCGCGGTGCGCTGCTCCACCCTCTCCAGTGTGCCGCGCCGCGGCCCCAGTGCGGCCGGTGGTCGTGGCGGGGCCACTGGCGCCTGGTCGATGGCGCGCCCACGCGGTGGGTTCCGGGGAGCCGGGTGGCGTGGTCATGGGGGTGG
>JBKHJZ010000269.1:0-3469 GCA_046537875.1 Acidimicrobiia bacterium | reverse complement strand
GGCCGGTGCCCGGCACCGGGGCCATCAGCGCCACGTCGACGAAGCGGAGCTCGGCGCCCGCCGCGATGCCGGCCAGCCGCCGCTTCAGCCCGGCCGAGGCCGTCGACAGGTCGGCGTAGACGGCGCGGCGCGGGATCGCATCCAGCGCCTGGGTGAGGGCCGTGGTCGCGTCGGCCGCGGCCGTCACGGCCAGCACCAGGCCGGCCCCGTCCACGGCCGCGCGGGGGTCGCCGTGGCGGCACACGCCGGGCGGCGTGGAGACCTCGGCCGGGTCGTGGCCGTGGACGTCGACCCCGGCCGCCACCAGGTCGGCGGCGATGGCGGACCCCGCCTCGCCGAGCCCGAAGACGCAGGCGCGCAGCCGGCCGCCGCTCATCCGCTGCCCACCCGGCGCCTCACCCGCTGCGTCGCTCTGTGCTCACTCGGCCCGCTCCACGTACTCCACCCCGAGGGCCTCCAGCGTCGCGCGCAGGCCGTAGAGGTCGACGCCGAGGGTGCCGGCGGCGAGCCGCTCGCGGGTGGCCGCCTCCCGGGCGACCCGCTCGTCCGCGCGCTCGACGGCCCAGGCCGCCTCCGCGGCGGGGACCACGACCACGCCGTCGTCGTCGGCGCACACCACGTCCCCGGGTGCGACGATCGCCTCCCCGAGGACGACGGGCACGTTCACCGACCCGGGGCTCGCCTTCACCGTGCCCTGGCACGACACGTGCCGCGACCACACGGCGAACCCCATGGCCCGCAGCTCGGCCGAGTCGCGCACGCCGGCGTCGGTCACCAGGGCCGCGACCCCCCGCGCCCTCAACGACGTGGCCAGCAGCTCGCCGAACATGCCGTGGGTGGACGGCGCCGTGTGGGTCACCACCAGCACGTCGCCCGGCTCGCAGACCTCGGCTGCCGCGTGGACCATCAGGTTGTCGCCCGGGTGGCTCGACACGGTGACCGCGGTGCCGGCGAGGCGGGTGCCCTGCTGGATCGGGCGGAGGCCGGGGCCGGCGAAGCCCCGCCGCCCGATCGCCTCGTGCACGGTGGCGGTGCCGTGCGCGCCGAGGGCGTCGACCGCGGCGCGCTCGGCCCGGTCGATGCTGCGGACGACGACGTGGCGGGCGGTCACGGGAGCACCGCCTCCAGGCGCGGGTACACGCGTCGGGTGTTGGTCTCGAAGATCTTCGCCCGGTCGGCGTCGCCGAGCGCCGCGGCGTCGAGGTAGCGCCGGGTGTCGTCGTAGTGGTGCCCGGTCTCGGGGTCGACGCCCCGCACCGCGCCCACCATCTCCGAGGCGAACAGCACGTTGTCGGCCGGGATCACCGACAGCAGGCAGTCGATCCCGGCCTGGTGGTAGACGCAGGTGTCGAAGAACACGTTGCCCAGCAGCAGCTCGTCGAGGGGCGGCAGGCCCATGTCCTGCGCCAGGCCCCGGAACCGGCCCCAGTGGTAGGGCACGGCGCCGCCGCCGTGGGGGATCACGAGGCGGAGCGAGGGGAAGTCGGCGAGCACCCCCGAGGTGAGGAGCTGCATGAACGCGGTGGTGTCGGCGCCGAGGTAGTGCGAGCCGGTGGTGTGGAAGTTGGGGTTGCAGGCCGCGCTCACGTGGATCATCGCCGGCACGTCGAGCTCGCACAGCGCCTCGTAGAGCGGGTACCAGGCGCGGTCGCCGAGCGGCGGACCGCTCCAGTGGCCGCCCGAGGGGTCGGGGTTGAGGTTGGCGCCCACGAAGCCCATGCCGACGCACCGCCGGAGCTCGTCGACCGACGGCCCGATGGGTGCGCCGGGCGACTGCGGAAGCTGGCAGACCGGCGCGAAGTTCTGGGGGTACAGGTCGCAGACCCGCCGGACGAGGTCGTTGCAGTGCTCGGTCCAGAACCGGCTGGTGTGGATGTTGCCGATGTGGTGGCCCATCCACGAGGCGCGGGGCGAGAACAGCGTCAGGTCGGTGCCGCGCTCGCGCTGCAGGCGGAGCTGGGCCCCCTCCAGGCTGTCGCGGATCTCGTCGTCGCTGATCGCCACCGTGCCCTTGGCGCCGACGTGGTCGGGGTCTGCGGTCACCGCGGCCACCTGGGCCTCCCGGTACTCGCCGAGCTGGGGAGGTGCGGTGGTGTAGTGCCCGTGGCAGTCGATGATCATCGGTCCCCGATCGTCCGGCGCGGGGCGCCGGTGCATTGTCGACAATCCTGTCGACACCGGGATGATAGTGTGGAGGGCGACCTCAGCGAGGGGGCAGCGAAGGGGCCTGGCCCATGCCGGCAGCGCGGGACTACGACGACATCCCCGGCACCATCGTCTTCGACGGTCGCCGCAGCCGCCGGGGCTACGCGCTCAACACGTTCCTGATGTCGCTCAACGACGCCGGCAACCGCGAGGCGTTCCGGGCCGACGAGGCCGCGTACCTCGACCGGTACGCGCTCGACCCGGACCAGCGCGACGCCGTGCTGCGCCGCGACTGGCTCCGGCTGCTCGAGCTGGGCGGCAACATCTACTACACGTACAAGCTCGCGGCCTGCGACGGCATGACGTTCCAGGACCTGGCCGGCGAGCAGACCGGCATGTCGGCCGAGGCCTTCGCCGAGATGATGCGGTCGGGTGGCCGGCCCATCGAGGGCAACCGGTCCCGTGCCGAGTGGGAGGCTCGCTGATGGCCCGCATCGTCGGCGGCGTCGGCTGCTCGCACGTGCCGGCCGTCGGCGCCGCGATCGACAAGGACAGGACCGGCGACCCCTACTGGGCCCCCTACTTCGCCAAGGTCGAGCCGGCGCGCCGGTGGATGGCCGAGGTCGACCCCGACGTCTGCATCGTCGTCTACAACGACCACGCCTCGGCGTTCTCGCTCTCGGTGGTGCCGACGTTCGCGCTCGGGCTCGCCGAGGAGTTCCCGCCGGCCGACGAGGGGTTCGGCCCGCGGCCGGTGCCGACCGTGCGAGGTCATCCGGAGCTGGCCTGGCACGTGGCCGAGTCGCTGATCCTCGACGAGTTCGACCTCACGCTCGTCAACGAGATGCCGGTCGACCACGGCCTCACCGTGCCCCTCTCGGTGCTCTACGGGCAGCCCGAGGCCTGGCCCTGCCGGGTGATCCCGCTGTGCGTCAACGTGGTCCAGTACCCGCCGCCCACCGGGCGCCGCTGCTACCGGCTCGGGCAGGCGATCCGCCGGGCCGTCGAGTCGTTCGAGGGCGACGAGCGGGTGGTGGTCTTCGGTACCGGCGGCATGTCGCACCAGCTCCAGGCCCAGCGTGCCGGGCTGATCAACGTCGAGTTCGACACCGCGTTCCTCGACCGGCTGGTGGGCGACCCCGAGGGCGCCGCCCGCATCCCGCACGTCGAGTACCTCCGGGAGGCCGGCTCGGAGGGCATCGAGCTGGTGATGTGGCTGGTCATGCGGGGAGCACTCGATCCGGAGGCGCGCGAGGTCTACCGGGCCACGCACGTGCCCACGTCGAACACCCACAACGGCCTGCTGCTGCTCGAGAGCGCCTGA
>JBKHJZ010000268.1:0-3493 GCA_046537875.1 Acidimicrobiia bacterium | reverse complement strand
CTGCCCGTACCCCGGATCCTGCGCGGGGCCCGACTGTCCGGGCCCCGACCCCGGCGGAGGCTGTGCTGTGCCGGGTGGTGGGGGCGGCGGCTGCGACCAGGGATCCGACCCGGGGATCTGCGGGAACGGCTCAGTGGGATCCGACATGGACGTCACCTTGGCACACCGCCCGCCAGGCGCACCCAGTCGTCGAGGCCCAGCTCCTCGGCACGCGCCTCGGGACGGACGCCCGCACGCGCCAGATCGTCGGTGCCGGCCAGGCCGGCCAGCGACCGGCGCAGCATCTTGCGCCGCTGCCCGAACCCCGCCTCGATTAGCCGGAACACCCGCCCACGGTCCACCCCGGAGGGGCGGCGATCGTGGCGGCGCAGCCGAACCAGCACCGACTCGACCCGCGGCTCGGGGACGAACACGGTCGGCGGCACCCGACCGACCACCTCGGCGTCGGCCCACCACGCCACCTTCACCGACGGGATGCCGTAGGCCTCGTCGCCGACCCCGGCGGCGAGGCGCTCGCCCACCTCGCGCTGGACCATCACCAGCATGCGGTCGATCGCCGGAGCCCGGGCGAGCACGTCGAGCACGAGCGGCGTCGCGATGTTGTACGGCAGGTTGCCGACGAGGACCCAGGGACCGGATGCCTCGGCGGTGGCGCCCGCACCGTCCGCCGCGGCGACGCCCGGGGCGGCCGGTGACGTGATCCCGGGTGCTCCCGACGGCGTGAGGATCGCGTCCCAGTCGAGGCGGAGCGCATCGGCCTGCACCACCCGCACGCCCGCCGGCTCCACCACCGACCGCAGGGCGGGCAGCAGGTGGCGGTCGAGCTCGATCGCCACGACGTCCGCCCCCGTCTCGACGAGCGCCAGGGTGAGCGACCCCAGGCCGGCCCCCACCTCGACCACCCGGTCACCAGGCCCCACCACCGCCAGTCGGGCGATGCGTCGCACCGTGTTGGGATCGGCGACGAAGTTCTGCCCCAGCGCGCGGCTGGGTCGCACGCCGTGCCGGTCGAGCAGGTCGCGCACCTGCCGGCGGCTGAGGGTCACCCGGCGAGGCTACGGGGCCGGCTGCGCGGCCCCACAGCTACGCCGGGGCCGTGAGCCGGTAGACCCGATCGGCGTTCGCCCACGTGGCCTCGGCGACCGTGTCGACATCCAGCCCCATCTGCTCGGCGACCGCCGCCCCCACGAGGGGGACGAGCGCGGGCCGGTTGCGACGGCCCCGGTGCGGCACCGGGGCCAGGTACGGGCTGTCGGTCTCGACCAGCACCCGATCGAGCGGGCACACCGCCGCAGCCGCCCGCACGTCGTCGGCCCCCGGGAAGGTGACGATCCCGGAGAACGACAGGTGCGCACCCCGGTCGAGGCATGCCCGCGCCTCGTCGGTGCCGCCGGTGAAGCAGTGGAACACCGTGCGCTCGGGGACGCCCTCGGCATCGAGGATGGCGAGGGTGTCGTCCCAGGCCTCCCGTGTGTGGATGACAAGCGCGAGGTCGTGCTCGTGGGCCAGCGCGACCTGGGCGGCGAACATCTCCCGCTGGACGCCGCGTGGCGAGTGGTCGTAGTGGTGGTCGAGCCCGCACTCCCCCACGGCAACCACGCCCGGCTCGGCGAGGAGCTCTGCCAGGCCGTCGAGGCCCTGCCGGGCGTCGTGGGGGTGGAGGCCGGCCGTGGCCCAGACGACGCCGGGATGGCGGGCCGCAGCGGCGATGGCCTCGCGGGACCGGACGACATCGGTGCCGACCGCGATCAGGCGCTCCACGCCCGCCGCCCCGGCCTCGGCCACCATGGCGTCGAGGGCCCCCGGGTCGGCGCCGCCGTCGCTCTCCCAGCCGAGGTGGCAGTGATCGTCGATCCACCGGGCCGCCATCGCCGGGCAGGCTACCGGCGGCCGGGAGGGCCACCCGCACCGGTCACCTCCCCGGCCACCATCCGCATCTGCTACACCAGCGAGAGTGGCGGAGGCTGTGGGCATCCGCGTCCTGGGGCCGGTGCGGCTGGTGGCCTGGGACGGAAGCGAGCGCGTCGTGCGCGGCCAGGCCGCGCGCGTCCTCGCCACGCTCGCCCTCGAGCCCGGTCGCGCCCGGAGCGTCGAGGACCTCGCTGCCCGCCTCTGGCCCGACGGACCGCCGGCCACGGCCCGGACCGCGATCCAGGGCCACGTGTCACGACTCCGCCACGCACTCTCCGAGACCGGTGGCGCACGCATCGACACGGTGGCGCGGTCCTACGTGCTCCGGTCGGATCGTGCGGGCATCGACGTCACCCTGTTCCTCGACCGCGTCGCCCGGGCCCGCGACGACCTCGCGGCCGGCGACCCGCAGGCGGCGATCGGCGGCCTGCGCGCGGCGCTGGGTCTGTGGACCGGCAACGCCCTCGGCGACGCCGGCACGGACGGTCCGCTGGCCGCCGACGCCGCGACGCTGGAGGAGGCGCGACGCGATGCCGAGGAGCACCTCGTCGAGGCCCTCATCGAGGCGGGTGACCTGCCCGCTGCGCTCACGCTCGCGGCCCGCCTCGTGAACGACGACCCGCTCCGGGAGCGTCGCTGGTCGCAGTTCGTCATCGCGCTCGCCCGGTCCGGCCGGCAGGCGGACGCGCTGCGCGCCTGCCGGCAGGCCACGCGGATCATCGTCGACCGGACGGGCCTCGACCCCGGGCCGGACCTCCGCCGGCTCGAGATGGCGATCCTCGTGCAGGACCCGGCCCTGGAGGGCGGGCGCTGGTCGCCGGCGCCCGGGAGCGCCCCGGTACCGCTCGTCGACCTCGTCGGCCGCTCCGGCGAGCGGTCCCGGCTCGCCCAGCGCCTCCGGACCACCAGGATGCTCACCCTCGTCGGCCCGGGCGGGGTGGGCAAGTCCACGCTCGCCGTCACCGTCGCCGCCGACGAGGCCGGCCGGTACCGCGACGGCGCCGTCGTGGTCGACCTGGCCGACGGCGGCTCCGACGACGTGGGCCGGACGATCGCGGCAGCGGTGGGGGCCGCGGGCGTCACCGGGGGGACCGCAGCCGCCACCGAGACCGGGGACGCCGACGATCACCTCACCCGGGCGGTCTCCGCGCTCGGCGGGAGGGAGGTGCTGGTGGTGCTCGACCGCTGCGAGCACGTGATCGAGGCCGCCGGCCGCGCGGCCCGCCGGCTGCTCGGCTCGTCCCCGGGGATCCACGTGCTGGCGACCAGCCAGACGGCGCTGCGGGTGCCCGGCGAGACGGTGGTCACCCTGGCGCCGCTCGCGGTGCCGGCCGACGACTCCGACATCGAGGCGATCCGCAGCGCCCCGGCCAGCCAGCTGCTCGCCCGGCGGTTGGGCGAGCAGGGGTGCCCGGTCGCCGGCGACGAGGACTGGCGGGCGGTCGCCGTGCTCGCCCGCGCCCTCGACGGCGTGCCGCTCGCACTCGAGATCGCCGCTGCCGCCGCCCGCACGGAGCCCCTCGCCGCGCTCGCCCGCCGCATCGCCGGTGACGCCGCCGCCGTGCTGGACGCCGACGTGCGG
>JBKHJZ010000267.1:0-3500 GCA_046537875.1 Acidimicrobiia bacterium | reverse complement strand
CCCGACGACCCGATCGACAGGATCGAGCCCGACGACCCGATCGACAGCGCGGACGCCACCGAGAACGCGGACCCGAACGACAGCGCAGAGCCGGCCGACGCCGCGGACAGCGCGGAGCCAACCGACCGCCACGACAGCACCGACCACCGGGAACCGGACGACAGCGATGCACGGCCCACGAGCGCCGACACTACCGAGGCGGCTCGCAACACGGCGCCGAGATCCTGCATGTTCGACCCACCCGGCGGAAACGCTTGCGGTGTGAGCAGCCGGGGCACGGACACCACCGCCGGGGCGGTCGACCGCACCGGCACCACCGCCGGCGAGGGCGCGCCGGCGGGACGGCACCGGGCACCACGGGCGCCCGCGTCGACCCTCGAGCGCCGCCTGGCCGCCGCCGTGGTGCGGCGGCTCCCCCACCCGCTCCGCGTCGATCCGCGGCTGCGGGCCGCGCTGGCCCACCGCTACGTGGACGCCGGCCGGGGCCCGGTGGTGCAGACGACGATGCGCGCCGGCCACCGGCTCGTCCTCGACCTGCGGTCGGAGTCGCAGCGCGACGCCTACTTCACCGGCCGCTTCGACGAGCCATTGGTGCGGGCGGTCCGGGCGCTGGCGCTCGGCCCGGGCTCGGTCGATCTCGACATCGGAGCCAACGTGGGGCTCTGGACCGTGCCGCTCGCAGTCCGTGCCGCCGGCCGGGGCCGCAGCGTCGTCGCGTTCGAGCCGGTGCCGGCGAACGTCGCCCGGCTGCGGGCCAACGTCGCGCTCAACGGCCTCGACGAGGTGGTGACCATCCACCCGTTCGCCCTCTCCGACCGGCCGGGAGTGGCCCGCATCAGCCTCCGGGAGGACTTCCGGGCCGGCGCCACCAGCGGGAACGCGGCCCTGGTGATCGACGACGGCCTCGACGCCCGCTACCGCACGATCGAGGTGCGGCTCCGGTGCCTCGACGACGTGGCAAGCTCGTTCCCGGGACCGGTTGCAATCGTGAAGATCGATGTCGAGGGCCACGAGGACCATGTGCTGCGCGGGGGCCGCCGGATGATCGCCGCCGACCGGCCGGTCATCGTCGCCGAGTGGAACCCCGCCTACCACCGCCGACGGGGAACCGATCCGACCGAGCGCCTCCACACCGCCATGGCGGGCCTGGGGTACCGCTCGGTGCGCCGGGAGGGCGGCGGATGGATCGCCGGCGACCGCTTCCACAGCCCGCGCGACATCGACAACCTGGTGATGTGCCCACACGAGAGAACGCGCGAGGTGCTCGGCGCCCTGTCGAGGAGCCACCGCGCATGACGGCGCCCGAGCAACGCGACGTGGCCCATGCGCTGCTGGTGGACCTGTACGAGCTGACGATGGTCGACGCCTACCGGCGCAAGGGGATGGCCGATCGGCCCGCCACGTTCACGCTGGCCGTCCGCGACCTCCCGGACACGAGGGGGTACCTGGTCGCCGCCGGCCTCGGGGACGTCCTCGACTGGCTGGAGGGCCTGGCGTTCGGACCGGACGAGCAGGAGGCGATCGAGCGCCTGGGCGTGTTCCCCCCGGAGTTCGTCGACTGGCTGGGCGGCCTCCGGTTCACCGGGTCGGTCCGGGCCGTGCCCGAGGGCACGATCGTGTTCGGCCAGGAACCGATCGTCGAGGTGACCGCGCCGATCGGTGAGGCGCAGCTCGCCGAGACGTTCCTGCTGAACCAGGTCACCGTGCAGACCTCGCTGGCGACCAAGGCCGCGCGCTGCCGCGACGCGGCCGGCAGCGCCGCGGTGGTCGACTTCGCGTTGCGGCGCACGCAGGGCATCGATGCGGGCATGAAGCTCGCCCGCATCGGCCGCCTCGTCGGCCTGGCCGCCACCAGCAACGTGGCGGGGGCCGACCGCTACGGGCTCCCGGCGAGCGGGACGATGGCGCACGCGTTCGTGCAGGCCTACGAGGACGAGACCGAGGCGTTCCGGGCGTTCGCGGACGTGTACCGCGAGGCCACGGTGCTGCTCGTGGACACCTACGACACGCCCCGTGGCGTGGAGCGGGCCATCGAGGTGGCCCGCGAGATGCGCGAGCGCGGGGTGGAGATCAGCGGCATCCGGCTCGACTCCGGCGACCTCGCCGCGCTGGCCCGCGACGCCCGCCGCACCCTGGACGACGCAGGGTTCCCCGGGCTGCGGATCATCGCCAGCGGCGGCCTCGACGAGCACAAGATCCACCGGCTGCTCCACGACGAGCACGCACCCATCAACGGGTTCGGGGTCGGCTCTGCGCTCGGCGTGTCGGACGACGCCCCCGTGCTCGACAGCATCTACAAGCTCGCCGCCTACGACGGGCGACCCGTGCGCAAGACCTCGACCGGCAAGGCGAGCTGGCCGGGGGCGAAGCAGGTCTGGCGCTCCGAGGACTGGGACCACGACGTCCTCGCCCTCGCCGAGGAACCCGCGCCCGGCCCGGGGTACCAGCCCCTGCTGGAGGACGCCATGCGCGACGGCAAGCGCACCGGCGCCGGCACCGCCAGCCTCGACGAGGCCAACGACCACTTCGAACGCCACTGGGCGCGCCTGCCCGCCCGGCTCCGGCGCCTCACCGACCCCGACGCGCACCCCGTCGAGGTCTCCGAGCCCATGCGGCGCCTCGCCGCCGAGATCGACGCCCGCAACGAGGAGCTCTGATCCATGCCCGATGTCCCCGACACCTTCGACGAGCACACCGCCCTCATCGTGGTCGACGTGCAGAACGACTTCGCCGACCCGGGCGGCAACCTCTACGTCGCCGGCGGTGAGCAGACCATCCCGATCATCAACGACCTCATCACCGCCGCCCGCGACCGCGGCGCCGCGGTCGTGTACACCCAGGACTGGCACCCCGAGGTCACCCCCCACTTCCAGGACTACGGCGGCACCTGGCCCGTCCACTGCGTGCAGGGCACCTGGGGCGCCGAGCTCCACCCCGACCTCGACGTCGCCGGCCCCGTGGTGCGCAAGGGCACCGGCGGCGAGGACGGCTACTCCGGGTTCACCGCCCGCGACGTCGAGACCGGCGAGCACAAGGCCACCGACCTCGAAGCCCTCCTCCGGGAACGAGACATCCAGCGGGTCGTGATCGTGGGCCTCGCCCAGGACGTCTGCGTGAAGGAGACCGCCCTCGACGCCCACCGCCTCGGCTTCGACACCACCGTCAGGCTCGACGCCACCCGCCCCGTGTACCCCGGCGCCGAGGGGGAGCAGCCCGCCAACGACCAGATGGCCGCCGCGGGCGTGGCCCTCAGCGAGTGATCGACCGCGGCCGTGGCACACCGGCTGGTCGTCACTGGCCGGGCACCACACGCGCCCGCCGTCGAGGTGGTCGAGCGCAAGGGGGCCGGCCATCCGGACACGCTCTGTGATCACCTGGCCGAGCGGCTGTGTCGGCACCTCGCGGGCGCGTACGTCGATCGGACCGGGGGGATCCGCCACTTCAACGTCGACAAGGGCCTGCTGACGGCCGGATCGACCGAGGTGGGGTTCGGGGGCGGC
>JBKHJZ010000266.1:0-3522 GCA_046537875.1 Acidimicrobiia bacterium | reverse complement strand
GCCCACCTCGTCGGAGGGGCCCTCCTCGTCGACGGTGCCGCCCCGGTCGGACCAGCTCCGCTCCGCCGGCCCGAGCGCTGCCGTGCCGGCGCCGTCGTCGCGGGGAACGTCCCGGACGGGGCGGTCGCCCCGGCCCACGCGCTCGGCACGGCCGGCGAGCGTGCCGTCGTCCACCGGGTAGGCGCGCGCGGCACCGCCGCTCTTGACGGCGACGATCGGCTTGCGGCGCGTCAGCTCGCGGGCGATCCGGCTGAACCTGCGGGCGTTCCCGAACGACTCCAGGTAGAGGAGCACCAGGTCGGTCCGCTCGTCGTCCGACCAGTAGCGCAGGAGGTCGTTGGCCGAGACGTCGGCCCGGTTGCCGATCGCGGCGAACGACGACACGCCGAGGCCGGCCGCGCCGATGTGGTCGAGGATCGCTCCCCCGATGGTTCCCGACTCCGACAGGAGGGCCACCGGTCCCGGGCGCGTGTCGGGCGTGGCGAAGGTGGCGTGCAGGCGCACGTCGGGATCCGTGTTGATCACGCCCAGGCAGTTGGGGCCGAGCAGCCGGATGCCGAACCGCCGGGCGATGCGGACGGTCCGCGCGGACAACGCCGCCCCCTCCGGCCCGGCCTCGGCGAATCCCGCCGAGATCACGATCACGGCCTTGACGCCCTTGCGTCCGCACTCCTCGACCGCCGCCGGCACCGATGCGGCCGGGACGACCACGATGGCCAGATCGACGGACCCGTCGATGTCGGCGAGCGTCGGCACGGCCCGGACACCGGCCACGTGCTCGGCCGCCGGGTTGACGGGGTGGACCGGCCCGGCGAACTCGTGCGCCAGGAGGTTGCGGAGCACGGCGTGGCCGACGCTGCCCGGGTCGCGCCCGGCCCCGATCACGGCCACGGATCGGGGGGCGAGCAGCAGGCGGACGGCCCCCGTCTCGGCGCGGCGGGCTCGGGCCTCCATCGCGGCCTCGGCCTCCGGCGTGGGCTGCAGGTCGAGGCGCACCTCGATGACGCCCTCCTCGAACGAGCTGGCCACGCTGAACCCCGCCTGGCGGAACACCCGCACCATCGGCTGGTTCGCCGGCAGCACGGTGGCCGTGAACCCGGTGATGCCGACGCGCCGGGCGGCGGCCGCCAGGTACTCGAGCAGCACGCTCGCGATGCCCCTCCCCCGGTGCCGGTCGTCGACGAAGAAGGCCACCTCGGCCTCGGACCTGGTGGGCCACCGGTCGTAGCGGGCCACGCCCACGATGTCCTCGTCGTGGAGCGCCACGAACGCCATGCGGTCGACGTAGTCGACGTGCGTGAGATGCCTGACCTCGCTGTCAGACAGCGTGGGGTGCGGCGTGAAGTACCGGAAGTAGATGCTCTCGGGGGACTGGCGCCCGTGGAAGTCGACGATGCGGGGCCCGTCGTCGGGCCGGATCGGGCGAACGTGCACCGTGGCACCGTCGGACAGCACGACGTCGGCGTCCCACTCCGCCGGGTACGCCGCGGGGACCTCCTCGCCGGCCAGCCAGGCCTCGCCGCCGGGCGTCGCCACCTCATCCACCGGCTCCGAGGCTAGAGCCGCGGCACCCGCGGTGCGTGGCCGCCGGGCGGCCAGACGCTGGGTTAGCGTTGTGCGGCCCGTGCTCTGCCCCAGCGCCCTGCGCTCGGGCAGGTGCGGCACACGGTCGAGCATCTCCCCCACCACAGGACACCCGGTGCACCGGACAGCCCGTCGCGCCCTCGCCATCGCCTTGTCGGCACCGCTGCTGGTGGTCGCGTGTGCGACCGAGGGCGACCCCGACGTGCTCGGGCCCCGCGGCGAGCACCCGGCCGCCACGGGGCCACCCCGGGGCGAGGCCCAGGGACCGCCCGACGACCCCCGCGCCCTCGCCCTCGCGGCCGTGGCGGATGTGGAGGGCTACTGGGTCGAGACCTATCCCGAGATCTACGGCGACGCCTTCGAGGCGCTCGGTGGCTACCACCCGTACGGGCCCGACACCCCCGTGCCGCCCTGCGGAGACCCACCGCCGACGTACGAGCAGATCGCCGAGAACGCGTTCTACTGCCCGCCCGACGACCTGATCGCGTGGGACGAGGACGCGCTGGTTCCCCGGCTGGCGGACCAGTTCGGCGCCTTCACGGTCGGGATCGTGATGGCCCACGAGTTCGCCCACGCCGTGCAGTCCCGCGCCGGTGTGACCGGGCGGACCATCGACCTCGAGCTCCAGGCCGACTGCTTCTCGGGTGCGTGGACGGCGCACGTGGCCGACGGGGGAAGCCGCGTCTTCGCCGTCGACGACGAGGTGCTCGACGCCAGCGTGGCGGGCATGATCGCGATCAGCGATGCGCCCGGCACGGCCGAGGACGACCCGCTGGCGCACGGGAGCGGCTTCGACCGCATCGGTGCGTTCCAGGAGGGGTTCGACGGTGGGGCACGGTGGTGCGCCGCAGCGGTCGACACGCCACGGGAGACGGTGGAGTTCGGGTTCACCGGCAGCGCCGCCGGCGCGGGGGCGCCCGGCGACATGCCGCTCGGCGACGCCGGGCCGGACGCACCCGGGCTGATCAGCGTTATCGAGGCCGACCTGAACGAGTTCTTCGCCTGGCTGTTCGACGACGTGGGTGACGCCTGGCAGCCGGTCGAGCGGATCGTGCTCGCGGACCCCACGGTGGACGAGGTGACCTGCGGCGGCGACGAGCTCGCCGGCGGCGAGCTGCGCAGGGTGGCCCGGTACTGCGCGGAGGAGAACCTCGTGCTGCTCGACGGCGCCGGACTGGTCCCCGATCTCTACGAGATCGGCGACTTCGCCGTCGCCTCGAAGATCGCCGGGCTGTGGGCGCGCTCCGCGCAGGCGCAGCTCGGCGTCGGCGGAGACGGCGTCGGCGGGGACGGCGCCGCCGATCTCCAGGCCGACTGCCTCACGGGTGCCTGGGCGGCCTCGACCTTCCCCGACCGGCCCGACGTGACCCCGGGCACCGACCTGCAGATCTCGGCCGGGGATCTCGACGAGAGCATCATGGGCTTCCTCACCTACCGCGACGACACCCCCGCGGGAGGCGCCACGGTCTTCGAGCGCACCGACGCGCTCCGCACCGGCGTCCTCGACGGGCACCGCGCCTGCGAGGAGTTCGCCCCGCTCGGTTGACCGCGGGCCCAGGCCGTCAGCGACCCGCGTGCTCGGGCCGGCGTTGTCGGGCCCGCCGGGAGTCGTGCGCGACCTTGGCCCCGATGCCGCCCACGGCCGCGACGATGCCCAGGAGCAGGGCGATCTGCAGGATGCCGCCACGGTCGCCCGCCTCGCTCGGCGGGCGACCCGAGTTGGGCTCGGGGATGATGTCCTCGGTGGGGACGCCGGTCCCCGGCGCGCCCTCGCCGGCGGTGTCATCCGCGCCGGCGCCGGCGCCGGCGCCACCGGTCGTGGGGCTGCCCGATGCCCCCGGCTCGGACGCGTCGGGCGGGTCGCCGGCCTGCGCCCCGGGTGCCACGACCGCCGCGGCCGCGGGACCGGCGGGGGACGCAGGCGGCGCAGCCGCGGGA
>JBKHJZ010000073.1:0-14868 GCA_046537875.1 Acidimicrobiia bacterium | reverse complement strand
GGCCACGTCCCCGAGCGCCGAGGCGACGTCGACCAGCCAGGCGTGCGGGTCGGGATGGCGCGCTGCCGGGGCGACGGCCAGGCTGCGGTCGAGCGCCCGGGCCAGCCCCACCGGCAGGCCGGTCGCCGCCATCGCCGCCTCGGCCGGGAGGTCGCCCGGCGGGGCGCCGGTCGCCAACCACACGACGAGCGCGGACAGCGACCACAGGTCGGCGCGCCCGTCGATGACCGCGGGGCCGCGGCGCAGCTCCGGGGGCCGGAACCCCTCGGTCCCGCCGGCCGACGTGTGCCCCGAGTTGAGCGCCAGGTCCTTGCACAGGCCGAGATCTGCGAGCAGCAGCCGCTCGTCCCACCCGACCACCGCCGTCGGCGACCCGGGCGCACGGCGCCCTCGGGTGGCGATGAGGACGTTGGCGGGGTTCAGGTCGCGGTGCACCACGCCGGCCCGGTGCATCGCTGCCAGCGCCTGGGCCAGCGGCTCGGCCACCGCCCACACGTCGGCGACCCGGGCCCGCCATCCCCGGCCCGCCAGGTCGGTCACCCGCTGGCGGAGCGTGCCCCGGTCGGCGTGCTCGAGGACGAGGAACGGCTGCTGGCGGGCGGTCTCCCCCACGTCGTGGACCGCCACGACGTGCGGGCCGGCGATGCGGCGCAGCACCCGGCCCTCGGTCAGGAACCGTTCGCGCAGCTCGACGTCGAGGCTGTGGTTCTCGGCCAGCACCTTGACCGCCACGACGTCGTCGAGGCGCTCGTCGACCGCCCGGTACACCGTGGAGAACGCCCCGGTGCCGAGGACGGCGTCCACCCGGTAGCGCCCGATGCGCAGGCCCTTCGCCGCCTCCGCCCCCGCCGGGCTGTCACCGTCCATCCGCCCCCGCCCTCCTCGTGTCCGGGACGCCCACCCGGCACCCCGCCCGGTAGCCGACCCACACGGCCGGGAGGCACAGGATGTCGGTGGCGTCCATCACGTGGTCGATCTGCGGGAGGGGCGGCGACGGCCCACCGGCCACCACCGCCACCGCCGCGCCAGGCCACCAGCGTAGGACCGTGAGCACGGCCTCGTAGCCGGCGGCCGCCGCCGGGAGCACCTGGACCGCCGCGAACCCGGCGGCGGTGACCGCCGCAGCGGCCGCCATCTCCCGCCGGGTGCAGACCCAGCCGTCCCCGCGCCGGTGGCCGAGCCGGTGGCCGAGCCACCGGACGACCTCGACGACCGAGACCAGCAGGGCCGGGAAGAAGGCGAGGCCAGCGACGTCCGAGAGCTTGCCGGTGACGAGCCCGACGCCCGGCTCGGCGCCGATCCGGCCCTTGAGCCAGTGGTCGTTGACCGCCAGCACGCCGACCGCCAGGACCATGGCGGGGTGGAGCATCACCTGCCCCGGCAGGCGGGCGCCCACCGGCGCCCGCGCGGCCGCGGCGGCGGTCACCCGAGGGCGATCGTCGCCGAGCCCGTCGACAGCAGGTCGCACTGGAACGTCATTCGGAGCCCGGCGGCGTCGGCCGGCACCTCGTAGGTCATGGTGCCGCGGCGGGACGCCCCGGGGGCCACCTCGCCGTCGGGCGGCGCCGGGCCCTCCTCGCCGGTGATCGTCAGCGTGTAGCTGCGGTTCTGGTCGTCGACGAGCTCGAAGCACAGCAGCGACGACACGGCCTGCGGCTCGGTCCCGGCGTTGGTGACCTCGGCGTCGACCGCCACCCAGCGGGTGCCGGGGGCCGGCGTGATCACCGAGTTCGTGCTCTCCACCGGGTCGGTCACCCCGTGGACCCGCACCCGCCAGTCCCCGAGCTCCACCAGGTCACCGACCGCGAACTCCTCGGGCTGGGCGGTGTCGCCGGTGTCCTCCGACTCGTCGACGCGGGCCGGCTCGTTCTCCTCGGTCGAGGCGGCCGCCGCCACGAGGGCGGCCAGCACCGCGACGAGGGCGAGCACCCGCGACCGGCGCGGCGGACCGGACCGGGGAGCTGGCGACCGGGCGGTGGAATCGGCGCCGGCCTCGGCGGCCGGTGCTGCGGTGATGATCGGCATGGGTGTCCTCCTCGACATGGGATCGAACATCCCCGTCCTTCGCAGGCGACCACCGATCGGTTGCGCGGCGACGGGAGCTTTCTCCTGCGCCCGTCCCTGCGGTGCGCGTCCCTCCTGGGCCCGTCCCTCGTGCGCCCGTCCGTCGGTGGCCCGTCCGGCTCAGCGGCCGGAGACCTCGAGCATCGTGGCCAGCAACGCCCGGCCCCGGGCGACGTGCGACTTCACGGTGTTCACGTTGAGTCCCAGCCGTGACGCGACCTCGGCGTAGGGCAACCGCTCGATGTCGCGCAGCTCCACGGCCCGGCGGTAGGTGTCCGGCAGGCGCTCGACCATCGTGCGGACGGTCTCACGCGTGGCGACCAGCGAGCTGATCCGCATCGCCTCGCCCACGTCGTCGCCGAGGGGCTCGGTCGCCCGACGCCGGCGCAGGTGGTCGACCGCGCGGCGCTTGGCGATCGTGAACAGCCAGGTGACGAAGCTCGCCTCGCCGGTGAACGAGCCGATCGACGCCGCCATCGAGACCAGGGTGTCCTGGGTGACGTCGTCGACGTCCGCCTCGTCGACCAGCACCCGGCGAACGCCCGCCCGGGCGAGCCCCAGCTCGTCGACCGCCGAGGCCAGGAGGTCGGCGGCCAGCAGTGATCCGGCGGCCGCCCGGTGGGCCAGCAGGTCGAGCCCGGCGTCGCGCTCGGCCCGCACCGCGGGCACGTCCGCCAGGACGCGGCGGGCCGCGGTGCCGTCACCGGCGTCGAGCACCCGCCCCAGCGACCGGGCCCACGCCCCTCGGTCCGCCACGCCCCCACTGTGCCGCACGGGACGGGCAGGCGGCGCCACCGGTGCCCGGGTGCGCCGCGAGGCCGGTGGACCCTAGTGTGGTGGCGGCGGCGTGACGCCGGGTCCCGGAGGCCCGGCCCAGGGGGATCCACCATGGAGATCTGGAGCACGCGGGTGCCGGAGGCCGGCACGGCGGTCGCCCAGGCCCGGCGGGCCGAGGAGGCCGGGTGGGACGGCATCGCGTTCACCGACTCCCAGAACCTGGTGGGCGACCCGTTCGTGGCGGTGGCGCTGGCCGCCGAGGCGACGACCACCCTGCGGTTCGCCACCGGCGTCACCAACGCCCACACGCGCCACCCCGCCGCCCTGGCCACCGTGGCCGCCACCGTGCAGGAGACCTCGGGCGGGCGGTTCGTGCTGGGCATCGGCCGGGGCGACACCGCCCTGTTCCACCTCGGGCGGTCCCCGATGCCGGTGGCCCGCTTCGCCGAGCGGGCCCGGCAGCTGCAGACCTACCTGGCGGGCGGCACCGTGGACTGCGACGGGCACCCGAGCCGCCTGATCTGGCTCGAGCGGGCGCGCCAGCCCAAGGTGCCGCTCGACGTGGCCTGCTCGGGCCCCCGGATGATCGATCTCGCCGCCGGCACCGCCGAGCGGGTCACGTTCGCGGTCGGCGCCGACCCCGAGCGGGTGGCGTGGGCGCTCGACCGGGCCCGCAAGGCCGCCGCGGACGCCGGGCGCGACCCGGCCGACATCTCGTTCGGTGCCTACGTCACCGTCGGCTGCCATCCCGATCCTGCGGTTGCCCGCGACCTGATCGGCGGCGCGGCGGCCGCCTTCGCCCACTTCTCGGCGATGCCCGGCTCGACGGGCGCGGGCCTCGCCGAGCCCGACCGGGCGGTGGTGGCCGAGGTCGGCCGGCGCTACGACAGCAACGAGCACCTCGACAACCGCGCCGGCCACACCGCGGCGCTCACGCCCGAGTTCGTCGACCGCTTCGCCGTCGTCGGGCCGCCGGACGCCTGCGCCGCGCGCATCCACGGGCTGGCGAGGCTCGGGATCGAGCGATTCGTCGTGACCGGCGCCGGCTTCGGCGCCGACCGCGAGCACGCCCGCACGGCGGCGCGCCTGATCGCCGGCGAGCTGCTGCCCGCGCTCCGAGAGGAAGGACCCTGATGGCGACCCATGACCTGATCATCCGTGGCGGCACCGTGCTCGACGGCACCGGCGCCCCGGCCCGCACCGCCGACGTGGCGGTGCGCGACGGTGTCATCACCGAGGTCGGGCGGGTCGACGGTCGCGCGGCCCGCACGATCGACGCCGACGGCCTGCTGGTCACCCCCGGCTTCGTGGACATCCACGCCCACTACGACGGGCAGGCGTCGTGGGACGAGCGCATGATCCCCTCGTCGTGGCACGGCGTGACCACGGTGGTGGCGGGCAACTGCGGCGTGGGCTTCGCCCCCGTGCGGCCAGCCGACCACCAGCGCCTCATCGAGCTGATGGAGGGCGTGGAGGACATCCCGGGCACGGTGCTCACCGAGGGGCTGTCGTGGGAGTGGGAGACGTTCCCCGAGTTCCTCGACGCCGTCGACGGCCGCCCGTTCGACATCGACGTCGCGCTCCAGGTGCCCCACGGGGCGCTGCGGCTCAACGTGATGGGCGAGCGGGGCGCCGCGGGCGAGCCGGCCACCGCCGAGGACATCGCCGCCATGGCGCGGATCGCCCGCGAGGGCGTGGAGGCCGGCGCCCTGGGCTTCACCACCTCGCGCACGCTCAACCACAAGACCAGCCGGGGCGAGCCGACGCCCACGCTCACCGCGGAGGCGGCCGAGCTGGTGGGCATCGCCCGGGCCATCGGCGAGAGCGGCCGGGGCGTCCTGCAGGTGGTGTCCGACTTCTTCGACGTCGACGCCGAGTTCTCGATCTTCCGGCGGATGGCCGCCGAGTCGGGCCGTCCGCTGTCGTTCTCGCTGGTGCAGGCCCGGAAGCTCGACTGGCGCCGGGCCCTCGAGCTGCTGGAGCAGGCCAACGCCGACGGGGTGACGATGGCGGCCCAGGTGGCCCCCCGGGCCGTGGGCCTGCTGCTCGGCCTCCAGTGCACCCTCCACCCGCTGGTCACCAACCCGGTCTTCCGCGACGAGGTGGCCGGGCGCCCGCTGGCCGAGATGGTCGGGCTGCTCCGGGACGGGGCGCGGCGGCAGCGGATCCTCGCCGCCGAGGCGCCCCGGAAGGAGCCGAACCGGCTCGGCGGCCGCCTGATCCAGGCGTTCGACGCCATGTACGTGCTGGGCGACCCGCCCGACTACGAGCCCGACCCGACCACCAGCATCGGCCGCCGGGCGGCGCGTGCGGGCCGTGACCCGCTGGAGGAGGCGTACGATTTCCTGCTCGCCGAGGAGGGCCGGGCGTTCCTCTACCTGCCGCTGCTCAACTACGTGGACGGCAACCTCGACGCCGCCGGCGAGATGCTGGCCCACCCGCACACCATCCCGGGGCTGGGCGACGGCGGCGCCCACGTGAGCACCATCTGCGACGCCAGCTTCCCCACGACGCTGCTGGAGCTGTGGGGCCGCGACCGCGACCGGGGCCGCCTGGGGCTGGCCGACCTGGTGCGGCAGCACACCCGCGACACGGCCCGCACGGTCGGCCTGCTCGACCGGGGGGTGCTGGCCCGCGGCCACCGCGCCGACGTGAACCTCATCGACTTCGACGGGCTCGCCGCCCGGCGGCCCGAGATGCGCCACGACCTGCCGTCCGGCGGGCGCCGCCTGGTCCAGCCGGCCGACGGCTACGAGGCGACGATCGTGGCCGGCGAGGTCACCTACGAGCGCGGCGAGGCGACCGGCGCACTGCCCGGCCGGCTCGTCCGCGGCCAGCAGCCCGCCCCCACCACGGGAACCAGAACCACGGGAGCGACCACGGGAGGAGCCCCATGACCGCCACCGACGCCCCGCGCACCGTCGACCCCGGCGACCTCGTCCCGCTGGAGCCCGGCTGCGAGTGGGCCGGCGACGAGGTGGGCGACAGCTACGTGTACGAGCTCACCGACGCCCACGTGGCCGAGCTCGACGCCGCGCTGGCCCATGCCGAGTCGCGGGTGGACGACGTGCTCGACATCACCCGCGACCTGTTCCCGCTGCCCACGCTGGGCCCCGAGCTCACCGGGATCACCCACGAGCTGATCGACGGCCGCGGCATGGTGCTGATCCGGGGCGTGCCGGTGGAGCGGTACTCCAAGGAGCGGGCCTCGATGATCTACTGGGGGGTGGGGATGCACCTCGGCCGCCCGTGGCCCCAGAACGCCAAGGGCCACCTGCTGGGCGACGTCACCGACCACGGCCGCTCGTACGACGACCCCACGGCGCGGGGCTACGAGATGGGCGGCATCCCCCTGCCGTTCCACTCCGACGGCTCCGACCTCGTCGGGCTCCTCTGCCTCGACGCTGGCGCCGGCGGCGGCGAGAGCCTGGTCGCCAACGCGGTGTCGATCCACAACGACCTCGTGCGTACGGAGCCGGAGCTGGCCGCCGCCCTCTACGGGCCGCTGCCCTACGACCTCCGGGGCGAGCACGCGCCGGGGTCCCGGGCGTGGTACACGATGCCGGTGTTCAGCCGGCGCCGCGACCGGCTGTTCGTGCGCTACATCCGGCCCTACATCGAGTCGTCGCACCGGCATCCCGACGCACCCCGGGTCTCGGACACCGCCCGCGAGGCCATGGACCGCGTCGACGCGATGTGCGCCGAGCCCCGCTACCGGGTGGCGATGGGGCTGCGCCCGGGGGACATGCAGTTCGTGAACAACTACCACGTGCTGCACGGCCGGACGGCCTACCGCGACGACCGGGAGGCCGGCAGCGTCCGCCACCTGAAGCGCCTGTGGCTGGAGACCGACGTGCTGAGCGACGACGACAAGCCCGAGCGCTTCCGGCTGGGGCGGACCGACAGCTACTGGTCGAGCAGGGGCCGCACCAAGAGCGAGCTGGAGGTGTAGGCCCGCAGCCGCGGCGGCGAGCGGCTGACCGGCGGTCTCGGCGGTCGATGACCCGGCCCGCGGCCGCCCGCCGCTCGGCCCGGCCGGCGTTGGTGCTGACCCTGCTCGGCGTGGGCGCGATGAACTCGCCCCGCTACGCCCCGGCCGGCCTGCTGGTGGCGTGCGGGCGTCACCGCCTCGCGTTCGACGGCGGCCCGGGGGCCGAGCCGTCGGGCCGGCTGGACGCCTGGCTGGTCTGCGACGACCGGAGCGAGCTGCGGGCCGCGCTGCGCCGCCTGGCCGCCGCCCGGGGCCTCGAGCCGGCGGTCGCGCCCTGGCACGGCCGCGACCTCGCCGTGGAGCCCCGGCCCGTGGAGCACACCTCGCACCCCACGGTCGGCTACCTCATCGAGTCGGCGGGCCGGCGGGTGGCCTGGGCGCCCGAGTTCTGGACCTTCCCCGAGTGGGCGGCGGGGGTCGACCTGCTCTTCGCCGACGCCGCCGGGTGGAACCGGCCGATCCGCTTCGCCGGTGGGGTCGGGGGGCACGCGGCCGCGCTGCAGGTGGCCGAGGACGCGCAGCGGCACGGGGTGCGGCGTCTGGTGCTGGCCCACATCGGGCGGCCGACCATCCGGGCCATCGACGCCGGCGAGCGGCCGCCGTTCGGCGAGCTCGGCCACGACGGCGCCCGCTACCGGCTGTGACCGCGGGAGGCGGCGGGCTGGTGGAGCGGAGCCCGTGGGTCGTCGAGCGGCACCGGCCGGGCGGGTAGCGGTCCCCCGCCCGCGATGCTCGGCCTGGTGGCCGGCCCGGCACCCGCCATACTTGACGGGGTGGTGCCCCCGCCCGCCCGTCACCTGCTGCGAGCCAGGGACCTCGCCGACGGCCGGTACTTCGAGCAGTTGACGGTGGTGGACCTCGCCCGTGCCGCGGGTCTGTCCCCGGCACACTTCAGCCGGGAGTTCCGGCGCGCGTTCGGCGAGTCGCCGCACCAGTACCTGCTGACCCGGCGCCTGGAGCGCGCCGCGGCGCTGCTGCGCAACACCGATCGGAGCGTGACCGAGATCTGCTTCGCCGTCGGGCTCTCCAGCCTCGGCTCGTTCACCACCAGCTTCCGGCGCATCTACGGGGTGCCGCCGCTCGCCTACCGGGCGAGCTTCCCGCCGGCCCAGCGCCACGTCCGCATCCCCAGCTGCATCGCCCGCGACTACGGCCGCCGCGAGAACCGCACGTTTCGAGAAGCCGCGGTGTCCTCCCGTTCGTAGCGTCGCTCGAAGCGCCGCACACCCGTGCGGTCGATACCAGGAGGACCCCCGTGATCAGGATCGCCAACACGCAGTTCTGGGTGCACGACCAGGACGAGGCGCTCGCCTTCTACACGCGCACGCTCGGCTGGGAGGTCCGGTCCGACGTGACCATCGAGCAGTGGAACTTCCGCTGGCTCGTCGTGGCCCCGAAGGGCCAGGAGGACGTGGGGCTCGTGCTGATGCCCGTCCCCGGTCCTCCGATGCTCGACGCCGAGAGCAGCTCCCAGCTCGCCGAGCTGGTGGCCAAGGGGGCCGGGGGCACCCTGTTCCTCGAGACCGACGACTGCCAGGCGTCCTACGACGAGCTCTCCGCCCGGGGCGTGGCGTTCAACGACCCGCCGACGCCCCAGCCCTACGGCATCGACACGTCGTTCCGCGACCCCTCGGGCAACAACATCCGCCTCACGCAGGTGCTCGAGTTCTCGATGGACCGGGGCTGAGGAGGCGGCGCAGCGGTCCTCGCCCGGCCGTGACCGGCGAGGGCCGCTGCCCCGGCGAACCGCGACGGCGTGCCGGGGGTCCCCTCCCCGCCCGGTTTCACCTTGCTCTGGAAGTGCAGGTTCTGGCGGGAGCTCGGCCAGGAGCGCCCGGAGGTCGGCCGTGGTCCGTTTCACCTTGGTCCGAAAATGCAGGGTCTGGCCTTTGGCGGACACCGGATCTGCCTTGTGGGGGCCATCGCGGACTGCGGGCTGGCGGCAACGCCGTCACCTCGCGTAGTCATCTGCGCGCCACAAGGACTCCCTACGAAACGCCATCCATCGGCACATTGGGGATGTGCCAGAAGCGGTGTGTGGCGTCTGAGCCTGCGCGCTAATCAGCGACTAGCGCGGGGTCGTTGCCACGATGAGACTCCACAAGACGCCGGTGTCGCCCAGGACGAAGTCGGCGCATTGCCGGTAGTCCACGTCGGTGAGTTCCTCTGTGTGGGCAGCCGGGTTCCGATACGTCATAGTGAGGGCTTCGAGGGTTGCAGGTGCGCCGGCAGGGTCCATGAGCCAATCGCCGAGCGGCCAGCGGCGAAGCACGTCGCGGAACGCGGACAGCAGCGGACTTGAGGCCTGGCGCTCTTTCGAGTTGGCGGCCGTGGCCAGGAAGTGCCTGATCGCCCCGAGTTCCGGTGGCTTGGCAGATCGGCCGGCGCAGTACTTGGCGACCCGGCCGAGGTCCTTGTCGGTGACATCGAGGGCGAGGTCCGCGCCAGCTGTTGCGGCGATGAGCGGGTCCACGACGCGACCAACGACCTCGATCTCTACTGCTTTGCACAGGCCAATCACCGCAGCCGACCAGTCCAGCCCGGTGGCATTCGACAGATGGACTGCGACATACTCCGCGGTCGCAAGGAGCCGGAGGGCCTTGGGCTCGAGGAGCTGGCTGCGTGCCTCCCGGACCCGGAGCAGTTCCTCGGCTCGTCGGGCCTCGTCCCTCGATAAGAGCGCTAGGAGTTCGTCGGCCAAGGCGTCCGTGACCTCGGACGCGTCGGAGGCACCGCGGCGCACCTCGTGCAGCGAGAGCAGGCGCCCATAACAGCCGTTGCACAACAAGTTGCCCCACTCGCCGCGGAACACCGTCACGAGCTTTGAGGTCTTGGTGCGGCCGCAGCGGAAGCAGGCGAACGAGGTTGCGGTGGCGACGCGGTACTGCTGCATCGGTCCGCGCTGCGGGTAGATCTTCGTGACCTCGTACCGCCCGGGTTTCGACTGCGCCTCCACCCAGCGGAGTCTTGCGGATCGCAGCGAAGCCGTCGATGCGCGCCACGCCGCTCGCACTCGGCGCCGCCCAAGTGCTGCTCCCCAGACGTCGCTGCCGCCTGTTCTTCGATCGACGGGACCCGGCCCTCGGAGCTGATCTGGTCGGCGCGGTTCTCGGAAGGTGTACCGAAGAGCAGGTGATCGAGTGACGAGTCGGCGCTTAGCGGAGCTCGTCATCGCCGGACGTCCGCCGGCTGTCAAGGTCCGTGGGGACATGCCCGATGTCAGCCGCCCACCGTTGGAGGGCCGGTGTGGGGGCGGTGATGGCGGGTCGCAACACCTCGTTGAGCATCAGTTCGATCGCCTCGGTCGCACGCTCGGCAGTGAACGAGGCCTCGAGCGCCGAGACGTTGGTCGGGTACTGCGGGTGCGGCTGCACGGGTGCCGTCTGCTCGTCGTGATGGACCACGCCGTCGCGATCGTCGATCAGCTGCAGCACTCGGGCCTCCCATGCCGGCCGCAGCGACGCCACCGTGAAGTGATGGAGGCGAACCTTGCTCTCGCCGCTGAGCCCGAGCAACGGCTGCCAGACGCGAAACAGGTTGTGAAGAGCGTGACGGGCGGCAACGACAGCCTGCATCGCTTCCTGCGCCTCCTGCACTAGATACGGCCCGAAGCTGGTCTGCTGCAGCCCTGTATCGCGGAGGCGCCATGCCCGCTGCTCCTCGCGGACAGCGATCATCGCCCACGTGTACCAAAGGTGAGCTCGCATCGCGATGCTCACGGCGGGCACTTCCACGCCCACGCGGATAGTCCCCGGCTTAGCGGTCGCCTCCTCGCCCACGAGGCCAGCCTACGATCAGGGCATCGTGACCGATGGCTCTGCGAAGATCTCGCCTTAACGGGCAGCTGATCCGCCGGTCTGCCGGGCATGGGCAGAGCGGGTTCCCCGAAGCGGCCGCGAGGTGTTCGCCCCCTACCGATGCTCCTAGTGCCGTAGCCGGCAACGTTTGCGTGCCGCGTCCACCCGCTGGTCGGCTGGGTCTGTTTTCATCGCGGCATGGCCAACAGGGTGCGCGTTCGGGAGATCAGCAACGAGGAAGGCCAACGGCTGCTGCGTATCGTGCGCCGAAGTTCGGGGTCGGTGGTGACCTGGCGGCGAGCGCAGATGGTGCTGTTGTCCGCGCAGGGCATGGACGTGGCCCAGATCGCCGAGGTGGCGTTCACGTCCGAGGACCGGGTCCGGGCGGTGCTGCACAACTTCAACGACGACGGCTTCGAGTCGTTGTACCCGAAGTACTCCGGTGGCCGGCCGCCTACCTTCACGCTGCCCCAGCGGCGAGCGATCAAGAAGATCGCGTTGTCTCGGCCCGCGGATCACGATCTGCCGTTTTCGACCTGGAGCCTGGCCAAGCTGGCCGACTTCTTGGTGGCTGAGGGGGTGGTCGACGACATCAGCCACGAGGGCCTGCGGGCGCTGCTCCGCGAGGAGGGCGTGTCGTTTCAAGCCATCAAGACCTTCAAGGTGAGCAACGACCCGGACTACGAGGCCAAGAAGAACCGGGTGCTCGAGCTCTACGACATCGCCGACGGCAAGGCGAACCCCCAGGCCGGGGACCCGACCGTCGTGTTCTGCATGGACGAGTTCGGCCCGCTCAACCTGCAGCCCCATCCCGGCAAGCAGTGGGCACCGGTTGCCGCCGGCCGGGGCGATCCCGGTTCACCGCGCCGGCGCCGCCGACGAGCGACCTACACCCGACCCCACGGTGTCCGCCACCTCCTCGCCGCCTACGACCTGGGCCGAGACCGGCTCTACGGCCACATCAAGCCCCGCAAGGGCCGCACCGAGTTCTTGGCGTTTTGCCGCTACCTGCGCTCGCTGTATCCGCCCGAGGTGCGGATCGCCATCGTGCTCGACAACTTCAGCCCCCACCTGTCGACCAAGAAAGACCAGCGCGTCGGCGACTGGGCAGCGGCGAACAACGTCGAGCTGGCCTACGTGCCCTACTACGCGTCATGGCTCAACCGGATCGAGGCCCAGTTCACCGCACTGCGCTACTTCGCCCTCGACGGCACCGACCACGACAGCCACCACGCACAGGCCCGCATGATCCGCCGCTACATCGCCTGGCGGAACCGCCACGCCGACGACAGAAACCTTCGTGAACTTGTGAACCGCGCAAACGTTGCCTGACGCGGCACTAGATCAGATCACCAACTGGCATCTCGCGAGGGTGACGGGCCGACCGAGGCGATCAACCTGATCAAGCAGATCAAGCGCATATCGGCTTCGGGTTCCGCCGGCTACCGAACTACCGCATCCGGGCGCTGCTCTACGCGGCAGGCCGAACTGGGATCTGCTCGCCACCGTCGAACCCCGCTGAGATCCGACGAGCTCCGAGTGCCGAAGGCAGACGCTATCTGGCAGTGGCCATCGCCGAGGATCGGCACTTCGGGACGGGTGGATGGGAACTCCATCGGACACCAGAGGCCCGTGGAGCAGGCCCGGTCACACTACGAGCCGCTGGATGCAGCCTCTGTCACAGATTCCGAGGTTCGCGCCGGAGCCGTGCCAGCCGAGCCGCCAGAACTCCGGTCACGGACAAGGGCGAGCAGCAGCAGCACAGCGGCGACGACTACCACGTCGACCACGGCCAGTACACGACGTTCGCTACGCGCTTCCTCGCATGGGGCACGTTCCAACGGGAACTCCCTGTCGGCCGCAGCTTCCGAAGGGGTCACCGAGGGCGACTTGAATGGAGCGGCGCACGTAAACCGGACCGACTCCGCCTCGACGGCCTGGCGTCTGACGCCGCCGAGAGCAACGGCTACGACTATTTGGGAGCGCTGACTGTCCCATCGCTACCGGACGAGACCGCCGGTCCGTGATCCGTCCGCCAGTACCTGCCACGGCCCCTGGTCCGGGTCGGCCCGTGTCATGAACGGTTGACTCAGGGTCATCCCGCCCCACCTCCGGACTCCGTCTCGCGGCGGCCCAGCGCGATCCCGATCCAGATGAAGAACAGGCTCCATCCGGTCAGCGCGAGATAGGCGGCGTCTCCCCGGCCAGCGAACAGCGCCGGCGTGACGACGAAGATCATGAACAGGCCGGAGAGCAGCACCGACCACCGGCCGACGCCGGGCAGCAGGTTGCGACGGATAATCACGATGCCACCGACGACGGACGCCACCGCGAGCAGCATCGACCCGACCCCATAGCCGTTCTCCAGGTTGACCGCCGCCGTGGCCTCTGTCGATGTGCCCCACATCGTGGCCGAGATGCCCTCGCAGGCGGCGACGACGAGGAAGCCCAGTGCGGCGGCCAGCATTGAAACGGTGACGACGCGGCCACCGGGCAGGCGCGCCAGCCCGACGAAGCCGTGCGCGGTCAAGGCGTGCGCGACGAGGAGGACCACGGCGACCCCAACGTGCAGACCCTGGGGGAACGGATGGCCCCAGAGGGTGTCGGCGATCGCCGGCGGATAGGCGAAGGTCAGCAGTCCCACGGGCACCGAGAGGACGCCGCTCGCCACGAGGGAGCGCGCGGGAGTGAGACCGGCAACGCGGAGAGATCGGCCCGCCGGTGTGGCGATCGGTTCGATTGCGGACATGGCCATCACCTTTCGCTAGAGTGTAACTCTAGACTTAAGCACTAGAGTTGTCTCCTAGTCAACAGCGATCTTGGGATGCGCCGATGGCCGCCACCCGTGAAGAACGCGCCAAGCAGACCCGGCGGCGCATGGCAGCCGCCGCATTCCAGCTGTTCAGCGAGCGCGGGTACGCCGCGACGACGATGGACGCCGTCGCCAAGGAGGCCGGTGTCGCCGTCCAGACGACCTACTTCACCTTCCGGAACAAGGCGGCGTTGCTCCAGGCCGCCTACGAGTACGCCGTCCTCGGGCCCGACGAGATCCCACCGCACCTGAGCGACTGGTACCAGGAGGCCCGTTCGGCACCCGACGTGGTGACCGCGGTCCGCATCTTCGTCGATGGCAACTTCACGATCCTGCAACGTGCCGCGCCCCTGGCTTGGGTGATGAGCGCCGACAGGGACGGGCGAGCGACCTCGGACTACAACGAGGGACTCCGCCGCGACGGCTTCCGGGAGCACATCGAGGCCTTCGCCGCCAAGCATCCCCTGCGCGACGGCCTCTCCCCCGAACGCGCACTTGACCTGCTGCTGGTGCTCGTCGGGCCGCACCAGTTCCAGCTGTTCGTCGGCGAGTACGGCTGGGACCTCGACGAGTACCGTGACTGGGTCGTGGCCGTCGTACTGCGCGAGCTCTTCGCGATCGGCTGACCCGGGGTCACTTTTGGGAGCCGCGCGAGTAGGTGACCATCCACCGGTCGTCGAACACGAGACGGTCGAGCCGAAGGCCGCAGAGAAGGCGTTCCATCGACTGCTCGTCGCGGCAGACCATTCGCGGGGCGAGACGAAAACCGGTGGCACGGAGTGGTTCGAGACGAGCGTGGAATCTTGGTCGCCAGGTCAATGAGAGCCCCGATCAAACCGACACCGGCAGAATCTCCCCGCGTCAAGTCGAGCGCGACTGAGCGCGCGCTATTGCCGGATAGCCCGGCGACGTGCGAGCCACCTATCACTCGAGCGGTTACCCGGCAGGGTGACCCCGAACGCCGGGTCCAGGTGCAGGCATGCGAGCGTTGCTGTCATGGGCAGCACCATCGGCCTCGTACGGAAGGTGATCGGTGACCTTTCCACGTCCGGGTTCCGCGTCGCGATCTTCGGAGGTTGGGCGGAAGAACTCCTGGCGATCATCTCGCCCAGAGCCCACAACGACGTCGACCTTGTCGTGATCGATCCCGATACGGCTCGCCTCGACGCCTTCGTCGAGTCACACGGCGCCATCTCTGGCACTTCGAGCGGGCCCGCTCACTCGGCGCCGATGTGCCCCCAACCGCCGGGGCTGGAGCGGCGTGCCCGGCTACCCGTGATCGGAGGGCACCACGGGCTTCGTAGCTCCAGGTGCCGCTTGCGGCAGGGCCGATCTGCCTCTACCGCGTCCAGCGCGCCCCGCACGGCAGGCGCCTTTGGGCCCCTCATCTGCACTACCCCTGAAACGGAAAGCGCCGAAAAAGTGAC
>JBKHJZ010000072.1:0-15009 GCA_046537875.1 Acidimicrobiia bacterium | reverse complement strand
ACAAGGACCGGGACCACAAGGACCGGGACCACAAGGACCGGGACAAGAAGGACCGCGACCGCAAGCCGAGGCCTGAGAAGGTGAAGAAGGTCAAGGTCATCGAGAAGGTCGAGGTCGTGAAGGTGGAGGTCGCGAAGCCCGAGGTCGAGAAGGTCCGGAAGGTGATCCCGGCCGCGCCGGTCGCTCCCGCCCCGCCGGCACCTCCGGCACCACCTCGGGCGGCGGCACCTGTCGCCCAGCCCGTCGCCGTCAGCGAGCTGCCCGTGACGGGATCCGAGACGCCATCCGTCGCCGGGCTCGGCGGCCTGCTCCTGGTGAGCGGCCTGGCGCTCTACGGGGTCAGCCGCCGGCGCAACAGGCCAGCGTGACGCTCGGCCGGTCGGTGGGCGCCGAGGCGTCGACCGGCCGGCTCGGGGCCCCGGGCCATCACCTCCCCCGGCTCGGGGCCCCGCGTCGCCCGCCTCCTCAGGGCTCCGGGTCCGCCGTTTCGTCAGGGATCGGGCCCGAGCTCCCACCCCGGGCCCCGCCCGCCGGTGCACCGCCTGCGGCGGCTCGCCCGGTGCCCCTCTTCGTACGGCGGCGCCGGGCGGGTCGCGGACCCGACGCCCGACGGGCCGGGGTCACGAGCGCCGCGGCCAGCTCGCGCCACTGGGGCATCGGGAGGGCGGTGATGTCGGGATCGAGCACCTGGAGGCAGACGTGGTCGGCTCCCGCCTGGTGGTGGGCACGGACCCGGTCGGCGACGGCCGCGACGTCGCCCCAGGCGACCAGGGCGTCGACCAGGGCATCGCTGCCGCCGCCGCCCAGGTCGTCGTCATCCCACCCCAGGCGCACCAGGTTGTTCCGGTAGTTCGGCAACCCCAGGTAGACCTCCATGTGCTTCCGGGCCGTCGCCCGTGCCGCCTGGGCATCGGTCGACAACACCACCGCCTGCTCCACCATCAGCTGCGGCCCCGGCCCGAGGCGCTCGCGGGCCAGCCCGGTGTGCTCCACCGGCACGAAGTAGGTCAGGGCACCCCACGCCCGGGTGGCCGCCAGCTCGAGCATCCGCGGACCGAGGGCGGCGAGCACCCGGGGCGGCGCCTCCGGCGGCGGGGGCGAGGTCGAGAAGGCGTCGTCGATCGCGTCGAGGTACGACCGCATCCGGTCCAGCGGCCGCACGTAGCGCTCGCCGAGGAGCCCCTCGACCACGGGGGCGTGGCTCACACCGAGACCCAGCAGGAAGCGGCCACCCGAGACGTCGGCGAGCAGGTTCTGCGCCGCGGCGACGGAGTGCGGTGAGCGGTGCCAGATGTTGGCGACCCCCGTGGCGATCACGATCCGTTCGGTGGCTCCCAGTAGCACCGCAGCGTGCGAGATCGGCTCGCGACCGACGGCGTCCGGGATCCAGAGGGCGCCGTAGCCCAGTTCGTCGAGCTCTGCCGCCACCTCGCGCGCCCGCCCCGCCGGCTGGAGGTCGAGCTGGAAGGTCCAGAGTCCGACACGTCCCGGATCCATCGGCCGCGACGCTACTGTCAGTGGTCGATGTCGCCACGCCCGCCGGCCACGATCGCGGCGCCACCGCCGCCACCTACGCCGACGCCCCATGCGGAACACCCGGGCGTCCGGCTCTCCGCCCGGGGCCGCACCGGCCGCATCGCCGGGCTGGCGGCCAGCGTGGCGGTCACGCTGACGGTGGCGCTGAGCGATCCGAGCGGGTCCCGGCTGTTCCCACCCTGCCCCAGCCGCACGCTGCTCGGCCTCGACTGTCCGGCCTGCGGTGGCCTGCGGGGCACGCACGACCTGCTCGGCGGCAGGATCGGCGACGCCCTCGACCACAACCTCCTGCTGCCCGGGCTGCTCCTGGCACTGGCCGCCGGTCTCGCGATCTGGCTGGCGCCACTGGCCGGCAGGGCCGTCCCGGCATGGCGGCCACCGCGCTGGCTCACCGGGGCGGCCGTCGGCGTGCTGGCCGCGTTCACGGTCGCGCGCAACCTGCCCGTCGATGCGCTGACGTTCCTGGCCTCCGGCTGAGCGCGCCGTCCTCCCCGACCGGCGGCTCCCCGGCCGGGCGCGGCATCACCCGACGGGTTCGAGCTCGCGATCCCGGTCGCGGTCGCGGTCCTCGTCGTCCTCGACCGCGGCGTGGCCCTCGACATCGACTCTCGGCAGGACCCGGTCGAGCCACCGGGGCAGCCACCAGTTGCGGTCTCCCAGCAGCTCCATCGTGGCCGGCACGAGGAGCATGCGGATGATCGTGGCATCGAGGAACACCGCCGCGCCGAGGCCGATGCCGGCCATCTTGAGCACCCGCTCGTCGCCCAGCGCGAAGGCGCTGAACACGACGATCATGATCGCCGCGGCCGCGCTGATCACCCGGGCGGTGGCCGCCAGCCCGTTCGCGACCGAGGTGTGGCTGTCACGGCTTCGGTCGTAGTCCTCCCTGATCCGCGACAGCAGGAAGACCTCGTAGTCCATCGACAGCCCGAACACGATGGCGAACAGCATCATCGGCATGAACGGCTCGATCGGACCGGGGGCGATGCCGACGGCCGAGCCGAGCCAGCCCCACTGGAAGATCGCGATCACAACCCCGTAGGCGGCGCCGATGCCCAGCAGGTTCATGATCACCGCCTTGAGCGGCACCAGAACCGAGCGGAACACCACCATGAGGAGCACGAACGACAGGCTCAGCACCGCGGCGAAGAAGGCGGCGAGCCGGTCCCCGAGGTAGTCGGTGAAGTCCACCGCGGTGGCCACGCTGCCGGCCACCGCGACGTCGAGCCTGGTGCCCTCGGTCGCCTCGGGCAGCGTGTCCGAGCGCAGCTCCTCGACGAGATCGGTGGTCGCCGCGTCCTGCGGTGCCGTCGTGGGGATCACCTGCCACATGACCGCGTCGGGATCCTCCGGGTCGTTGGGCACCGGTTGGGCCACCCGGGCGACGCCGTCGGTGGTGGACAGCGCGTCGGTGATGTTCCCGAGCGCGGCCGGGTCGACGCCGTCCGGCAGCTCGGACGTGAGCAGGAGCGGGCCGTTGTAGCCGGGGCCGAAGCCCTCGGCCACGAGGTCGTAGGCGACCCGTGCGTCGGTGCCCTCCGGGTAGTTGCCCTCGTCGGCGAAGCCGAGGCGCAGGCCGAGCACCGGCAGGGCCAGCAACCCCAGCACCGCGGCGCCGACAAGCGCGGCGGGCCAGGGATGGCGCTGGATCACCCGGCTCCAGCGGTAGGGCAGCGTCTGCTCGACCGGAGGTTGCCGGCGGGGCGGCAGCTCCCTGCGGAGCCGGGGCCACACGAAGCCCGCCAGCACGACGAAGAGGGCGAGCCCCAGCCCGGCGAAGGCCATCGCAGGAACCGAGAACGCCACGCCGATGAGCGCCACCGACACGCCGCCCGCGGCGATGATGCCCCGCCAGCGCGTGACCTCGATGCGCTCGGCGACGAAGCCCATCAGCGCCGGCAGCAGCGTGATCGATGCCAGCATCGTCACTGCCACCACCGTCGCGGCGCTGACCGCCATGCCGGTGATGAAGCCGAGCTGCATGATCGTCATGCCCAGCAGCGAGATCACCACCGTGATGCCCGCGAAGGTGACCGCCCGGCCGGCGGTGTCGAGGGCGACCGTGGTCGACCGCTCGATGTCCAGCCCCGCCCGCCGGTTCTCGCGGAACCGCGTGACGATGAACAGGGCGTAGTCGATCCCAACGCCCAGCCCGATCATGACCCCGAGCATCTGGGAGAAGTCGGGGACCTCGAACACGTGGGTCAGGAAGCCCGCCAGGATCGTGCCCACGGCGATGCCGGCCAGGCCCACGCCCACGGGAAGACCCATCGCGATCACCGAACCGAACGCCACGATCAGGATCACGATGGCGAACGCCACGCCGACGAGCTCGGCGGTCGGCTCCTCGAACTCCGAGAACATCTCGCCGCCGACGACGACCCGGAGGCCGGGCACGTCGGGGGCCTCGCTCCGGATCTCCTCGCCGATCCTCTGGGACTCCTCGAACGACACGTCTGAGCCCATCTCGACCCGCGCGAAGGCGAGCCGCCCCGCGTGCTCGCCCTGCTGGGCGATCTGACGGGCGCCCTCCTCGCTGTAGGGGCTGGCGACGGTGATCGAGTCCAGCTCCTCGACCTCGTCGAACAGCTCCTGCATCTCGGACCGCACGACGGGGTCGTCGACGCCCTGCTCGGCGACGAACACGATCGAGCCGCTCTGGCCCGATCCCCGGCCGCCGAAGTGCTCCTCGAAGATCTCGACGCCCCGCCGGCTCTCCACATCGGGCAGCGAGAACTCGGTGCGCGTCTCGGTGCCGACCACCCCGAGCACGCTGCCACCCGCCACGGCGACGGCCACCCAGAGCAGCACGACGACGAGGCGCCGGCGATGGCACCATCGACCGAGTCGGGCGAACCCGCCGGTGGGCCCGGCGGGACCGGTGGAGACCTGGGTGCTGGTGGCCATCGAGTGTGTTCCTCTGCGCTCGTCGGTGGCGTCGTCTGGCAGCGCAGCCGGCACCCGGGCGGCGGGCGTCCGCCTCGGCAGGCGGGGGCCCGCCGCGGTGACGAACACGGTCAGCGCGCCTGCGCTGTTGGGGCGAGCGTGACGAACCGGCCGCACCGGCGTCGTCCGCGATGGGGGATTGCTTCGACGCTACCCGGCCGCCTGGTTGTCGGCCGAGCGGTCACGCGGTGAACAGTGTCACGCTCCGCGCCACCGGGAGTGCGCACTGGGCACCGTCTCCGGCTTTCACGAGGGTGGTGCGGCTTCCGGGCGCGACTCTGGTTGGTGGTCAACCACAGTCGCGTCCAGTTCGGAGACAGGCTCGTCATGCATGCCGGTCCCGGAGTCCGATCACCCGCAGGGACGATGCCCGCTCGACCCTCCGTGCCCCGTCGCCTCGTCGATGAGGAAGCGGCCGTCGGGCTGTTCCACCAGCACGTAGTCGAGCGACCAGAACGTGCAGCTCTGGCCCGGCTCCGGTCCGAGATCGGGGTGCTGAACGCTGATGAACTCGAGCCACACCTCGGCGCGGCCGCCTGTATGGGAAGCGTCACGCACGGTGAACCCGAAGTCATAGCTGGTTCGCACACCAGCAGCGAACTCCTCGAGGCCCGTGGTCGCACCGAGGCGCGGTGACAGCTGACGCCAAGCGGTCTCGTAGTCGCCCACATTGATGCCCCCGAAGTACAGGGCGAACGTCTCGGCGACCCGCACCGCCCAGTCGGCCTCCACCACGGGACCGATGTCCTCGGTCACCTCGGGGCCGAGCGGCGTGGCGCACTCGAGCGGTGGCAGCACCGATTCCCCGACGGACGACGCGAACCACGGGGCGGCGATCGACGACTCGACGGCGAACCCCAGACCCTCGTACCCCTCGAAGGTGCCTGACGCGATGCCCGCAACCTCGCCGGATGCCACGATGAGTGGTCCTCCAGAGCTCCCGGGATTGATCGCCGCGTCGGTCTGCAACAGCCCTCGGATGTCGTCACCCTCGTACGTCTCGATCACCCGGTCGATGCCGGACACGGTGCCCTCCGTGACGGACAGAGGGCCGTCGAGCGGGTAGCCGATGGCCGCCACGCGCGTGCCCGGCTGCGGGTCCTCGGTGGCGAAGGTGAAGACATGTCCGGGGTCGGGCCCCGCCAGGCGCAGGGATGCGAGATCCGCCTCCACATCGATGGCCTCGACGGTGGCCGCTTGTGCACCGTGCACGGTCTCGACGCTGATCGCCACCGCACCGTCGACGACGTGCGCCGCGGTCGCCACCCGCTGACTGCCGATGAGGAATCCGGTACCCGCCCCGGTCCCAGCGCACGTCGACGCCCGGATGCGAACGACGCCGGACCTGACCCTCTGGAACAGCTCGGACAGCTCCGGCTCGTCCGACTGCGCACTGGTCGCCGTGGGGCTCGGGGAAGGATCACCGGCCGTCCGGCCGGTACCCGGCCGGTCGTCTCCACCGTCGGTGGTCGGGCGCCCGTCGGAGTCCACGACCATGAGCGCGACCACGCCTCCCGCCGCACCGGCGACGAGCAGCGCGAGAACGGCTGCGACAACGATCGTCGCTGCCCGACGGCGACGCGGGCGAGGGAACCGGTCGCCCGGAACCCCACCGAGGGGCACCGATGATCGCACCGCGTCCTCCGACGGCCCTGTCGCGCCGGTGGCCGGTGGCGCGGGCGTGCCGCAGCGGGGGCAGCTCTCTGCTCCCTCGACCAACTCGTGGCCACAACCGTCGCACCGCATCATGGACCGCCTCTCCCGATGCATCGACGTACGCCACGGCCGTGACACCGGCACAGCGGTGGCATCCGCGGTGACACGATGACATCACCCGCGTTCACGTGTCACGGGGAGTCAGCCGACGGTCGGTACGACCTTCTCGCGGAACAGCTGGAGCTGGCGGAGCTCGTCCACAACGGGCCACACCAGCACCCGCTGGACACCGGCCTCGCGGAAGGCGTGCAGCTTCTCGGCGAAGGCGCCCGCCGGCCCCACCGGCAGCCGCTCGCGCAGCACCTCCTCGGGCCGCCGGACCGCCGGCAGGAGCCGTTCGCGCATGACCCGGTCGGCCTCGGCCACGTCGTCGGTGATGTGGAACCACATCGTGGCAAGTGCGTTCGGGAAGCCGGCGACGTCCCGGCCCCGGTCGGCCAGGTGCCCCCGGAGCGCCTGCCACGCCTCGGCGAAGGCAGCGGGGGTGGTGTTGTACGCGGAGGCGAGCCAGCCGTCGGCCAGCCGGGCGGTGCGCCGGAGCCCCACCTCGGAGCCCCAGCTCCCGAGCCAGATCGGGGGACCGCCCGGCCGGGCGGGCCGGGGCTCGAGGTCGATGCCCTCGGTCGAGTAGTACCGGCCGACGAACGGCTCGCCTCCGGACCGCCAGAGCGCCCGCATGGCCGGCACCGCCTCGTCCAGCCGGCGCCACCGCTCCTCGGCGTCCAGCCCGACCGCAGCGTGGTCCTGCGGAGAGGACCCGGGACCCACGCCCACGACCACCCGGCCGCCCGACAGCCGATCGATGGCCGCCACCGCCTTCGCCAGGGGCACCGGTCCCCGGACGACCGGCAGTGCCACCGTCGTGGCGAGCGTCATGGCGCCGGAGCAGCCGACCACGGCGGCGAGCGCGGTGGGCCCGTCGAGCCAGGGCACCGGGAACACCAGGTGGTCGTTGGCGGCGAGCGTCGCGAACCCCAGGTCGTCCGCGAGCCGGGCGTATGCCGCCAGGTCGTCCATCGTGTAACGGTTCCCGCCGAAGTCCATGAGCGGCAGGTGTGCGCCGTAGTCCATCGGGACCTTCCCCGGGGTCAGGCCCCGATCGCCTCGCGGCAGCGGGCCGCGTCGAGCACCTGGCCCGCATCCTCGAAGAGGCGGGCCGCCCGGGACAGCAGCCGGTCGGCCTCCGCCTCGTCGCCCTCGGCCCGGGCGAGGGACGCCTGCGCCTCGGCGACCCCGCCCTGCCATGCCGTGCCCTCCCACAGCGACGCCGACATCTCGGCGACGACGAGGTGACGCCGGGCCTCCTCGAACCGGCCGGCCTCCGCGCAGGCGATCGCCGACGGCACCGCCACCATCACCTGGCAGAACGGGCACGCCCCGGGCTCGTCGAGGGTGTCGCTCGCCTCGTCGACCACGGCGAGCGCCGACTCGGCATCCGGTGCGGCCGCGATGAGCGTCCCGTAGGCGCGCTGGAGGATGTGGCGCGACAACGGGGACCACCGCGCCAGGACGAGCGCCTCGCGTGCCGACCGCTCGGCCTCGGCACGCTCCCCCGCCGCCAGCTGCGCCTCGGCCAGCCGCTGCAGCGAGTGCGCGGTGCCCGTGTCGGCGCCCAGCTCGCGGTGGAGGTCGACCGCCTCGCGCAGGGTCCGCGTCGCGCTCTCGACCTCGCCCCCGAGCAGCTCCGCCTCCCCGGCGACGCACGTGGCGAACGCCACCGCCCGCCGTGCCCCCGAGCGTTCGGCCGTCGCCCGCAGCTCGCGAGCCAGCCTCACCACCTCGGTGTACGGGGTCGGCCCGTACAGGAGGTACTCGGCAACGCAGATGTGGCAGTCGAACACCTTCGAGGCGAGGTCGGGACTCTCCCGCGTCGCCCGCAGCTCGCGAAGCAGGCGGTCGAACCACTCGCCCTGGTTGTGGGCGATCATGCCCTCGAGCGTGATGACGTCGAGCAGGACATCCGGCGCATCGGGGGACAGCGCCATCTCGCGGGCCCGGTCGACGATCCGGCGGGCCGTGTCGATGTCGCCGGTGAGGTAGGCGTACATCCCCCTGGCGACCAGGATGTCGCCGTCGACCGATCGTCCGGTCGGGTCCAGCCCTTCGAGCGCCTCCCTCGCGGTGGCCAGATCACCCGACACCAGGGCGGCCCGGGCCAGGCGGGCCCGGAGGCGAGGCACCTCATCGGGATCGGCGAGCGACAGCGCGGCGCGGTAGGCGGGCACGGCGGTCGGCTCACCCGAGGCCACCAGGGCGTCGCCCCGCAGCCACAGCAGCTCGACCCTCTCGGCCCGGGGCGCATGGTCGACCAGCTCGGCCGTCCAGCGGAGCACCTCGGGATGCAGCTTGGCGGCGGCCGCCCGGCGCGCCGCTCCGAGCCCGAACGGCACCGCGGCGGCGGTCTCCCCTGCGGCCAGCAGGTGCGTCGCGATGCGGTCCGGGGCGGCGTCCACCGCCTCGAGGTGGCGGGCCGCGGACCGGTGGACCTCGGCGCGGCGGTGCGGCGGTAGCTCGTCCGCGAGGCGTTCGGCCTCCGCCCGGTCGGCGAAGCGGTATCCGGCATGCGTGGTGGCCTCGATGACGCCGCTGGTCAGCGCCACGTCGAGCAGGCGGTCGCCGCGCTCCGGCTCCAGGCCGGATGCGGCCCGGAACTCCAGCAGGTCGAAGCTCGGCCCGCTCAGCGCGACGCGCGCCAGGGCGTCTCGCACCTCCCGGGGCACCGTGTCCAGCCGGGCCGACTCCGCCGCCTCCGGCGGCGCCTCGACGACCAGCCGCCGGAAACCCGTGTCCAGAGCCACGCCGGGACGGTGCGCGCAGAGCAGTGCCACCCGGTGCCGGTGCGCCAGGCGCGCGACGTGCCGCAGGAGGGCCAACGTGTCGTCGTCGGCCAGCTCGAGATCGTCGAACGTCACCAGGGTCGGGCGATGCGCCGCCGCCTGCACGACCAGCTCGCGCACCGCCACGAACAGGCGCTGGCGGGTGGTCGGATCGTCCCCGGCCAGGCAGCGCTCCAGCTCGGCGCGGGCGCCCACCGGCAGCCGGTCCAGCAGGCCGGGCTCCCGCTGGACCAGCTCGTCGAGGGCATCCAGCACGCATCCGAACCGACGCGCGCCTCCGCCGGCCGCGCTCCCCGTTCCCACCAGCAGGCCCCCGGCGGCGGCGAGGTCGAGGGCCCGGTCGAGCAGTGCGGTCTTCCCGGACGCGTGGGGTCCCTCGATCTCGAGCAACGCCCCGTGACCGCCCCCCAACGCCTCGATCATCCAGGCGGCGGGGTCCTCGCCCACGTCCCCGGCCGCCGCCCGGTCGCCCGGGAGCTCCTCGACCGGCGCGACGAAGCGGTAGCCGCGCCCGTGGATCGTCCGGATGATCCGCTGGTCGCGGCCCGTGTCGCCCACGGCCCGGCGGGCCGACTTGATCCGGCTGGTGATGGCCGACTCCGACACGAAGCGGTCGCCCCACACCTCGTCGAGCAGCTCGTTCTTGGTGACCAGCCGGTCGCCGTTGCGGGACAGGTAGGCGAGCACGTCGAACACCTGCGGTTCGAGCGACACCACCCGGCCGCCCCTGCGCAGCTCGTGCCGCCCCACGTCCAGCTCGCAATCCGAGAACGCCACCCGCACGTGCTCATGGTCGCGCGTGCGAGCGCCGGAGCCCTCGTCGAGCCCGACGGCATCACGGGGCCCCGCCGCGATCGCCCCGGTCCCGTCACCCGCCGGTGGCCGCTCCCGGGGCCCGGCGGTGCAGGACCGCCGCCGTGGCCACGAGGAGCACCCCGGCGAAGGCGGCGAGGATCGCCCAGCCCTGGACCGGGCTGCCGGTGAACGTCGACTGGTGCGGTGACGCCGCCAGCGACGTGGCCAGCCGGTCGAGGTCGAGCGCGCGCCCGAGCGACTCGAACGCCCACCGGTTGGCCAGGCCGTGGCTCATCACCCGGCCCGGCAACGCCATGTCGGCCACGGGCACGATCGCCCCCGCGAACAGCACCTGGGGGAAGCACAGCATCGGCAGCGCCAGCGTGGCCTGGGCGGCATCGGTCACCGCCGCCGAGGCGAGCAGGCCGAGGGCCAGGGCGGCCAGCGCCTCCAGCGTGAGCGTCACGAGCAGTGCCGCGTGGACGCCACCGCCCGCCGCAGGCAGGCGGTCGAGGGCGCGCAGCACCGCGAGCATGCCGCCGGCCACGGCCGCCAGGATCGGCGTGAGCACGGTGACCTTCGCCCCCACGTACGCGGCCAGGTGCACGCCGGCCAGCCGCTCCCGGCGGAGGATCGCCATCTCGCCGACGATCTGCAGCAGCCCGTAGGTCAGGCCGAAGAAGAACCCGGCGAACGCCAGCCAGAACACGGCCTGCGTGGCCTCGTCCGGCCCGCTCGCCGCGGCATCGAAGGCGCCGGGGCGGAACAGGACAGCCATCATCGCGGTCACCAGCGCCGGCGACCCGACCAGCACCGCCAGCGTCAGCCGGTTCCGGACGAGCAGATCGGCGCTCCGCCGGGTGAGCACGGCCCACTGCCGCAGCGGGCCCGGCCCCCGGCCGACCGCGGGGCCGCCCCTCCCCCTCGCCGGCGGGTCGACCGGCGGCCGGGACTCCGCGAAGCGGCGCGCCCACACCGCCGGGGTGTCCTCCACCGCCAGCCGCTCGTAGGCAACCGTGAGGTCTCGGGAGCCGAAGTGGCGGCGCGCCTCGTCGGGCGTGCCCTCGAAGGCCAGGTGCCCGTCGCGTGCGAGGAACACGATGCGGTCGCAGAGGTCGATGTCGCTGGGGCTGTGCGTCGTGAGCACGGTGGTGACGCCCGCACGTGCCAGCCGGCGGAGCAACCGCAGGACCTCGCGGGCGGTGGCGGGATCGAGCCCCGAGGTGGGCTCGTCCAGGAAGAACACCCGGGGATGGGTCAGCATCTCCACGGCGATGCTGGCCCGCTTGCGCTGGCCGCCGGAGAGCGACCCGACCCGCACCGACGCCCGGTCGCCGAGGTCGAGCGCGGCGAGCGTCTCGTCGACCGTCCGGTCCACCACCTCGCGCGGCGTGCCGGCGGGGAGCCGCAGCTCCGCGGCGTACCGGAGGGTCCGGGCGAGCGGCAGGTCGCGGTGGATGATGTCGTCCTGGGGCACGTAGCCGACACCCGGGGCGTCGCCGGCGCCGGTGATCGCGACCTGGCCTCCGGCCGGCACGCGGAGGCCGGCCATCGTCTCGAGCAGCGTGGTCTTTCCGGCGCCGCTGCCGCCGACGATGGCGACCACGTCGCCGGGCGCCACCCGGAACGACACGTCGTGCAGCGTGGTGCGTCCCTGCGTCGTCTGGGTCACCGAGCGGACGTCGATGGCGGCGCCCGGCGGCCGGTGTTCCGTGCGGACGGTCGTCGCCCGGGCCGGCGGGCGCCCGGCAGCCACGCCGGTCGGTGTCCGAGCCGGCGGCCGGGTCGTCGGGTCGAGGGCGGTGCGCATGGCGTCACTCCACAGGAGAGGGATCCGATGCGCCGATCGTCCACCGGTGGCCGGCCGCAGGCTTGGAGGGATCGGGGAGGATCCGGGGAGGGATCGGGCAGGCCGCCGGACAGCAGCTCAGAGCATGCGGCCCCTTCAGTCGATCCGCCGCAGCCGTGCCCGGTACTCGCGTGCCCGTGCCACGTAGGAGTCCTTCCCTCGCCCGATCATCACGTCGGGGTCGACGGCGTCGGGCCGGATCTTCGCCGGAACACCCAGGGCCATCGCCCGGCTCGGCACCTCCATTCCCCCCGAGACCACGGCACCGGCGCCCACCAGCGCACCGCTGCGGACGATCGCGTCGTGGAGCACCACCGAGCCGGTCCCGACGAGAGCGCCGTCCTCGATGGTGCAACCCTCGAGGTGCACGAGGTGGCCGATCACGCAGTCGGCGCCGACGCGGGTCTCGTGGCGGCGGGTGACGTGCAGCACCGAGCCGTCCTGGACCGACGTGCGGGGGCCGATGGTGATCGGGGCCCCGTCTCCACGCAGCACGGCCCCGGGCCACACCGACGATTCGGCGCCCAGCGTGACCGCGCCGATGATCACCGCGTCGGGATGGACGTAGGCGGTCGGGTCGATCTCCGGGACCCTGTCACCGAGCGCGTAGAGCGGCATGCGGTGCCCGCCGATCAGGAGGCGAAGCGGCCGAAGCCACCCCGGAAGAACACGAGCGGGCCGCCCTCGTGGCCGACCTGGAGGTCGAGCACCCGACCCACCACGATCCAGTGGTCGCCGGCCTCGTGCACGGCGTCGATGCGGCACTCGATCCAGGCGAGCACGTCGTCGAGCACCGGCGCCGACGTGACGGGCCCGGGCCGCCACCCGATGCCGGCGAACTTGTCGGCCCCCTTGCTGGCGAACACCCGGCCGATCTCCTCCTGGTCCTCGGCCAGCACGTTCACGCAGAAGTGCCCGCTCGCCTCGATGCTGGGGTAGCTCGCCGACGACTTCGCCGCCGAGAAGGCCACGAGCGGTGGATCCAGCGAGACCGAGAAGAAGGAGCCGACGCACAGCCCCACCGGCCCCCCGCCGGCCGCAGCGCTCACCACGGTGACGCCCGTGGGGAAGTGCCCGAGCACCTGGCGGAAGCGGGCGCTGTCGATCTCGGGAGTGGTCGATCGTTCGGTGCTCACGACCTGCACCCTATGTGGCAGCGCCGGGTCAGCCGCCCATCGAGACGGTCAGCCCCTCGTAGGCGGCGAGCACCTCGTTCACCGAGGAACCCGCCCGCTCGACGGCGTCGCGGGCGCCGGCGAGCAGCCTGTCGACGTCGTCGTCGTCGTGGGCCGGGTCGTGGTGGAACAGCGCCAGGCGTCGCGCCCCCGCCTCCTGGGCCACGAACAGGGCGAAGTCCACCGTGCAGTGGCCCCAGTGGTTCTTGTCGGCGAACTCTGCGGGCGTGTACTGGGCGTCGTGGATCAAGAGGTCGACGCCGTCGCACAGCTCGAGCACCGCATCGGTCACCCGGTGGCTGCCGTCGTGCGGCATCTGGTGATCGGCGACGTAGGCCACCGAGAACCCGCCGAGGTCGACGCGGTAGCCGTTGTTGCTCCCGATGTGGGGCACCGGCCGCACGCGCACCTTGGCGCCGTCGATCTCGATGTCGGTGTCGGTGGCGTCGTGGAAGGCGATCTGGCCGTAGAGCTGCTCGACCGTCACGGGGAAGAACGGCGGGCGGACGAACTGGTGGAACGCCTGCTCGAGGGTCCCCGACTCCTGCGGCGGGCCGTAGACGTCGAGTCGGGCCCCCGCGGCCAGGATCGGGGCGAAGAACGGCAGGCCCTGCACGTGGTCCCAGTGCATGTGGGTGACCAGCGCCGAGCCCCGGAACGACCCGTCGAGCGGCATGGTGCGGCCGAGCTCGCGGAGACCCGTGCCCAGGTCGAGCACGATCGGGTCGTGACCCGGCGAATCGAGGAGGACACACGCCGTGTTGCCGCCATACCGGCGGTTCCCGTCGCACGGGCATGGGGTCGAGCCCCGGACTCCGAAGAAGGAAACGTTCAGCAAGGGTTCCCCCATGGGCGCGGCGGGCGCTCTGGCGACGTTATCGAACCCGTGTTGCGGGACGCGCGGCGTGTGACGACAATCACCGCTCGCTCCCTGGTCGGTTAGCGTCCCGCCCATGACGCCCGGCGACGACCCGCTCGAACGGGGCCTGGAGCGAGGAACCGTCGAGGCAAACGGGGTCACGTTCGCCTACCTGGCGGCCGGCGACCCCGATGCGCCCCTCGCCCTCTGCCTGCACGGCTTCCCCGACTCGGCGTGGACCTGGCGGCACCTGCTCCCCTTCCTCGCGACCAGCGGCTACCGGACCGTGGCGCCCTGGATGCGGGGGTACGCGCCCACGACCGTACCCCCGGACGGGCGGTACCAGTCGGCGGTGCTGGGCCTCGACGCCGACGCGCTCCACCGTGCGCTGGGCGGCGACGAGCGCGCGGTGCTCATCGGGCACGACTGGGGGGCGCTCGCGGCCTACGCGGCCGCGCACGCCGGGGCTCCGTGGCGCCGGCTCGTCACCCTGGCGGTGCCGCCGCCGGCGACGATCGCCGGCGCGTTCCTCTCCTACGGGCAGCTGCGCCGCTCCTGGTACATGTTCCTCTTCCAGCACCCGCTGGCCGAGGCGGCCCTGTCGATCGACGACATGGCGTTCATCGACCACCTGTGGTCGGAGTGGTCGCCGGGCTACGACGCATCCGACGACCTGCCCGCGGTCAAGGAGGCGCTGCGGGAGCCGGCCAACCTCGCGGCTGCCATCGGCTACTACCGGGCGATGCTCTCGCAGGTGGGGGTGGACAGCTCCCCGGAGGTGCAGGCCCTGCAGTCGGCCTCGGCCGGCGCTCCCCCGCTGCCGACCCTCTACCTCCACGGGCGGACCGACGGGTGCATGGGTGCCGACCTGGCTGCCGCGGCGGGCGAGCAGCTGACCGCCGAGGGGTCACGGTTCGAGCTCGTGGACGGCGCCGGGCACTTCCTGCACCTCGAGCGACCGGACGTGGTGAACGCCCTCGTCGGGGAGTTCCTCGCCGAGCCCGGCTGACCGGGGCCCACCTGGCCTTCACGTTCACGGCAGGCGGAGCACGTCCCCGTCGTCGGTGACGATGCCGTCGGCGATCATGCCGGCGAGCACCCGGCGGGCCCGCCTGCCGTCGCCGGGCCAGCCCATGGCCTCGGCCACCCGGTCGACCGCGACCGGCCCCCGGCACAGCGCCTCGACGAGCCGGCCGCGCCCCTGGCGGTCCGACCCCTCGAACGGGGGCTGCCCCGTGCCCACCCCGGCCGAGCCGTCGGCCGTCACGGGTGAAGGCCAGGCCGGGAACGAGGACG
>JBKHJZ010000265.1:0-3626 GCA_046537875.1 Acidimicrobiia bacterium | reverse complement strand
GGCCGCACGTACGGTGCGTCGCGTGAACAGCAGGCGAGCCGCCGCGATGATGCCGCCCCGCCGGGGGCCGGTGGCGCGCGTCTCGTCGTAGCGACCGCATCGACCCCGGGGGACGCCGGGGTCGTCAGGGTGCGGACGAGCCCGGTCGGAGCCCCCGGGGGACCAGCCATCCCGGAGGACCCACCATGCCCACCACCTACGTCACCGTCGCGATCCCGTACGTCAACTCGACGCCGCACCTGGGCTACGCGTACGAGCTCGTCCAGGCGGACATCTACGCCCGCTCCCGCCGGCTCGCCGGCGACCGGGTCCGCTTCCTCGGCGGCACCGACGACCACTCCTTGAAGAACGTGCTGGCGGCCGAGGCGGCGGGCGTGCCCATCCGCGACTTCGTCGACAGCCACGCGGCCCGGTTCGCAGCGCTGGCCCGGCCCCTCGGCCTGTCGTTCGACGACTTCATCCGGACGAGCGCCGACCCCCGCCATGCGCCCGCCGTCCAGCGCCTGTGGCGAGCGTGCGGGGAGCGGGGCGACCTGTACGAGCGTGCCTACGAGGGCGACTACTGCGTCGGCTGCGAGCAGTTCTACGACGCCGGCGAGCTCGACCGGGGGCGCTGCCCCGAGCACGGCAGTCCCACCGAGCGGGTCGCGGAGCGCAACTGGTTCTTCCGGCTCTCGGCCTACCAGGACGCCCTGGAGCGCCTGATCTCGTCCGGCGAGCTCGCGATCCGACCCCGGCCCTTCGCGGACGAGGCGCTGGCGTTCGTCCGCCGGGGAGTCGACGACATCAGCATCTCGCGCTCGGTCGATCGTGCACGCGGCTGGGGGATCCGCGTGCCGGGCGATCCGACCCAGGTGGTCTCCGTCTGGTTCGACGCGCTCACCAACTACCTGAGCGCTCTCGACTTCGGCGATCGGAGCAGCGAGAACCACCGCCGGTGGTGGCTCGACGCCGACCGCCGCGTCCACGTGATCGGCAAGGGGATCCTGCGCTTCCACGCCGTCTACTGGCCGGCGTTCCTGCTCTCTGCCGGTCAGCCCCCACCGACGCGCATCCAGGTGCACCCGTACCTGACGGTGGAGGGCCGCAAGATCTCGAAGTCGGGCGATCGGGCGGCCGACCCGGCCGAGGTCGCCGCGCGGTACGGCACCGACGCGCTCCGCTGGTGGTTCGCGCGGGACGTGGGCGCGGTGGCGGACACCGACTTCACCCGGGAGCGTCTGGTCGCCCGGGCCGACGAGGACCTGGCGAACGCCCTGGGCAACGTGGTCAACCGGGTCGCCACGCTCGTCCACCGCACGCGGGGCGGGCGGGTGCCCGAGCCGAGCCCGGCCGCAGGTGGCGCGCCGCTCGCTGCCGTCCGAGGGCTCGAGCAGGAGGCCGCCGACGCGATCGCGGACTTCGACCTGCGGGGCGCCACCCGGCGGATCGTCGACGCGGTCGCCACCCTCAACCGTGACCTCGAGGCCACCCGCCCATGGGAGCTCGCCCGGGCGTGCGACGATGGCGATCGGGGCCGAAGGGGCGAGCTCGACGCGCTACTGGCCCGCCACGTGTCGACCGCGCGCCTCATCGCCCGCGCCGTCCGCTCCATCGTCCCGGACCTGGCCGTGCTGCTCGCCCACCAGCTCGGCGGGGACGGCCGGGATCTCCCCACACCCACCCCCGCCGTGGCACGGCTGGCGTCGGGATGACCCAGGCACCCGCCGCGAGATGATGGGCCCCGTGGCCGTGGACCCCTACTACCGCCCCGACCTCGCCCTGGTGCACCACCTCGGGTTCGGCTTCCACGCCGATGCCTGTGCGCCCGGGATCCTCGACCTGCTGGCCCCGGTGCGCGCCGCCGGCGGCCTGGTGGTCGAGCTCGGATGCGGGAGCGGTCGCCTGACCCGCCACCTGCTGGACGCCGGCCACCGGGTGATCGCCACCGATGCGTCACCCGCGATGCTCGAGCTGGCGCGCGAGGCGGTGCCCGGCGCCGAGGACGTCCGGCAGCTCGTGCTGCCCGACGACCCCGTCCCCGCCTGCGATGCGGTCGTCTCGGTCGGCCACGTGCTCAGCTACCTGCCCGACGCGGAGGCGGTGGAGCGGGCGCTGGCGTCGGCGGCCGACGCCCTGCGCCCGGGCGGGGTCCTGGCGCTCGACCTGTGCGATCTCCGCTGGGGCGAGCTCCGCCGGGACGCTCCCGGCAGCGGCCGCATCGGTGACGACTGGGCCATCATCACCCGCTACCACGTCCCGGCCCCGGACCGGTTCGTCCGCGAGATGACCACGTTCGTGCGCACCGACGGGGACCTCTGGCACCGCGACGACGAGCGGCACGAGAACGTCCTCGTCGACACGGCGAGGGTGCCCGGGCTGCTGGCCGACCACGGCGTCGACGCGAGGGTGGCGTCCGCGTTCGGCGACGAGGCGCTCCCCGACGGGCTGGTCGCCGTGGTGGGCCGGAAGCGACCGGTGTCTGGCACGGGGCCCGACGGGGGACGATGATCGACATGGCGGAGCCTGCCTCGGCACCGAGCCGGCCGGCCCGCGACCCCGGCGGGTCGGCGCCGGGGAGCGTGGCGCCGGGCGGACCCGCACCGGGCGACGAGGAGCGCATCGCCCGGCTCCGCTGGTTCAACCTCGCGATGGCCGTGCTCCACGCCGGCCAGGCCGGGGTGATGCTGGCGCTGTCGAACGCCCTGTCGCTCCCGGTGACCGGCGCGTTCGCCACCGGACCGCCGGGGCGGCCGCTCGAGGAGGTGGAGCTCGAGACCCTGTTCACCTACCGGCTGGGCCCCGCCGTGGCGCTGTTCCTGCTCCTGTCGGCGGTCTTCCACCTCGTCGTCGCGTCCCCGTGGGGGTTCCCCGCCTACCGGGCCGAGCTGATCCGGGACCAGAACCGGTTCCGCTGGGTCGAGTACGCGTTCTCGGCGTCGCTCATGGTGGTGATCATCGCCGGGCTGGTCGGCATCACCGACGTGGCGGCGCTGGTGGCGCTGTTCGCACTCGACGCGTCGATGATCCTGTTCGGCTGGCTGATGGAGACCCGGAACCGGCCGGGTCCCGGCGCCGACTGGTCGCCGTTCGTGTTCGGCTGCCTGGCGGGCATCGTGCCCTGGGTGGCGATCGGCGTGTACCTGGCCGGCGCCGGCGGTGACGTCCCGGGCTTCGTCTACGGGATCTTCGTGTCGATCTTCGTGCTCTTCAACTGCTTCGCCGTGAACCAGTGGCTGCAGTACCGGGCGCGTGGCCGGTGGGCCGACTACCTGTTCGGCGAGCGGGTCTACGTGATCCTGAGCCTCACCGCGAAGTCGGCGCTCGCCTGGCAGGTGTTCGCCAACGTCCTCATGGACTGACTCGGGCGACGGCTGCTCCGTACGGATCCGGGAGGGCGGCGATCGACGGTGTCGTCGGCCCCGATCAACGGGCCGGGCTGGCCGGCGTGCGTCCCACGATGGACCTGGACTCGACCACCGGCTGGGCTCCGCCCCCTGACCCAGCAAGGAAGTGCTGACGTCATCACATGAAGCGAGCAGGCGGTCACGACGGGGTGACGAACGTCGCGTAGTCCGCCCGTGTCACCACTCCAGCGGTCAGGGAACCGTCACCCCGGGGGACCTCGACGCTCGCACCGTCGAGGG
>JBKHJZ010000264.1:0-3640 GCA_046537875.1 Acidimicrobiia bacterium | reverse complement strand
GCCGGGGCACCGGAGGCCCCGCTCCCTCACGTCGTCGACGGCGGCGGGAGCCTCGCCCGTGTCCGGCCAGCGTCGAAGCGGGCCGCCGGGCGGCTCACTCCCCGACGTCTCGCCGGCCTTCGAGCGCCCGGCCCAGCGTCAGCTCGTCGGCGTACTCGAGGTCTCCGCCCACGGGCAGGCCGCTGGCGATGCGGGTCACGCGCACCCCGAGCGGCTTGAGCAGGCGCCCGAGGTAGAGAGCCGTTGCCTCACCCTCGAGGTTGGGATTGGTGCAGAGGATCACCTCGGTGACCTCGTCGCGGCCGATGCGATCGAGCAGCTCGCGCACGCGGAGCTGCTCCGGCCCGATGCCCTCGATGGGGCTGATGGCGCCGCCGAGCACGTGGTACCGCCCGTGCATCTCCCCGGTCTTCTCGATGGCGACCAGGTCACGGGGTTCCTCCACGACGCACACCACGGCAGGGTCCCGACGGGGGTCGGCGCAGACGCCGCACACCTCACCCTCGGAGACGTTGAAGCACACCTCGCAGAACCGGACCTTGTCCTTCACCTCGGCGACGGCCCGGGCCAGGCGCAGCGCATCGTCCTTGCTGATCTTCAGCAGGTGGAACGCGATGCGCTGGGCCGACTTCGGACCCACGCCGGGAAGGCGGCCCAGCTCGTCGATGAGATCCTGGACGGGGCCTGCGTAGACGGCCACCGGCGCCGCCCGACCTCAGGGCCGGCCCGCGCCCGGCTCGTCCGGGCGGGACACATCGTCGTGTGCGGGTACGTCGGCCTGGGATGGGTCGTGCGAGGGTCGCACGTCCCCGGCCGGTGACGCGTCGGAGCCCGGGTCGTGGCCCGGCCCCCCGGCGACGCCACCGAGGATGTCGCCGAGGCCGCTCGCGTCCAGCCCGCCGAACGCACCGAGCGCCTCCCGCTGGAGCCGGGTCACCTGATTGGCCGCATCGCGCAACGCGGCGACGATCAGGTCCTCCAGCATCTCGACGTCGTCGGGGTCGACCACCTCCGGCGCCAGCGTCACCGCCGTCACCTCGCCCGCACCCGTCATGGCGACGGTCACCACGCCGCCGCCTGCCCGGCCTTCGACCACCGTGGCCGCCGCCTCGGCCTGCGCCGAGAGGGCCTGTTGGGCCGACTGGAGCAGCTCGCCCAGGCCCCCGGTGCCGGGGCCTGCCGGGCCGCTGCCCTGCTCGACGAGCTCGGCGGGCCCGCCGGACTGCGTCGGTTCGCCCTGGTCCGGTCCCCGGCCGGCGTCGTCGCCGGCGGCGCGGCCGCGCCCGGGGACATCGCTCATGGCTCCTCCTCGATCAGCTCGCCGCCGAACTCGTGCAGCACGAGATCGACGCCGCCGATGGGGGCGTCGTCGGCGTCACGCAGCTCAGTGTGGTCGACCGCATCGGGATCGTCGATGTCGGCGACGTCCCGCCCGCCGTTCCCGGCATCGTCACGGGCCTCCACCGGCGTCGTCGCCGCGCGTGCACCAGGTCCGGGGGATCGTGCCGGTCGGTCCGCGTCTCGGTCCGCGTCGGCTTCGCCCTCGACGACCACCACGACGTCGACGGTCGCCCCGAAGTGCTGCGCCAGCGCCGCTTCGACCTCGGGCCGGCTGCCCTCGCACTCCTTGCGGTGCCAGGAGTTCGGCACGGCGAACCGGGCCGGACCGTCACCGCCGCTGTCGAGCCACCGCCCGCCCCGCCACCTGCTGCGCACCTTCTTCGGAAGGGTCTCGAGGACCTGGTCGGACCACGCTCGCACGAGCGTCTCGTGGGGTGGGGCGCCACCACCACCGGACGCAGTGGCCGGCGCGCTCGAGTGGGCCTCGGCCGGAGCCGGGGCGTCGGCCGGAGCGCCCGCTGCCCCGGTGGACCCCGCAGTCGGCCCCGGGCGACCGGGTGCACCACTCTCCCCCGAGCCCTCCGCTCCGGCCGGGGCGGGTACGCCGGGCGCAGACGTGTCGGTGCCGCCGCCCCGCGCCCCGGAGAGCGCCTCGCGCGCCCGGTCGGCGGGGCGCCCGCCGCCCGAGCGACCGCGGGTTCCCCCGCGTCCGCCCCCACCACCGGAGGCGACCTCGACGCCACCCGGTGCACCAACCGGTGCGCCGCCCGCCGCCAGGGTGCGCTCCAGGCGCTCCACCCGCTCGACGAGCGCGTCCAGCGTGCGATCGGTGTCGGGCTGGGTGATGCGGACCAGGGCCACCTCGACCACCACGCGAGGGTCGGGCTTGCGGGCCAGTTCGGTGAGCGCCTCGCCGAGCACGTCCAGCGCCCGGGTGAGCCCGGCGCGGCCCAGCCGCTCGCCCACCCGCGCGGCCCGCTCCCGGTCGGCGGGCGCCAGGTGCTCCTCGGCGACCCCCATCACCGCGAGGAAGGCGTTGCGGAGTGCGGCGATGAGCGCCTCGCCCAGCGCACGGGGGTCGTGGCCGGCGGCGAGCGCGTCGGCGACCGCCACCAGGACCCGGCCCGGGTCGCGGTCGCCGAGGGCGTCGAGCACGGCGTCGATCGGGCTGGTCTCGTCGAGCACCTCGCCCAGCGCGGCGACCTGGTCGAGCGCGGACAGCGTGTCGCGGGCCGACCCGCCGCCGCTCCGGATGACGTGGTCGACGGCCTCGTCGAGGGCGGCGCCGGTGAGACCGAGGCCCGAGTCCTCGTTGACGTGGCGCACGTGGTCGGCGAGGACGTCGGGCGACAGCAGCCGGAACGCGAAGTGCTGCGTGCGGCTGCGGATGGTGGGCCGGACCTTCTGGGGGTCGGTGGTGGCGAGCACGAACACGACGTGCTCGGGTGGTTCCTCCAGGGTCTTCAGCAGGGCGTTCTCGGCGCCCTGGCTGAGCATGTGGACCTCGTCGAGGATGATCACCTTGCGCCTCCCCGAGGTGCCGAGCGGCACGCGGTCGAGCAGGTCGCGCATGTCGTCGACCTTGCTCTTCGAGGCGGCGTCCTGCTCGAGCAGCCAGTCGACGACCCGCCCCTCGGCCACGGCCACGCAGCTCGGGCACACCCCGCACGGCTCGCCGTCGGCCGGTGCGTCGCAGTTGAGCACCTTGGCGAGGATCCGCGCGGTGGACGTCTTCCCGGTGCCCCGGGGGCCGCTGAACAGGTAGGCGTGGCCGACCCGGCCCTCTCGCACGGCGTTGCGCAGGGCGCGCGTCACGTGGTCCTGGCCGAGGACCTCGTCGAACCGCTGAGGGCGGTAGCGGCGGTACAGCGACTGGTAGGCGGCCATCGGGCCGATGCTAACGGCGCACACCGACCTCGGGACCTGACGGTGCGGGTGGCCGTGCCTGCGGTGCAACCTGCGGGTGTCGCCGCCGGTGCGACGGGCCGCACGCGCCCGTGGCCGGAGGTGACGGCCAGGCGATCTGCGGCACACCACAGGATCCGCTGAGAGCTGCTGCCTCCCGGCCCTGACTCGGTTCACGGGCTGCGGTTGCACAGGACCCGGCCGTCACCTGCGGCCACGGGCGCGGCACACGATAGCCTGTGCCGTCCCCGGTGCCACCGTGGCGGCCACTCGCATGCCCACTTGGCGGGCACACGCGGCACCGGCCGGGAGGGATGCGAGAGCGGACGAATCGGCACGCCTGGAGAGCGTGTGTGGCGCAAGCCACCGTGGGTTCGAATCCCACTCCCTCCGC
>JBKHJZ010000263.1:0-3642 GCA_046537875.1 Acidimicrobiia bacterium | reverse complement strand
CGACCCCGACACCTTCCGCCTCATCCGGCGGCACGAGGCCGACCTCGACCGCTGGTTCACCCAGCGCCTCGGCTACCGGCTCCACCTCGACGCCGACTCGGCCCGCCTGTTCAAGACCGGCGCCCCCGGTGACAACCGGCCGCTGCGCGCCAGGTCCGGCCGCCCGCTCCATCAGGGCGAGTACGTGCTGCTCGCCCTGGTGCTCGCCACCACCGTCGCCGGGCCGGCCGTCATCAGCCTCCGCGACCTCGTCGACGGGGTCCGCTCCGCCGCCGCCGAGGCCGAGATCAGCCTCACCGGCGACGCCAGCGAGCGGCGCGCGGTCGTGGCCGTCCTCCGCTGGATGATCGAGCACGGCCTCGCGAGCGAGATGCACGCCCACGTCGACGCCTACGCCACCGACGAGGCCGCCGACGCCATCCTCGAGCTCCGACCCGACCGCATCGCGCTCGTGCCGCTGCCGACCGTCGTCGGCGCCGACGACCCCGACACCCTGCTCGATCGCGCCCAGCGGCGAACCGCGACCCGCCAATGGCTGCGCAGCCGGCTCGTCGAGGAGCCCGTCGTCTACCGCGAGGATCTCACCGAGTCCGAGTGGAGCGAGCTGCGCCGGCGGCTGGGCGAGGAGGAGCGCATCCTCCACGAGATGTTCGGCCTGGTGCTCGAATCGCGGGCGGAGGGGGTCGCCGCCGTCGACCCCACCGGGACGCTCGCCGACCGCGACTTCCCCACCGGTGGCACCGTCGGCCACGCCGCGGTGCTGTTGATCGACGCCCTCGTCGCCGAGGCCCACGAGGCCGGCGCCGGCGGATTCCTCCCCGTCACGACGGGCCACGTCGCCCGGCTGCTGGCGGGATTCGCCGAGCGCCACCAACGCCGCTGGGCCAACGAGCTCGTCGCCGCCCCCGAGCGCCTCGCCCGCCGGGTGATCGATCTGCTGGTCGAGGTCCGCCTCGCCGAGCGCCTGCCGCCCGCGGGCGACCCGGGCGGCTCGGGCCACCCGGACCACGGGCATGGGTCCGCCCCGGACGGTGGTGACGACGAGCCCCGGGTGCTACTGCTCCCCGGGGCGGCGCGGTTCCGGCCGAAGGGCCCGACCGCGGACGGCGAGCCGGCCGACGACCGGCAGGCGCAGGAGGCGCTGTGGTGACCACCCGGCCGCCTGGGGCGTCTGCGGCGTCCGCGGACGGAGCCGACACGGAACGCACGACACCACCCGACCGCACGGCCGCCGTCCGGCCGTCGCTCGCCGCGCCCGAACTCGCCGCCGTGTGGGAGCGGGTCCGCGACCGGCTCGAGCGCCGGGGGGCCGACAACCGGGGCCGCGTCCGCCTCCCTGCGATCACCGCCGCTGCCCGCCTCGCGCTGGAGTCGGTGACCGGCCGCCGCCCCGGCGCCACCCTCGACCTCGCCGCCCTCGAACACGGCCTGCGCGACCTGGGGCTCGGCGACGACCTCCCGAGTGCACTCGCGAACCTCGGGCATCCGATGTCCGACCTGCCTGCCCGCCGCCGCGCCGACCGTGCCGCCGCCCGGGCGGCCCGCGACGCGGCACGTGCCGAGGCCGCCACATGGCCGGAGCCCTGGGCCGCCGACTGGATCGACGAGGTGATCCGCGGCGGCGTCCTCCGCGGGCGCGACCCCGACGCGGCGGTGGCGCTGGTCCGGTCGGTCCGGACGGTGATCGACCAGCTCGACAGCGCAGCGGAACGGGACGGCGGCACACCGGTCGGCCGGGTCGATCTCGCGGCCAAGCTCTTCGGCTCGGCCCACGCCCTCGACGCCGGCACCCGGCTCGAGGCTGCGGCCACCCGCGCCCTGGCGCACCGGCTCGGCGCCGCCCGGGCCCGAGAGCTGTGGGAGAGGGCGGGGGCACATCTCGACCTCACCTCGGCGCCGGTGCTCGCGTGGCGCCTGCCGCTGGCGCCCTCGTGCGGGCTCGCCCCGCTGGTCGCGCACGCGACGTCGCTGGGACTGCCGCTCCACCTCAGCCAGCTCGCCCTCCGCACCCACCCCGTCACGCCCACGCCGGGCGCCGACATCCTCGTGGTCGAGAACCCACGGATCGCCGAGGCGGCCGCCCAGTCGGGATCCACCACGGCCGTCGTCGCCGCGAACGGCAACCCGTCGGGTGCGGTCCGCCTGCTCATCGACCAGCTCGCCGCGGCCGGCGCGCGGCTCCGGTACCACGGCGACTTCGACGCCGCCGGCCTCGCCATCTGTGCCCGGATGCACGCCCTCCGCCTCACGCCCTGGCGCATGGGCGCCGACGACTACCTCGCGGCGGTCGCCGCCGCCGCTGCGGACGGCGTCGATCTCCCCCGCGATCACCAGTCCGCTCCCCGCACGCCGTGGGATCCCCGGCTGCAGCGGGCGTTCGACAGCCACCGGCGGATCGTCCACGAAGAGCGTCTCCTCCCCGGGCTGCTCGACACCTGAGAGCCGCCCGCCCGAGCTGCGGACACGCCACCGCGAGCAGCTCGTCGAGCACGAGATCGTCGTGACCTCTGAGCCGCCGGGGGCACGAATGCATAACTTGTTATGCTCGCAGCCGTGGCGATCAAGCGCGTGACCATAAGCCTCCCCGAGGAGATCGCAGACCGACTGCGCGCGGACGCGGGCGATCGCTCCGTGTCTGCCCACCTCGCCGAGCTGATCAGCCGCCACCTGGAGGACGCCGAGCTCGACGAGATGTGGCAGTCGTATCTCGGCGACGTCGGCCTCACGGCCGACGACATCGCGGCCGCCGACAAGCTGCTCGACGAGCTCTTCTCCAACCCGGCCAACGGCGCTGCGTGAGCGGGCTCGTTCTCGACTCCGGCGCGTTCATCGGGCTCGAGCGTCGGAAGCGACCGGCCGTGGCTCTGCTGGAACGGGCACGGGCGCGAGCGGTCCCGATGGTCACCTCGTCCGCTGTGATCGCCCAGGTGTGGCGCGGACACCGGGCGCAGGCACCCATCGCCGTCGCTCTGCGGTGGTCACACCTGACGGTCGTAGCGCTCACGCCGGCCGAGGGCCGGGTGATCGGCCAGATGCTCGGCGTGACCGGCTCGTCCGATGTCGTCGACGGCCACGTGGCGCTGCTCGCACGGGAGCGCGGGTGGCCCGTCGTGACCTCGGACCTGGACGACATCGGCAGGTTGGACCCGAGTCTTCGCCTCGCGACCATCTGACACGGCCGGGTGTTCAGCGGGTGTCGAGCGCAGGTGCGCCGCTCCGACGTCCCCCGTGGGGCACGGCGCCACTCGGCGCCCGTCCCCGACAACCGGAGAGCACCTGCATCTCGCCCCGAGGAGGCGCCGTGACACCACGCAAGACCACCGTCGAGACCTACTTCGAGGGGTTCCGACGCAGCGACCACGCCCTGATCCTCGACCGCGTCACCGACGATGTCGTGTGGGACCTTCCCGGCCACGCCCACCTGGAGGGCAAGGCCGCCTTCGACGCCGAGATCGAGAACCCGGCGTTCGCCGGCAGCCCCACGCTGCACCTCGATCGCCTGGTCGAGGAGGGCGACACGGTCGTGGCGATCGGGACGGGGTCGGGCACCCGACGGACCGGGGAGACGCACCGGTTCGCGTACTGCGACGTCTTCACGTTCGCGGGCGACAGGATCAGCCGGGTCGAGTCGTACCTCGTGCC
>JBKHJZ010000006.1:0-49052 GCA_046537875.1 Acidimicrobiia bacterium | reverse complement strand
CGTCCGGACCGCCGTTCCTGCGCCTCCCCTCCCCCCGGCGACCGGGCGGCGGCTGCTGCCGCGTGCCGGCCTTCGCGGCCCGGCCGGCGCGGCCGCTCGCCGCCTTGTCGGCCCGCTTCGTGCGCCCGCTGCGGCCCCAGAACCCGTCGTCGCCCGCGCTTCCGAAGAAGGAGTCGGCGGCGTGCGCGTCGCCCACGGGCCGCGTGCCCCGTGCACGCGCGCGACCTCCGGGCGAGCTCGACGGTCCCAGCGCTGGTGTCATACGACGGGTGACAGGCTACAAGGCGTGCCGGGCGCCGTGCTGACGCGCAGGGCGGCGGCCGTCCGCGATGGCCGGGCGAGCCGGCCCCCTCACACCGGCCGGCCGCAACGGCACGCCCCGGTCAGGTGCCGCCGACCTGGAAGGTCCGCGTCAGGTGGTTCCAGCCGCAGGCGGTGCACACCTCGACGACGTAGCACGTGATCACCGGGCGACCGCGTGCCAGCCTGGCCATCTCGCGGGCCGACGTGACGCAACGGCCGCCGGCCGGCAGCCGTGGCCCGAACGCGTAGGTCACCAGCGAGATGCCGGCGCCGTCATCGCAGATCGGGCAGGCGTCGTCGATGGGGCGGCCGGCCATCGTGGCCGCGCGCCGCAGCTCGGGGTGGGCGTCGCAGACGTCGAGCCGCGACAGCCGGCCCTTGCGGAACTGGTCGATCACCGACTGCCGGGTCAACCGGTAGTCGACGACGGCACCGGTGCCGCCGGGCCCACGGATCGCCTCCGGCCGGAAGCTCATGGCGAGCGAGGGTAGCGGGGCGGCCGGGCGGTCGCCGCCGCGAGCCGCCGCCCGCTCGTCACCGCGAGCGCCCGGCCGACCGGCGGTCGCCCCGGGTGACCGCCTGGCGTCCCGGGCGACCGGTTGACGTCCCTGCCCCGACCCGGCAGACTGTAGATCCGATATATCGATTCGATATGACGAGCCGGGATATCGCCCCCCGACGTTCTCCAGGCCGTCCGTCGAGTGCGACCTCCACCCCAAGCCCCATCACCGGAAGGCGCCCGCACGCCGATGATCGATCTCGCCATCCTCGGGCTCCTCGACGAGCACGACTTCCACGGCTACGAGCTGCGCAAGCGGCTCGGCGACCTCCTGGGCATGCGGCTTGCGATCTCGTTCGGGTCGCTCTACCCGGCGCTGGGGCGGCTGGAGCGGGCGGGCCTCGTCAAGGTCGTCACGAGCCGCCCGCCCCCCGTGGCGCCCGCCGCCCCCACCAGCGGCTCGCTCGTCGGCGAGCTGGCCGCGTTCCGGGCCCAGCGGCGCGCGGGGGCCGGCACCCGCCGGGGCACCCGGGGACGGAAGGTCTACGGCATCACCGATCGGGGCCGGGCCCGCCTGCACGAGCTGCTCACCGACCCCGACGTCTCGGACGACCGGGCGTTCGCGCTCCGCGTGGCCCTCTGCGACCTGCTCGAGCCGCGGGAGCGCATCGCGCTGTTCGAGCGCCGCCAGGCCGAGCTGGTCCGCCGTCGCGACCAGCGGCGGGCCACCGGCGCCGGGCCCGACCGTCGGGTCAACACCTACCTGCGATCGCTGCTCGAGCGCGACGCAGCCACGATCGCCGCCGATCTCGACTGGCTCGACCGCTTGATCGCGGCCGAGCGGGCAGGCGCCGACGACGGCGGCGGCCACACCACCGGAGGACATCCATGAGCAAGATCCGTCTCGCCATCGCGGGCGTCGGCAACTGCGCCAGCTCGCTGGTCCAGGGGCTCGAGTACTACAAGAACGCCGATCCGTCCGAGCAGGTACCGGGCCTCATGCACGTCGACCTCGGCGGATACCACATCCGCGACATCGAGGTCGTGGCCGCCTTCGACGTCGACGCCGACAAGGTGGGCGTCGACGTCGGCAAGGCCATCCACGCGGGGCCGAACAACACCGTGCGCTTCGCCGGGGTCCCCGATCTCGGCGTGACCGTCCAGCGCGCCCCCACCCTCGACGGCTTCGGCCAGTTCTACACCGAGCAGTGCGAGGAGTCGCCGGAGGAGCCCGTCGACGTGGCCGCCGCGCTGCGAGCGGCGCGGGCCGACGTCCTGGTCTCGTACCTACCGGTGGGATCCGACGAGGCCCAGAAACACTACGCTCGCGCCTGCCTGGAGGCCGGCGTCGCCTTCGTGAACGCCATCCCCGTGTTCATCGCCTCCGACCCCGAGTGGGCCGCCAGGTTCACCGAGGCCGGCGTGCCGATCGTCGGCGACGACATCAAGTCGCAGGTGGGGGCCACCATCGTCCATCGCACCCTGGCCCGCCTCTTCGAAGACCGGGGCACGACGATCGACCACACCTACCAGCTGAACTTCGGCGGGAACATGGACTTCATGAACATGCTGGAGCGGTCCCGGCTGAAGTCGAAGAAGACGTCCAAGACCCGGTCGGTCACCAGCCAGATCGAGGCCGGCATCAGCGACCGCGACGTGCACATCGGCCCGTCCGACCACGTCCCCTGGCTCGACGACCGCAAGTGGGCGTTCATCCGGCTGGAGGGCCGCAACTTCGGCGACGTGCCGCTGACGGTGGAGCTCAAGCTCGAGGTCCACGACTCCCCCAACTCCGCGGGCGTGATCATCGACGCCGTGCGCTGCGCGCGCATCGGCCTCGATCGGGGGCTCGGCGGCCCGGTGCTGCCGGCCTGCCAGTACTTCATGAAGTCGCCGCCCTCGCAGGTGCACGACGACGTGGCCCGCGACCGCCTCGAGGCGTTCATCCGCGGCGAGGCCTGACGCCGGGCGCGGCGGGTCGTCGGGCCCCCGATCGCCGCGTCAGGTCGCCCCGGGCGGCCGCGCCTGCAGCGCCAGCACGGCCATGTCGTCGTCGAGGTCGACGCCGGCACGGCCCACAGCCTCCACCTCGATGAGCCGGACCAGCTCGTCGGCGGAGAGTCCCGCGCCCCGGTGCAGGGCCTCGATCACGCCCTCCTCGCCGAAAGCCTGCCGGTCGGAGCGCCGGTCGGTGAGCCCGTCCGTGTAGCAGACCAGGGTCTCGCCGGGGTCGAGATGGACGACGGCGTCGGTCCAGCGCACCTCGTCGGTCACACCCACGAGCGTGCCGGGTGCCCCCGCCGGCTCGACCCGGCCGTCGGCGCGACGGACGAGCGGCAGCGGGTGGCCGCCCGCGCACAGCACGAGGTCGACACCGGTCGCCGTGGGCTGCACCGCCCCCACCAGCACCGTGCAGAACCGGGGCGAGGCGGGGCGCTGGTCGTCGGCCAGCTCGCGCTCGGCGCTGTGGCGCAGCAGGAGGTCGTTGAGGCGGCCGAGGATCGCCGAAGGCATCACTCCCGCCATCGCGGCCGATCGGATGGTGTGGCGCACCAGGCCCGTGGTGGCCGCGGCCTCCACCCCGTGCCCGCACACGTCGCCCACCGCCACGATCCACCAGTTCTCGTCGGCCTGAAAGGCGTCGTAGAAGTCGCCGCCCACGTCGAGCCCTTGTCCCGCCGCCCGGTAGCGGGCGCCGAGCTCGATGCCGGGGATCTCGGGGAGGCTGCCCGGCAGGAGGCTGTCCTGCAGGGCCCGGGCCACCCGGGACTGCTCGTCGAACAGGCGGGCGTTGTCGACCAGGACCGCCGCCCGGGCCGCGACCGCCCCGGCCAGGTCGATCTCGTCGGGCACCAGCGGGCGCCCGGGCCGGTTGCCGAACGCCAGCGCACCCAGCAGCCGACCACGCGCGCGCAGTGGGAACACCGCCACGGCCGCCTCGTGCTCCGCCTCGCAGCGGGCCGGATCGTCCGGGGTCGGGCCGGCCAGCCTGAACAGGGCCTCGGCACCCGACTCCCGGATCAGCGGCCGCCCCTCCTGCAGCGCGCGGCCGAGCTCGCCCGAGGTCTCCAGCTCCCGGGGCAGTCGCCTCACCATCTCGCGGAGCCTGTCGACCGCGCCGGGGTCGACGTGCGCGACACCGACCACCGGCTCGGGATCGGCGGCGTGCGAGACCAGCCGGACCGCCGACCAGTCGGCCAGGCGGGGAACCGCCATCCCGGTGAGCCGGGCGAGGGTCTCGTCGAGCCGCAGGCTCGACGACATCGCGCCGCTCACCGCGTCGAGGAACGTCAACCGCTCCTGGTCGCGCTCGGCCCTGGCGGCCAGCCGCGCCCGGTCGAGCGCCAGTGCGCACTGGGCGGCGGCGTCTGCGAGCAGTGCCCGATCGCTCGCCCGCAGGTGCCGCTCGTCGGGGAACCCCACGGCCAGCGTGCCGAAGGTCCGGCCCAGCGCGTCCTCGAGCGGCACCACGACGAACGCGGGGTCGTAGTCGATCGCGAGCGCGTCGAGATCGGGGAACCGGCTGCGGCGCTCCTCGTGCGAGGCGACGGCCACCGTGCGCCCGGTGCGGAGCACCTCGGCGGTCGGGAGCGGCGACGTGAGCGGCACGCGGCCGAACTGCTCGCGCACCTCGCCCTCCGGCAGGCCGCCGGTACCGGCCAGCACCAGCTCGTCGCCCCCGTCGGACAGGAGGTGGAGCACCGCCGTGTTCCCCCCGAGCAGCGCCATGCCCTCGTCGAGCATGGCCCCAACGACCTCGTCCGTGCGCCGCACGCCGTTGAAGGCGGCGACCAGGCGGGCCATGCGCGCGGTGGTCGCCAGCGACCCGGTGGCGTCCACGAGGACGCCGGTGGCACCGCGTGCCCCGGCGCCACCGGTCGCGGTGTCGACGCCCGGGCCATCGGTGGGATCGGGCGGCGGGTCGGTGATCCGCAGCACCGCCCAGCGGTCGCCGGGGTCGAGGCGGACGACCGCCTCCCGCGGCGCACCCCCAGCGAGCACCGAGGCGATCATGTCGTCCGCGTGCCCGCGGTGGTCGGGGTGGAGGAGCCGCCGCCACCCGTCCCCCCGGACCCCGGCGAGGGCCGGGTCGTCCCGGCCGTCCCCCCGGTGGGCGAACGTGCAGCGCCCCTCGCCGTCCCAGCCGAGGATCAGCGCCGGCTCGGCACGAGCGGCCGGAGCTGCGCCCCCGCCGCCGGGATCGGGCCCCGCCGGTGCGCTCGGCCCGGAGACCACGGTCGAGGACTCTGCGGACATCGTCCCCGCAGTCTCGCACCATCCGCGGCCGGGCGCAGCCGGTCAGGTGTGGTGGCAGGGTACGGCCGCACCCTCCGCGGCTGGCCCACCGGGAACGGGCGCGCTATCGCCGCCGGCGCTGCTCCCACCACGCCAGAACGCGCCGCTCGGCCTCGTCCACGCCGAGCGGGCCCTCCTCCAGGCGGGCGTCGAGCAGCATCGACAGCGCCTCGCCGACCGTCGGCCCGGGGCCGATCCCGAGCAGCTCCATGACGCGGTTCCCGTCGATGTCGGGGCGGATGGCCTCGAGCTCCTCGCGCTCGCGGAGCTCGGCGATGCGGGCCTCCAGCGCATCCATGCGCGCGGCCAGCATGCGGGCCTTCCGCTCGTTGCGGGTGGTGCAGTCGGACCGCGTCAGCTCGTTGAGATCCTCGAGCAGCGGCCCGGCGTCGCGTGCGTAGCGCCGCACGGCCGAGTCGCTCCACACCTCGTCGCGGTAGCCGTGGAAGCGCAGGTGCAGGAACACCAGGCGGGTCACGTCGTCGACGACGTCGTTGGCGAAGCGCAGCGCCCGCAGCCGGTCACGCGCCATCCGGGCCCCGACCACCTCGTGATGGTGGAACGTGACGCCCCTCGGCCCGAACGACCGGGTCTTCGGCTTGCCCACGTCGTGCAGCAGCGCCGCGAGGCGCACCACGAGCCGGGGCGACGTCTTCGCCACCACCGCGATGGTGTGCGCCAGCACGTCCTTGTGCCGGTGGATCGGGTCCTGCTCGAGCCGCATCGCCCGCAGCTCGGGCATGAACTCGTCGGACAGCTGGGTGTCGACGAGGAACCAGATGCCGTCGCTGGGATCGTCCAGCACGAGCAGCTTCGACAGCTCGTCGCGGACGCGCTCGACCGAGACGATCTCCAGGCGGTGGCGCATGCGGCCGACGGCCTCGGTGAGGGCCGGCTCGGGCTCGAGCCCGTACCCCGCGATGAACCGCGCGGCGCGCAGCATGCGCAACGGGTCGTCGGAGAAGGCGACCTCGGGGCCGAGCGGCGTGCGAAGCACGCCCTTCGCCAGGTCCTCGACGCCGCCGAACGGATCGATCAGCTCGGGCTCGGGGAGCCGCAGGGCCATCGCGTTGACCGTGAAGTCGCGGCGGGAGAGATCGGCCGCCACGTCGTCGGCGAAGACCACGTGGGGCTTGCGGGAATCGGAGCGATAGGCCTCCGCCCGGTGGGTGGTGATCTCGAAGGTGCTCGCCCCCTTGCGGGCCGCGATCGTCCCGAACTCCTTGCCCTGCGTCCAGCAGGAGTCCGCCCAGCCGTCCAGCAGCTCGAGCGTCCGGTCCGGCACGGCGTCGGTGGTGAGGTCGAAGTCGTGCGCCCGCCCGACGCGATTCAACACGACGTCGCGGACGATGCCGCCCACCAGGTAGATCTGGTGGCCGGCCTCGGTGAAGCGTGCCGCGAGCGGCGCGACCTCGTCGATGATGGGCAGCAACCGCTCGGGGATCACGTGGCGTCAGGCTAGCGAGGCGCGGTCGGCGGGGAGCCCGGCCATTCCCGTGCCACGCGTCCCCGGCCGTCGAGGCTCAGGACGGTGCCGCGCGCCGGCTGGCCAGCCCCGCGGCGGCGACCACCTCGCGACCGGGTCCGCCGCTGGTCGGCGGCTCGGGGACGAGACGCTCGCCCGAGAGGGCCGCCAGCGTGGCGGCCGTGCAGTCGCGCAGCGCGTCCAGGTCGTACCCGCCCTCCAGGAAGGTCAGCGGCCGAGCTCCCGGCACCAGCTCGGCGACCGACCGGGTGATGTCGGCGAAGTCGCCCGCCGACAGGCCGAGATCGGTGAGCGGGTCGGCCCGGTGGCCGTCGAAGCCCGCCGAGATCAGCAGCCAGGTCGGACGGAACCGCTCGACCAGAGGCACCACGACCTCGTCGATCGCAGCCCGGTAGACGTCGCCGGTGGCGCCCGGCGGCACCGGCACGTTGACCGTGGTCCCGGCCCCCGCACCCCGGCCCGTCTCGGTCACCGAGCCCGTGCCCGGGTAGAGCGGCGACTGGTGGAACGAGGCGTACGCCACCCGCGCGTCCTCGTAGAAGGTGTCCTGGGTGCCGTTGCCGTGGTGCGCGTCGTAGTCGACGATCAGCACCCGCTCGCCCCGGTCGGCCAGCGCAGCGGCGGCGATCGCGACGTTGTTGAACAGGCAGAACCCCATCGCCCGGGCCGGCAGCGCGTGGTGGCCCGGCGGGCGCACCGCGCAGAACGCGGCGTCCACGCTGCCGGCGGCCAGCCGGTCGATGGCCTCCAACCCCGCTCCCGCCGCGAGCAGCGCGGCATCCCATGACGCAGGCACCGCCGCGGTGTCACCGTCGAGCCATCCCCCGCCCGAGTGGCAGAACCGGTCGAGCGCAGCGACGTAGGTGGACGCATGGACCCGTTCGAGGTCGCCGACCGTCGCCGGGCGGGGCTCGGCCCGCACCACGTGACCGACCAGCCCCGCCTGTTCCAGACCGGCGTCGACGGCGGCGAGGCGCTCCGGCCGCTCCGGGTGACCGGCGTCGACATCGTGCGCCAGGTACGTCGCGTGGGTCACGTAGAGGATCGCCATCCGGCACCGAACGGTACCCGGCCGGGGGCCCGGTCGACTCCCCGAGGGGCCGGCACCGTGCCGCCCGCCACCGTTGCCTACTCTCGTCGGGTGATGCGCGCGACCTCCGCCATCGGGCGAGCAGCGAGCCGGCGCCCGGCGCGCCGGCGCACCCGGTCGGGCGCACGGGTCCACCGCCGGTGGGCGGGCATGCCATGAGCGTCCTGCGCGAGGGGGCGGCGCGGGGCGCCGCCGCGCCCGCTCGGCTGCGGGTGGGCCCCTGGCGCGGCGGTGGGGGCGCCGCGTACGTCGTGCCCACCGGTGGCGCCCTCGTCCCCCTGGAGGCGGAGGAGGTCACCGCATGCCTCCGGTCGCTCGCCCGGCGGGGATACACGGCCGCGTACACGAGCGCCCTGGGCCCGGCCGACAGCGAGCCCTTCCTCGACGCCGGCTTCCGCGAGGTCGAACGGCTGCACCTGCTCTCGCACCCGCTCGACGAGGCGTCGCTGGACCACGCAGTGGGCCGGTCCGAGGGCCGGCCCGACGGCGCAGGCGACCCGGGGGGCCGCAGCGGCGGGCTCGCACACCCGGCTGACACCGCCGGCCGCGCCGTCCATCTCCGCCGGGCCCGGCGGCGCGACCGGGAGGCGGTGCTCGCGGTGGACCGCGCCGCCTTCGACTCCTTCTGGCACCTCGACGAGATCGGGTTGACCGAGGCGCTCACCGCCACCCCGACCGTCCGCTTCCGCGTGGCCACCACCCCGTCCGGCGAGGTGGTGGGCTACGCGATCTGCGGACGATCCCGGCGCCGCGGCTACCTCCAGCGGCTCGCGGTGCACCCCGAGCATCAGGGTCGGGGCACGGGAACCGAGCTCGTGCTCGACGGGCTGCGATGGCTGTGCCGGCGGGGGGCACGCGACGCCGTCGTCAACACGCAGGAGGAGAACGAGCGCTCGCTCCGGCTCTACCAGCGGTGTGGGTTCGTCCTGCGGCCCGCCGGCCTCGCGGTGCTGCGGGCCGATCTCGCGCCTGCGCCCTGGCCGCCCGCCCACGACGGCGCGGAGCCGGCGTGACCCGCCGCCGCGCCATCGTCGGGGTCGTCGCCACCGCGGTGCTGCTCGCGGTCCCGCTCGCCGGACCGCATCCCGCGAGCGCGGCGCCCGTCCGGTCCGCCGCCGGGAGCCAGGAGGCACCCCCCGGGGGCCAGGAGGCACCCGCCGCGGGCTTGGAGCTGGTGGACCAGACCACGTGGCACAGCGAGGAGGACACGTTCGAGGTCGGGATCCGCGCCACCGGGGCGCCGCCCGGTGCCACCGTGCACCTCGCGGTCCACAACCGGCTGGTGTCGCGCTCGGCGTTCAACCAGAGCCTGATGGGTGTCATGGGAGGTACCGCCCACGAGACCCCGCCCGAGCTGCTCGCCGGGCTCCCACCGGGCCCCGACGGCGCGGTGACCCTGCGGCTGCCGGTGGGCGAGGGGGGTGCGGGCCTCACCGAACCCGGCCTCTACCCGGTGTCGGTGGTGGTCGCGGCGAGCGACGGCGCCACGTTCGCCACCCTCGTCACCCACCTCGCGCTCCTCCCGCCGCGCGAGTGGTACCCGCCGCTGTCGGTGGCCGTCCTGCTCGACGTCTCCTCGCCGCCCACGCTCAGGCCGGACGGCAGCACCGACCTCGCCCCGGAGACGCTCGCCCGGGCCGAGGAGCGCGCCGCGGTGCTCCGCGGTGCGGCCGGGGTTCCGGTGACGCTGGCCCCCCGCCCCGAGACGATCGACGGCCTGACCCGCCTCGGCGACGACCGCGGGGCGGCGATCGTGGCCGGCCTCGTCCCCGACCCGGGGCAGCAGGTGTTGGCGCGCCCGTACACCGAGATCGACCTGGCTGCGCTCGCGAGGGTCGGCCTGCTGGGTGAGGCCAACCACCACGCCGAGGCCGGCGCAGACGTCGTCCGGGAGCACCTCGGCGTCGAGCCGCTCGGCGGTGTGTGGTTGAGCGGGCCCACCCTCGGCGCCGAGGCGGCGCAGGTGCTCATGGACGTGCGCATCGGGCGCGCCATCGTCCCGCCGAGCGCCTTTGACCAGGAACCCGACGGTGGCGGCCGGGTGCCGCAGGTGCCCGTCCGGCTGGGCGAGGACGGCCCGCGGGCGCTGGTGGTCGATCCGCGGCTGGGCACCAGGATGTCCAACGGCGGCGTGCTCGGCGCCCAGCACGCGGTCGCCGAGGCGGCGATGATCTGGTTCGAGCGACCGGCGATCGAGCGCGGGGTGGTCATGCGGCTGCCGGCCGACACCGCGCTCGACGCCGAGGCCGTGTCCCGGGGGCTCCGCACGCTCGACGCGAGCTACGCCGTCGACGTCGTGCCGGTGGACCGGCTGTTCCAGGTGCCACCCGGCGAGGACGGCGTCCGGGTCGTGGACCCCGCACCCCACTCGCCGGACGCATCGCTCGGCGGCGTCGCGCCGCAGGTCGACGACGCGCGCGACCGCGTCGGTGGCTACGGCGGCACGGTGGGCGACGACGACGCGGGTCAGTCGCTCGAAGCGTCGTTGCTGCTCGCCACCGGAACCACCACGCCCGACGCCGAGCGCGACGCCTATGTGCGCCGGGTCACCGAGCAACTCGGGGCGCTGGCCGACACCATCCACGCGCCCGCCGAGTTCCGGATCACGCTCACGTCGCGGTCCAGCACGATCCCCTTGAACATCACCAACGACGGCGAGGAACCGGTCGACGTGCGGATCGAGCTCGACAGCAGCCGCCTGGAGTTCCCCCGCGGCACGGAGATCCAGACGACGCTGCAGCCGGGCGTCACGCGCGTCGATGTCCGGGTCGAGACCCGCACGTCCGGCGCGTTCCCGCTCGACATCACGATCACGAGCCCCGATGGGGCGATCGAGCTCGACCGCACGACCTTCGACGTCCGCTCCACCACCGTGAGCGGCGTCGGGTTGGTGCTGTCCATCGGCGCCGGGTTGTTCCTGGTCGTGTGGTGGACCCGGCACTGGCGGAGCAGCCGGCGGTCGCGGCATCTCGCCCCCGGGGAGCCGGCGCGCGCCGCGCACCCCGATGATCCCGGCGGGGGCGACGAGGCCGCAGCCGCCCCCGGGGACAAGGAGTACCGTCCCGCCCACCTGGCCCGCCCACCCGCGGGCCAGCGCTGACATGCCGGCCGGCACGTCGTGCCCGGGGAGGCGGGCTCCGTGGCACGAGGTGCGGCCCGGCACCGCGGGTGACCGCCGGAGCACTGCACCGGCCGCCGGGTGGGGCTAGGGTCGGCCGGCATGCCGGTCCGCATCGTCACCGACTCGTCCGCCGACCTGCCCGCCGACGAGATCGAGAAGCTGGGCGTACAGGTGGTCCCGCTCTCGATCCGGTTCGGCACCGAGGAGTACACCGACGGGGTCGACCTCTCGGTGGAGCAGTTCTACGAGAAGCTGGTCACCAGCGAGGAGCTCCCCGAGACCTCGGCCCCGGCCCCCGGCGCCTTCGAGGCCGCCTTCCGCCGCCAGGCGGAGGCCGGTGCGGACGCCGTGGTGTGCATCAACCTCTCGTCCGGCCTGTCCGCCACGATGCAGGCGGCCCAGACCGCCGCCACCGCGGTGGCCGGCGACATCGATGTGCGGGTCGTCGACTCGTTGTCGATCACCTCCGGCCTCGGCACGCAGGTGCGGCTGGCCGCCGAGATGGCGTCCGAGGGGGCCGGCGCCGACGCCGTGGCGGCGCTGGTGGAGGACCTGGCCACGCGCACCCGCGTGATCGGCACGCTCGACACGCTCGAGAACCTCAAGAAGGGCGGGCGCGTGGGCGCCGCCCAGGCGCTGCTCGGCTCGGTCCTGTCCGTCAAGCCGTTGATCGACATCTCGTCGGGCGTCGTGGCGGAGGCCGGCAAGGTCCGGACACGCCGCCGCGCGCTCGAGTGGGTCCGTGACCAGGTCTTCGAGCGACCACGGGTGGAGCACCTGAACATCGCGCACGGCATGGCACCCGACGTCGACCAGATGCTCGACCTGCTGGCGCCCCGGTACCCGGCCGACGAGGTCCGGATCACCACGATCGGTGCAACCATCGGCACCCACGGAGGTCCCCGCGTGATGGGGCTCACGTGGATCGAGCCGGCGACGTAGGGTCGCAGCGCCGGCCTCCGATCCCGCGACGCCGGGCGGCCTTGGCTACGGTGGATGCACCGTGGCTGTGACGCCTCCCCCTCCCGGATCGTCACCCGCCGCCGGCATCCACGTCGGCGCGCTGCTGGGCGGTCGCTACCGGCTGGATGAGCAGATCGCGTCCGGCGGCATGGCGCAGGTCTGGCTCGGGACCGACGAGGTGCTGCGTCGCGCCATCGCTGTCAAGGTGCTGCACCACCACCTGGCGGCCGACGAGACGTTCGTGGCCCGCTTCCGCCACGAGGCGATCGCCGTGGCGCGGCTGTCGCATCCCGCGATCGTCAACGTCTACGACACCTGCAGCAACGACGGCGTCGAGGCCATCGTCATGGAGCTCGTGCGAGGCGAGACCCTGCGCAACCGCCTCGACCGCGGACCCGTCGACCCGTGGCACGCCATCGACATCACCGTCCAGGTGGCCGGGGCGCTCGCCGTGGCCCACGCGGCCGGGCTGGTCCACCGCGACATCAAGCCGGCCAACATCCTGCTGTCCGACGACGGCCGGGTGAAGGTCGGGGACTTCGGCATCGCGAAGGCGGCCGAGTCGGCCGACTTCACCCAGACCGGGTCGTTCGTCGGCACCGCCAAGTACCTCGCCCCCGAGCAGGTCGAGGGCAACCCGGTGGACGGGCGGACCGACCTGTACGGCCTGGGGATCGTGCTGTACGAGATGCTGTGCGGCCGGGTGCCGTTCGAGGCCGACACCTCGTCGGCCACCGCGCTCGCGAGGCTGCGCACCGATCCCCGTCCGCCACGCGAGGTGAACCCAAGTGTCCCCCGCGAGCTCGAGGCGGTCACGATGCGCCTCCTCGCCCGCGACCCGGACTCCCGGTACGACACCGCCGAGGAGCTGCGCGCCGAGCTGGTGGCGGCGGGCTCCGGGCGCCCGGCGGGTCCGCGTCCCGGCAGTGCCCCGCCCCCCGCGCCCGCGCCGCCGGTGGGGGCGTCGGCCGGCGTCGGCACCGGCCGCACCGGCGCAGTGCCGCCCCCACCGCCCCTCGACGGCACGCTGGCGAGCTCCCCGAGCGGCTACGACCTCCAGGAGCCTCCGACACCGGCGGAGGAACCGGTCAGCTTCGTCGAGACCGAGCGACGGTGGCTGGTGCCCACGGCGATCGTCGTGCTGATCGCCGTGGCCCTGGCGGTCGCCGGCCTGCTGATCGGTCGCGGCAGCCAGGGCATCTTCGGCGGTGACGACGAGCCCGACGAGCCGGACGTCGCGGTCACCACCGGCGAGGCGCTGGGCATCACCGGATCGATCGACTTCGACCCCCCGCCCGGTGACCGCAACGAGCACCACGACGAGGCAGAGGCCGGGTTCGCCTTCGACGGCGACCCGACCACCGGCTGGTCCACCGAGCGGTACGACTTCCCCGACTGGGGCGGCGGGCTGAAGGACGGCGTGGGGCTCATCTTCGAGCTCGAGGACGTCGCGGCAGTCTCGTCGGTGCAGATCGACTCCCCCGACGAGGGCTGGGCCGCGGAGATCTACGTCGCCGACGCGGCGCAGACCGGCTCGCTCGAGGAGTGGGGCAACCCGGTGGCCGAGATCGGCCCCGACATGACGGCCGGTGGCGAGGTCGAGGTGGATCTCGAGGACGCCAGCGGAGGGGCCGTGCTGGTCTGGCTCACGAGCCACGGCGACAGCTCCCAGATCACGCTCTCCGAGGTGCGCCTGATCGGCTGACGCCCCGCACTTGGACGGCCTCACCACCGGCGGTTCGGTTACCGTCCTGCCATCGGGCCCGAGGTGACCACCGCCGACGCATCCGACCCCGACCGCGACCGCTCGCTCGTCGAGCGTGCCCGCATGGGTGACCGGGACGCGCTCGACACGCTGCTGCGCCGGCACCACGAGCGGCTCGCCGCGCTGTGCCGCCGGCTGACCGGCGATCCGGCCGACGCTGACGACGCGCTCCAGGAGGCCCTCATCGCGATCGCCCGGGGCATCCGCCGGTTCGATGGCCGCGCCGCGTTCAGCACCTGGGCGTACCGGGTGACCACCAACGCGTGCTTCGACGAGCTCCGGCGGCGCCGGCGGCGACCGGACCTCGTGGAGCCCGACGGCGCCGGCGGCCCGGTCGGCGGCGCGCCCGACCCGTCACCCGGCATCGAGGCCGTGGCCGGTCGCCTCGACATCGAGGCCGCGCTCGCCCGCCTGCCCGACGAGTTCCGGGCCCCGGTCGTGCTTCGCGACCTGTGTGACCTCGACTACGCGCAGATCTCCGTCGTGCTCGAGCTCCCACCGGGGACGGTCCGGTCGCGCATCGCCCGGGGCCGCCGCCGGCTCGCCGAGGTGCTCGGGTACGCCGGCGGGGTCGGGCCGCCCGTCCCGGGATCCCCGGCCGCGCTCGGGAACCCGCCCACCACCGCCGACCGTCAAAACCCCCGACCATGAGCTCGCCGTTCACCCACCCCCGTGATCCCGACGAGCTGGCCTCCGCCCTGCTCGACGGCGAGCTACCGCCGGCCGAGGCCGAGGCCGCCGCGGGTGACCCCGAGGTGCAGCAGCGCCTCGTCGCCCTGCGCGCGACCCGCGACGCGCTGCGGGCCAACGACCCGGCGGCCACCGGGGAGCCACCCGGGCCGGAACGGCGCGCCGCGGTGATCGGGCGGGCGCTCGCCGCCTTCGACGCCGCCGGCGCAGCCCGTGGACAGCCCCGCAGCGATCCCGGCCCGCACGAGGTCGCGGCGGGGCCCGGCGTGACCGGTGTGCTCCGCCGCGCAGGCGGTGCGCGGCCGCTCCGCTGGCTCTCTGCGGCAGCGGCGGTGCTGGTGCTCGCAGGCATGGTCGCGTTGATCTCGCTGGCGTCGGAACCCGACGTCACGGACGACGCCACGGTGACCGAGTCATCCGGCAGGGCCACCGAGGGGGCGGAACCACCGGCGGCCGGCGTCCCCGAGGCCGGCGGTGGTGCCGTGGCCGGTGACGCCGAGCAGGAGGATTCGTCTGCGGATGGCCAGCTGGAAGCCGGCGACGAAACGGCGGGGGCCACGGCCGCGCCCGTCGACCTCGGCACGCCTGCCTCCACGGACGTGCTCGTCGCCCGCGCCACCGCGGCGGTGGACGAGATGGCCGGGCCGCCGGCGGCGGCCGAGCGAGCGCCGGGCGCTGCGCCCGGGGCCGTCGACGAGCAGCTCGATCCTGCGACGTGCGACGCCGCCCGGGCCCGGGGTGAGGGCCCGCTCAGCGGTGGTGCGCCCCTGCTGGAGATGACCGCGGTGCTCGACGGCGAGCGGCTCGGGGTCTGGGCCTACGCCGACGGTGCAGACCTGCGGATCGTGGCCGTCGACGAGGGCTGCCACGTCCGGGTCGACCGGATCGTCCACCGCTGACCGCCGCTGACCACCGTCGGCGGGCGCCGGCGATCGCATCGCCGTGGGGCCACCGCCGCCGCGGCCCCCGGGAGCGACACCCACCGCCCCCGGCCCGCACGCCGGCGCCGGCGCAACCACCGGGCGCCCGGGCTCCCGCCGTACGGGGCGTGACGGCCCCGGCACCGGACGGTCGGTAGTCTTGGTCCATGGTCGACGTCGACACGACCCGCGCTGACCGGCGCCCTGCCGCCGGCCGATCCGACTGGCCCGACCAGACCGCGGACACCGTGGTCAACGTGGTGGGCGCCGTGCGAGACCGCACGACAGGCCCGATCCTCACCGTGGCTCGCGGCGTGGTGTACGGCCTGTTCGCCGCGATCGTGGGCACGGCCGCGCTGGTGGTGTTCGTCATCGGCGCGGTCCGCGCGATCAACAACTACCTGCCGGACGACGTGTTCGGTGACGAGCACACCTGGGCGGCGCACCTGATCGTCGGGTTGGTGCTGGTGATCGTCGGGGGCGTCCTGTTCGCCCGGCGGGGTCGCGCCGTGGAACACAGCTCGGCATCGAGGCGTTAGGAACCCCGTCCGCCAGCGTCTGCCGCGCACCACGAGGAGTCATGACCGACACGCGACGCGTCATCATCATCGGTTCCGGCCCGGCCGGGCTGACCGCCGCCGTCTACGCCGCACGTGCCAACCTCGAACCGCTCCTGCTCGAGGGCGAACCGTCGTCGACCAGCGACCAGCCCGGTGGCCAGCTCATGCTCACCACCGAGGTGGAGAACTATCCCGGGTTCCCGGAGGGGATCATGGGGCCCGAGCTCATGGCGCGCTTCCGGGAGCAGGCCATCCGGTTCGGCACGGACATCCGCACCGAGAAGGCCTCGCGGGTCGATCTCTCGGCCCGGCCGTTCGGGGTCTGGGTGGGCGATCCCGACACCGCGCATCCGACCTATCAGGCCGAGGCCCTCATCATCTCCACCGGCGCCAAGTCGTTGATGCTCGGGCTGGAGCGCGAATCCGAGCTGTTGGGCCACGGCGTGTCCACCTGCGCCACGTGCGACGGCTTCTTCTTCCGCGACCACGACATCGCGGTCGTGGGAGGTGGTGACTCGGCGATGGAGGAAGCGCTCTTCCTCACCAAGTTCGCCCGCTCGGTCACGATCGTCCATCGCCGCGACGAGCTGCGCGCCTCGAAGATCATGCAGGACCGGGCATTCGCCAACGACAAGATCCGGTTCCTGTGGAACCACGTGGTCGACGAGATCGAGGGAGACACCACGCTCAGCGGCGTGAAGGTCCGCAACGTGCTCACCGACGAGGTGAGCCGGCTCCCCGTCACGGGGCTCTTCGTGGCCATCGGCCACAAGCCCACCACCGATCTGTTCAAGGGCCAGCTCGAGATGGAGGAATCGGGCTACCTGATCACCGGCCTGCGGGGCGGCGAGAGCACCACCAGCGTCGACGGCGTGTTCGCCTGCGGCGACGTGCAGGACCACGTCTACCGGCAGGCGGTGACCGCAGCGGGCTCGGGGTGCGAGGCGGCGATCGACGCCGAGCGGTGGCTCGAGGCCCACGCGACATGACATCGTCAGGTGGGGGCCTGCGGCGTGGGAATGCCGGGGCACCCCGCCACTGTTCAATCCACATGCCGCGTCCAGGCACCGCGACACACCCGCGCCATCGATCGATGGCACCCGAGGACGAAGGAAGGTCACGCGCTCATGGCTGAAGGCACCCTGACCCTCACCGATGCGACGTTCGACGAGCAGATCGGTGCGGCGGACACCCCGGTCGTCGTCGACTTCTGGGCGGAGTGGTGCGGTCCCTGCAAGATGGTCGCCCCGATCCTCGACGAGATCGCCACGGAGAACCAGGGGAAGGTCGTCATCGGGAAGCTGAACGTCGACGAGAACCCCGACGCCGCCCGGCGCTTCGACGTGATGAGCATCCCCACGCTGATGGTGTTCAAGGACGGCGTGCCCCAGCGCCGCATCGTCGGAGCCAAGGGCAAGGGCCAGCTCCTCGCCGAGCTCGACGATTTCCTCCCCTGACACACCCTGCCCCAGGTCATCCACACCCTGTGCGAAAACCTGTGGAAGAGGTCGACCCCGACCCAGGCCTCCTGAGGCTCAGGTCGGGGTTCAGCCTTTTTTCGGCCCCCTCCGTGCGTCTACCGCGTTCTGGCCGCCTGCCCGCGATCCTGGGTGCTCTCCGGTCCCTACGATCCTCGGCGGGGAGCACGTTCCGTCGCCATCCCGGGTTCGCTCGCCACGCAGCGCATCGAGCTGCAACGTGTCGTGGCGCCCTGTTGCGCGCAACCCCCAACCTGTGGACAAGGTTGGGGAGAAGGTCACCGCGGTGGCACGCGCCGCGTCGGGGCTGTGAACCTCAGCCTCAGGTGCGGCTGTCGGCCATCGCCCGGTAGATCCGCTCGAGATCCTCGAGATCGGCGAACTCGATCACCACCCGGCCCTTCTTGGGCCCGAGATCGATCTTCACCCGCGTCGCCAACTGCTCGGCCAGCAGCTCCTCGAGCTCGAGAAGGCCCGGGGGCCGCAGCTTCCGGGCGCCGCCGTTGCCCGACGCCGACGAGGCCCGATCGCCCGCCTCGCTCCGGCGCCGGACCGCCTCCTCGGTCTCGCGGACCGTCAGGCCATCGGCGACGACCCGGCGGGCCAGCGCCTCCTGGAGAGAGCGGTCGGGTGTCCCGAGCAGTGCCTTCGCGTGGCCGGCCGACAGCCGGCCCTCGGCGACCAGACGCTGGACCTGTGGTGGCAGTTGGAAGAGACGCAACAGGTTGGCGATCGCCGACCGGCTCTTGCCGACACGCTGCGCCACTTCCTCCTGGGTGAGCTCGAAGTCCTCGATCAGCTGCTGGTAGGCCGCGGCCTCCTCGAGGGGGTTCAGGTCGTCACGATGGAGGTTCTCCACCAGCGCGTGCTGCAGCGTGAGCGAGTCGTCCACGTCGCGCACGATGATCGGGATGAGCTGGAGACCGGCCCGTTTGGCCGCTCTCCAGCGCCTTTCGCCGGCGATGAGCGCGTAGCGCTCGGTGCCGAGCTCTCGCACGAGCACCGGCTGCAGCACGCCCAGCTCCCGGATCGAGGCTGTCAGAGCCGCCAGGGACTCCTCGTCGAAGTGGTTGCGCGGCTGGTAGGGATTCGGCTCGATCTGGTTGATCGGCACCTCCCGCACGCCGAGCTGCCCCTGGACGGCTGGCCCCATGTCGCCGGGGATCAGCGCGTTCAGCCCCCTACCGAGACCGCTGCGGCGCTCCACCGCTCACCTCCAGAGCCAGGTTCCGGTAGGCGATCGATCCCCGCGAGGTCGGATCGAAGGTGATGATCGGCTGCCCGAACGACGGGGCCTCGCTCAGGCGGACCGTCCGGGGGACGATGCTCTGGCACACCTTCTCGCCGAAGTGGTCGCGCACCTCCTGGACCACCTGGTCGGCCAGCTTGGTGCGAGCGTCGTACATGACCAGGACCATCGCGCTCATCTCGAGTGCAGGGTTCAGGTTCCGCTGCACCAGCTGGACGTTGCGCAGCAGCTGCCCGAGACCTTCGAGCGCGTAGTACTCGCACTGGATCGGCACGAGCACCTCGGTCGCAGCGGCCAGCCCGTTGACCGTGAGCAGGCCGAGCGACGGCGGGCAGTCGATGAAGATGTAGTCGTAGTCGTCTCCCGCACCGTCCAGGGCCCGCCGGAGCCGGAGCTCACGGCTGAAGGCCGGGACGAGCTCGATCTCCGCCCCGGCGAGATCCAGGGCCGCCGGGGCCACGAACAGATTCCGCAGCGCCGACGCCTCGACGCAGTCCTCGAGCGGAAGATCGTTGAGCATGACGTCGTACATGGACGTCTGCAGGTCGCGGACGTTGATCCCGAGACCCGTACTGGCGTTCCCCTGGGGGTCGAGATCGATCACCAGCACCCGGTAGCCGAGCTCCGCCAGGCAGGCTCCGAGATTCACCGCGGTCGTGGTCTTGCCGACACCGCCCTTCTGATTCGCGATGGCGATGAGCCGCGGCAACGGTCGCCGGAACGGCGACGACGCGAAGTCGGGGGTGGACTCGCGCGCCGCCTCGGCTGGCTTGCCGCCGGTGGTGTCACCCGCGTGCTCGTCGACGGACATCGGTGCTGACATCTTGTTGGTTCCCGTGGTCTTTCGTTGTCTGGCGTGGGACGGAGCGCTGCGACGGGCAGGCGGACGAGCTGCCCGACGGCGCGATCGATCTGACCCATCCGACGAGGATGGGCGCTGTGTATGGGGGCCGCCCTCAGCCGCCTGTCCGGCGGCCGCACGCTTGCCCGGTGCGGTCCCGGACCTGCCCTCGGTCACCGCACCATCCTTCCGGTCCCAGCCGGAGGGGTCAAGCCCGGGGTTCGTCCGATTCGGCGTTCCACGTGGAACGGCGACGCCGCGACACGATCCCGCCTCACAGTGCTGGGAGCACCACATTCGGTGCTGAATGGCTGGTGCGTTGCCGGCGCCCGGGGCGCTCCACCGCACCGGGCGGACGGCGAGTCAGCCCCGCCTGTTCCCCGCCGCTCGCGGTCGCCCGGATCGCGACGGCGGTGCGCTTGGCGTGCGGGGGCTGGTGCCGCCGGCCGGCCTCCCCTGCACGGGCCGTGGCCCAGGCGGCCCGTGTGGCCCTGGCGGCGAGGGGGCCGGTGCCTTCCGTGCTGTCGGCGTCCAGATCCGGGCCGATCCGCTCGGCCGCCGCTCCGGCGGGGCACCTGTGCCGGTGGCCGCCAACCCGGGGCTCGCGCCCGATGCCGGCGCGCGCTCCGGTCGGGGTTCCGCCGCTCGTCAGGGTGCACGGTCGACGTGCGTACTCCCCGCCACCCCGCCCGGGCACCGGGCCGGTCCGCCGATCGCGACCGCCGGCGGCGGCGAACGCCGACCGGCTCGAGCTCCCGACCTGTCCGGCACCCGCGCGCGTCGGCGATCCCGGTCGGCGCTCGGTTGCCACACGGCCGTCGCCCGAGCACCGCGAGGACGCACCGGAATGTCAGGCGCCCGCGCCCGTCGGTGCCGCACGCACCCCCTCCCTGCTCGGCCCCTCCGCTGACGTCCGTCACGCGGCTCCGGACGAACGCGTCCGCTGGCGTGAGGCTCCTAGCTCCGGAGCCGACTTCCTGAGCGGCCGTTGCCAAAACCGGGCATCCGTGCGTCCAACGGTCACGTCCAGGGTCACGTCCGGGCTCATCTGCTCGACTCCCGCCGGCGCGATCGCCTCTCGGCGCCGCCTGGTTCGATCGCCGACCGGCAGCGCGACCACAGCATGGCGGCGATGGCGGCGGCGGCGGCGATGGCGGCGGCTCGTGGTTCGAGCGGGCATGTCCCTGGGATCCCGGTCCACGATCCTCAGCACCCGATCACAAGGCCCGGTCCGGGCGGTCACGATGCCCCGCCCCGGCGAACGAGCTCCGAACGCCGAGCGGTGTAGGGACCCCCGCCGCCCAAGCGCTCGAAACTCCACCTCGGCCGCGGCCACCTTCCAGCCGGGGCACGGACTGGAGCGCTGTGGCCAGGCACACGCGGAGCGGGGACGCCGCGCAGCCGACCGGGCAGGGGCAACCCTCCTCGACCTGCCGCCGTGACACCGGGGTTCTCCATGTGCCTCCTGTGATGGCCCAGGCCCGAGGTTCGCCGCACGACCCGGGACGAGCGCCGATCCACCGTGGCGGCTGCCCCGGACCGGCACACCCAGTGCCGTGAGCGGGCCCAATGGCCCTTCTCGAGCCCCACTGGCTGGGGGTCGTCCCGGGTGCGGTCGTGTTCCACGTGGAACACGGCGCCACCGACCTGGTGAGCGCCCCGAGCCACCAGCCAAGGATCACCTGCCCAGTGGCCCCGGCTACGCCCGTCCCGCGCCGGGCCAGCCGTCTTCACAACGGACATCCGCGCCGGACCCAGGGGTGCCAGGGCCTGGACCGCACGGATCCCTCGGCTGCCGCACGGGGATCGCTCACCGGAGCTCCCAGCCGCAGGCCCAATGACACGGGCACAGGTGGTGTTCCACGTGGAACAGCGCCGGCTGTCTACGGTGTGCCGGACGCCAGCGCCCCCGGTGGACGCTCCATACCTCGGGCGCCCCCACCCTCCTCGCCGGGCCGGCCAGCCCGCCTCCCTCCGGAGGCTCCATCCCCACCCCAGCTCGAACAGCTCGCCTCTGGCTCCCTCCCAGCACACTCGCCCCCCGGCGTCCGCCTTCCCCGGGGACATTCCAAGCGGGGGTGCCCGTGCCTCCCCCGGTTCGACCACCCGTCACCCGCTCTCGGGCATCCGGCTCACGAGTCACACCAACCGCACGGCCGCCCCGCCCAGCCCGACCGCGCCGGCAGCCGGCTACCCTCGCTCGCGGACCGCATCGGCCGCCCCTCCACGCTCCCAGGCCCCCCGACCCACTCCCGGCTGCTCGGCCGCCCGGCTTCCCGATCGGCGTTCGTTCCACGTGGAACAACGGCACCCCGGCCCGCCAAAAGCATGCACGGACAGGCGCAAGCCCTCATTGCGCACCCCGGTCGGTGCTGCCGGGAGCCCTCGCTGTCCGGGTCTGGCTCACACACCCGATCCCGTACGGTTCAGCCTCCACCCGCCGGCCTCTCCGCTCGGCCTCTCAAGAGCAGGCGCGGATGGGCGCACGTCGTCCTGGCGCACCCCGGTCGGTGCTGCCGGAAGGCCTCGCTGTCGGGCTCCGCCTCACACACCCAATCCCGTACGGTTCAGCCTCCACCCCCGGCTTCTCCGCCGAGCCTCTCAGTCTCCTCAGAAGAGCGGGCGCTTGGCAGGCACCCCGACCCGCCGCGGATACCGATCCGGGCACCGCCGCCGTTGCACCACGATCTGGTAGTGGAAGGGTTCGGCCAGCGCGCCGTCCCGCTCCATCCCCAGCAGCGCCAACCCCGACGAGGGCCAGCGCTCGGCCGCTTCGGCCCCCTTCCCGCCCGCCGCCGGCGGATCGCTCACCACCAGCCGGCCACCTGCGCGCAGGAACGGTGCCGCGCACTCGGCGGTCACGGCCGGCGAGCCGAACGACCGGGCGACGACCAGGTCGAACGAGCCCCGTAGGTCGCCCTGCCTCCCCACCTCTTCCGCCCTCCCCCGGCGAATCGAGACCCGCTCGCCCAGATCGAGCTCCTCGACCGCCTCGACGAGAAATCTGCACCGCCGCTCTGCCGCATCGAGCAGCACTCCCTCGCTTTCCGGCCACTCCACCGCCAGGACCAGGCCCGGGATCCCGCCACCGCTACCCAGGTCGAGGAACCGTTCCGGCGCCTCGCCGGTGGCCAGCGCGAACCCGAGGGCATGTTCGCGCTGCACGCGAAGGGAGCCGGGCCCGAGGAACCCCAGGCGCCGGCTCCGCTCGAGAACCGTGTCCAGCGCATCCGTCACGGCCCCGGCCACCTCACCTGCGTCGGGACACCCGCCTCGACGCGGCCCATCCCGGTGCCACTCGGCTCACACCGGCCGGATGACGACCCGTCGCGCCGGGTCCTCCCCCTCCGACACCGTCTCCACCCCGTCGATCTCGTTCACGGTGTCGTGCACGATCTTGCGATCGGCCGGCCCCATCGGGTCGAGCGCCTTGGGCGTACCGGTCTCGATCACCGACTCGGCGACCTCTCGGGTGAACCGCTCGAGCGCCGTCGCTCGACGCTCCCGGTAGCCGGCCACATCCACCCGGATCCGGGCGTGCGACTGCCCCACGAACCGGCGCTGGATGACGCTCCGCACCAGCTCCTGCAAGGCCTGCAACGTCACGCCCTTCTGCCCGACCAGTAGGCCCAGCTCGGGACCGTCGATCGTGGCCTGCAGCGTCTCGTCCTCCGTCACCGTCACCGCGATCGCGGCGTCCGGCCGCCCGAACGCCTCGAGAAGCTCCCTCAGGAACGTCTCGACCGCGCCGCGCTGCGCATCGATGTCGAGCGGTGCGCCGGGTCCGGCGTCCGCCTTGGTTGGTTCGCTCACGCCTGCCCCTTGCTTCTGCTTGCCGGAACCACCTCGGCGGCGGCGCCGCTTCGACGACCGGCTCCGCGCCGGCCGCTCGCGCTGTGCGTCCTCGGGTCCCTGCTGCGCGGTGGCCACTCCCGACCGGCCCCTTCCGGCCGGAGCCCGCTCGCCTGACACACCGGGCGCACCGCCACCGTCGGTTCGAGCCGCCCGGGTGGCCCGGGACGCAGCCCGGTCGCCACCCCCTCGTCCCCGGCGCCGCCTGTCCACCTTCGGACGGGGTGCCGTGGGGCGAACACGCGCGCGTACCTTGGCCTCGACCCGCAGCCGTCCGAACAGACCCTTCTGCGGCTCCTCGAGGACCTCGACGTCGGCCTCCTGCTCATCCACGCCCAGTTCGTCGAGAGCGCTCTCGCGCGCTTCCTCGACCGTCCGGGCCGTGGTCACAACCCATTCCACGCTGTCACTTCCTCTTCTTCTTCTTGCGTGACCGCGGATGCGGCTTTCCGCCGGTCTTGGCGGCGGAGCCCGCCTTGGCGCGCGGTGCACGCGTGGGGGAGCCGTCGGCGCCGTTACCGGACACGGCGCCCTTCGTGCCCTTGGTCTTCGTGCCCTTCGTGCCCGCGGTGGGTGCCCCGCCCTGGCGCGCCCCGTCGCCGTCCTTCTCCGCCTTCCGGCTCTCGCGCAACTCGGCCATGGCCTTCTGCGCCTGGATGCCGATGGACTCCTCGCCGCGGTAGAGGGAGCGGGTGATGTAGCCCTGCTGCGCCACCCGCCACACGGTCGAGACCAGGAAGTACACCCCGATGGCCGCAGGCATGATGAACGCGAAGAACACGTACATCACCGGACCGATCCGCATCATCATCCGCTGCTGCTGGGTCATCTCCTGCGTCGGATTGCGCCCCATGATCTGCTTCTGCTGGTACCAGCTCAGCAGCGCGATCACGGCGACGATCCCCAGGTAGGGCAGCGCCGAGAGGAAGCTCTCCTGCAGGACGTCCCCGGCGCTCCTGGCGAGATCGACGCCGAACGAGGTCATCTCCTCCTTGCCCAGCAACGACCGGTACAGCTCGGCGTCGTGGTCGAGGTACTTGGGTCGGAAGCCGGCGGTGATCTCGGGGTCGATGCCGTAGTCCGCGAGGTTGCGCTGCAACCCCACGAACTTCGACTGGTTGGTGAGGCCCCGCACCACCCAGAACAGGATCGAGAACACCGGCGCCTGCACGAGCAGGGGTAGGCAGCTCCCCACCGGGTTGATCTCGTGCTCCCGGTAGAACTTCATCAGCTCTTCGTTGAGCTTCTGCCGGTCGTCCTTGTACTGCACCTGCAGCCGGCGGATCTCCGGCTGCAGCCGCTGCATCTCGATCATCGACCGCGTGCCCTTGAGGGTGAGCGGCGTGGTGACCAGCATCACGACGCCGGTCAGCAGGGCGATCGCCACCGCGTAGTTCGGAACGAGCTGGTAGAAGAAGTTGAGAAGGTTCGAGATGAGCTCGAAGAGGCCGTCGAACATCAGTGCTTTCCTTGAGGAACGGGATCCCACCCGTGATCACCCCAGGGGTGACAGCGAACGAGCCGGCGGAGGGTGAGCCAGCTTCCGTACCACGCTCCGTGCTGCTCCAGCGCGTCGAGCGCATACATGGAGCACGTCGGCACATACCGGCACGGGGAGGGTCGCCCCGACGCGGCCGACTGGTAGAGCCGGACCAGGCGGTGCAGGCCCCGGGCCACGGGCCCCATCCCGGTCGCGGATCCAGACCAGGCAGGCGCGGCCACGGAACCGCCCGCGGTCTCCCGGCCGTCGCTCACGGTCGCTCCGGTGCCAGCGCGCCGACCGCTTCGCCCAGCCGAGCCCGCAACTCGTCGTACCGCAGGCCGACGGCGTCGGCCGTCACGGTCACCAGGTACGCGCCCGGTCGGCGCAGCGTCCCCTCGGCCGCCAGCTCCCGGACCGCCGACCGCAGGCGGCGCCGGACGCGGTTGCGGGTCACCGCCGTCCCGATGCGCCGCGGCGTGCCGTACGCGACCCTGATGCCCGCCTCGGGCGCCGTGGCGGTGAACACGACGGTCACCGGGCCACGCCGGACACGTCGCCCCTCACGCCGCAGTGCCTCGAACGTCGCACGATCACCGATCCGCCCGATCAGGCCGACAGCCGGGCGCGGCCCTTGGCCCGGCGTGACCGGACGATCCGCCGGCCGGCCTTGGTGCTCATCCGGTGGCGGAACCCATGGCGCTTGGCTCTGCGCCGGGTGTTCGGCTGGTACGTGCGCTTCACGTCTTCCCTCCTCGGGCACGCGGCCTCCTCGCTCGCCAGCGGGGCCTGCGATCGCGGGGACGAACCTCGGTCGGTCGACACGCGGCGTGGGGCACCACGGGTCGGTGCGGGGTCAAGGGTACGGCCGCGGACGACCATGACGCCAACCGCGGCGGGCTCCCTGTGCAGTGCGTCGTCCACAGGATCCGCTCGTCCACACGATGCCAACAGCCCGATGGTCCCCAACCTGTGGACGCTCGCTCGTCCGGCGACGCGGTGCGGTGGTACGGTCACCCTCCCCCGGGGTTCCACCGACCACGGTCGACCGCCCGAGTCGGGTCCGGGACCACGGGCGGCGACCGGATGTCCGGTAGCTCGGATCACCCGGTGTCAAGCTGTTGTGCGTCGTCCACACGTGTGGATCGTGTTGTGGACAGCGGCCGAACGACGGGGGAGGCCCGAGCCCGATGAGCGAAGCGCCCGAGCTGTGGGGAAGGTGCGCAGGGCTGCTGCGGGCACAGGTGTCCGACCTGGTCTGGCACACCGCGTTCGAGGGCGTGCGAGCCACCGCGTACGACGGCCGGACCCTCACCCTGGGCGTCCCGAGCCCCCTCGCCAAGGAACGCATCGAGGGCCGCTACCTGGGGCTCGTGCGGGACGCGCTCGCCGAGGCCGGTGCGCCCGGGGCCCAGTTGCGGCTCGAGATCGACTCCGCCGAACCGCCCCCGGTCTGGACGGTCCCGCCGCCGACGGAAGCCGGCGGCCAGCGAGGCGACCCCCACGCCGCGTCTTCCCCCAACCGGCCACCGTCGACACCGCAGCCCGCCGGCCGGAGCGCCGACGACGGCGGCACCGAGCTCAATCCCCGCTACACCTTCGAGAACTTCGTCACCGGCGGGTCGAACACGTTCGCGCACGCCGCCGCGCAATCGGTGGCCGAGATGCCGGCCCGCAAGTTCAACCCGCTCTTCATCTACGGCGACGCAGGTCTCGGCAAGACCCACCTCCTGCAGGCGATCGCCGCCTACGTCACCGAGAACTACCCCGCCTACCGGGTGCGCTACGTGACTTCGGAGACGTTCCTGAACGAGTTCATCGACTCCATGCACACCGACAGCCGCGACGCGTTCAAGCGCCGCTACCGCGACACCGATGTGCTCCTGGTCGACGACGTGCAGTTCTTCGAGGGGAAGTTCGAGACGCTCGAGGAGTTCTTCCACACGTTCAACCACCTCCACCAGACCAACCGCCAGATCGTGCTGTCATCCGACCGTCCGCCCGACCAGATCGGCATCGAGGACCGCATGCGGAGCCGGTTCCAGCAGGGCCTCATGACCGACATCCAGCCGCCCGAGTTGGAGACGCGGATGGCGATCCTCCGGAAGAAGGCCGAGCTCGAGACCACCTGGATACCTCCCGAGGTGCTCGAGTTCATCGCCGCCAACATCAAGGACAACATCCGGGTGCTGGAGGGTGCGCTCATCCGGGTCTCCGCGTTCGCCAGCCTCACCCACGAACCCCTCACCGTGGAGCGCGCCACACAGGTGCTCGCCGACCTCCTCAGCGAGAACCAGCCACGACCGATCACACCCCAGCTCATCCTCGACGAGACCTCGGCGCTGTTCGGCTTCACGAACGACGAGATCATCTCGAAGCACCGTCAGCGCCCGCTCGTCACCGCCCGCCAGATCGCCATGTACGTCATGCGGGAGCTGACCGACCTGTCCTACCCGAACATCGCCCGGGTCTTCGGCGGGCGCGACCACACCACGGTGATCCACGCGGTCGAGAAGATCGGCGCCCTCATGTCCAAGGACCGGCAGATCTACGACCAGGTGACGCGACTCATGCAGTCGGTGCGCCAGGGACACTGACGGTCGTGCACAGCACGTCCCCACGCCGCCCACAGCCCCGCCCACACGCCGTGGACGACACCGGGGACATCCTGTGGAGCACGCCGGCCACCCAGTGGACGAACCGGTCGTCCTCCCCAGGCACATCCCGCGCACACCACTCGTCCTGTGGGAGCCTGGGGACGGACCGGGGACGGCAAACTGGCGAGTGACCTGCGACGACGACCGGTCGTCCACAATCCACACCCCCTGCTACCACTACTGGTACGACATCTGACACAACGGCAGAGAAAGCGAGCGACGCCGTGAAGTTCCGATGCGAGCGTGACGTTCTCGTCGAGGCCCTCGGCACGGCCAGCCGGGCGACTGCGAGCCGCGGCGGTGCCCTGCCCGTTCTCGCCGGCATCCGCGTGCAGCTCGACGGCGACGTGCTCACCCTGACCGGCCACGATCTCGAGCTGACGATCGCGGTCCGGGTGGCGGACGGCGTCAAGGGCGACGTCGACGGCGTCGCCGTGCTGCCCGCGCGCCTCGTCTCCGACGTCGTGCGGTCGCTGCCTGCGGGGGCGGTGGCCGTGGAGGTGGACGGCGAGCAGGCCCGCATCACGGCCGGCCGGTCGGAGTTCTCGCTACGCGTCTTCCCGGTGGACGAGTTCCCCCGGGTGCCGGAGCCGGCGGGCGAGGGCGTCACCATCGACGCCGCCGAGCTCAGCGCCGCGCTGCGTCAGGTCGTGCCGGCCGCGTCCAGCGACGACGCCCGCCCGATCCTCACCGGCGTGCTGGTCACCGCGGAGGCGGGCGGGTTGCGGCTCGTCGCCACCGACTCGTACCGGCTCGCGGTGCGGGATCTCCCGGGCCAGAGCGTCCTGGCCGAGGGCCAGTCGGTGCTGGTGCCCTCGCGGGCCCTCAACGACCTCACCAAGGTCCTGGGCGGGGTGGGGGAGCTCACCCTGCGCCTGGGCGAGCGCGACGCCAGCTTCGAGGCCGGCGAGGTGCGGCTCACGACCATGCTCATCGAGGGTGACTTCCCCAACTACCGCGGCCTGATCCCGCAGGCCCACCCCAATCGGCTCACGGTCAGCCGCGAGGGGCTGCTCGAGGGCCTCCGGCGCGTGAAGCTGCTGGCCCGCGAGGCGACTCCCGTGCGGCTGGCGATGTCGGCCGAGGGCCTCGACCTCGTGGCGGTCACCCAGGATGTCGGCCAGGCCCACGAGTCGCTCGACGCCAAGTACGAGGGCACCGAGCTCACCGTGGCGTTCAACCCCGACTACCTGGTGCAGGGGGCGGAGGTGCTGCCCGGTGACGAGGTGCTGATCGAGACCGTCGACTCGTTGAAGCCGGCACTGGTCCGCAGCCCGGAGCACCCGGAGTTCCTCTACCTGCTGATGCCCGTCCGGGTGAGCTGACGCGCGTGCGGGTCCGCACGCTGTGGCTCGCCGACTTCCGCAACTGCGCGTCCGCCCGCGTCGATCTCGCTCCCGGGCTCACCGCGCTCCTCGGCGCGAACGGTGAGGGGAAGACCAACATCCTGGAGGCCCTCGGGTGGCTGGCGACGCTGTCGTCGTTCCGCGGTGCCCCGACGGAGGCGCTGATCCGCCGGGACGCACCGTTCGCGGTCGTCCGTGCGCTCGTGGAGCGCGACGGCCGGGAGCTGCTGATCGAGTCGCAGATCCAACCCACCGGTCGGAACCGCGTGCAGATCAACCGGCAGCCGTTGCGGCGGGCACGTGAGCTTCTGGGCTCGTTGCGGGTCACCGTGTTCACGCCCGACGACCTGGACATCGTGAAGGGTGGCCCGGGGGAGCGCCGGCGGTTCCTCGACGATGCGCTCGTGGCCCTGCACCCGCGCAACGACGCGCTGCGGGCCGATGTCGAGCGCGTGCTGCGCCAGCGCAACGCGCTGCTCAAGCAGACCGGGGGCCGCCTGGACGAGTCCGTCGCCTTCAGCCTCGACGTGTGGGACGCCAAGCTCGCCGAGGCCGGTGGCGCACTCGCCGCGGCGCGGGTGGACCTGCTGCGCGGGCTGCGCCCGGTGCTGGGGCGGACGTACGACGCACTGGCCCGGCGTCCGGCGGCGACCGATGCGCGCTACTCGTCCGCGTGGTGGCACCTGCCGGGCGGCGGGTCTGCAGCCGACGGTCGGGACGAGCCCGCGCGGCCCGCCGCGCCGGAGGACGCCACCGCCGCGCTGGCGGAGGCGCTCGCGGCGGCTCGGACCGACGACGTGCGCCGGGGTGTCACGACGGTGGGGCCCCACCGTGACGAGGTGGTCCTGTCGGTGTCCGGGGCACCCGCCCGCACCTACGCGAGCCAGGGCGAGCAGCGCACGCTCGCCCTGGCGATGCGGCTCGCGGTGCACGAGGTGGTCACCGAGGCGGCGGGAAGCCCGCCAGTGTTGCTGCTGGACGACGTCTTCAGCGAGCTCGACCCCGCGCGCTCGGACGCGTTGCTGGCCCGGCTCCCACCGGGCCAGATCCTGTTGACCAGCGCGGGTGAGCTTCCCGCGGCGGCGCATCCCGAGTTGGTGTTGCGGGTGGCCGGTGGCCGGGTGGCGCCCGAGTCGCGGGTCGGCGACTGACCGCGAGCGACGCACGCACGATGTCACACCGGGGTGGTTGACTCTCCACCATGGCGTGGCGTCCACTTCCGAATCGTCCGGCTCCCCCGGTCCGCGTGGGTGACACGCTGGATCGCGTGCTCCACCGGCTGGGCTCACCCCCGGCAGCCGGGGTGGAGGTCGTGTTCGACCGTTGGGCCGAGGTCGTCGGCGAGGGCATGGCGGCACGCACCCGCCCCGCTGCGATCGAGGGTGACACGCTGGTCGTCCGGTGCGACGATCCCGCGCTGGTGACCCACGTGCGCTTCCTCGAGCCCCAGCTCGTGGCCCGGCTGGGCGAGCTGTCGGGACAACGCCGGATCACCCGGGTCGAGGCCCGGGTCGACCGCCGACGGCCCCGGTCCGGGGGAGGTCGGAGAGCCCCCGGAGGGGGCCCTCGAACCCCCCTCCAGGGGGCCTGACGATCGTCGGGAGCCGGGGCCCGCTCTGGTAGACTCGACCCGTTGTGATGCGCAGATCCGACCAGGTCGCCCGCCCCGGGCGCCGGTCGTCCGCATCATCGTCTTCGCCTCGTTGAAGGGGTCGCGCCTTGCCGCAGGGAAGCACATCGTACGGAGCCAAGGACATGCAGGTCCTCGAGGGCCTCGACCCGGTGCGGAAGCGGCCGGGCATGTACATCGGCTCCACCGGTCCCTCCGGCCTGCACCACCTCGTCTGGGAGGTCGTCGACAACTCGGTCGACGAGGCGATGGCCGGGTACTGCGACCGCATCGACATCACCCTGCTGGCCGACGGCGGCTGCCGGGTGGTCGACAACGGTCGTGGCATCCCCACCGACGTCCACCCGGTCCACAAGATCTCGGGTGTGGAGATCGCGCTCACGAAGTTGCACGGGGGCGGCAAGTTCGGCGGCAACGGCTACAAGATCTCCGGCGGCCTCCACGGTGTGGGCGTGTCGGTGGTGAACGCCCTGTCGCGCAAGCTGGTGGTCGAGGTCGACCACAGCGGCAAGCGACACACGATGAGCTTCAGCAACGGTGGCCGCCCCGACGGCAAGCTGAAGGTCGTGGGCAAGGCGCCGCGGGGCCGCCACGGCACCACGGTCACGTTCTGGCCCGACGACGCGGTCTTCGAGACCGTCGAGTTCTCGGCACGCACCATCGTCGAGCGCCTGCAGATGATGGCCTTCCTCAACCGGGGCCTCGAGATCCGCTTCCGCGACGAGCGTCCCGATCACGACAACGAGCCCGTCACGTTCAAGTACGCGGGCGGCATCGTCGACTTCGTCAAGCACGTCAACAAGACCAAGGACGGCCTCTTCGCCAAGGTCGGGTACTTCGCCGACAGCGACGAGGGCGCGGAGGTCGAGGTGGCGTTCCAGTGGAACACCGGCTTCAACACCGACGGCATCCACAGCTTCGCCAACGGCATCAACACGGTCGAGGGCGGCACCCACGTGGAGGGGTTCAAGGCCGCGCTCACGTCCGCGGTGAACAAGTACGGCCGTAACAAGAGCCTGCTGAAGGAGAAGGACGCCAACCTCGCGGGAGAGGACATCCGCGAGGGGATCACCGCCATCATCTCGGTCCGGCTGATCGATCCGCAGTTCGAGGGCCAGACCAAGTCCAAGCTCGGCAACACCGCGATGAAGACGCTGGTGCAGCGGGCCACCAACGAGAAGCTGGGCTATTGGCTCGAGGAGAACCCCACCGAGGCCAACAAGATCGTCAAGAAGGGCATCGCCGCCGCCCAGGCGCGCGCCGCGGCGAAGAAGGCCCGCGACGTCGTGCGCAACAAGTCGCTCCTCGACGGCGCGGGCATGCCCGACAAGCTGAAGGACTGCTCGTCCCGCAACCGCGCGGAGCGCGAGCTGTTCATCGTCGAGGGCGACTCGGCCGGGGGCTCGGCGGTGCAGGCCCGAGACCCGGCGACCCAGGCGATCCTGCCCATCCGAGGGAAGATCCTCAACGTCGAGCGCGCCCGGCTCGACCGGATGCTCCGCAACACCGAGATCCAGACGATGATCTCCGCCATCGGTGCGGGGCTGGGTGACGAGTTCGATCTCGACAAGCGGCGCTACGACAAGATCTGCATCCTCACCGACGCCGACGTCGACGGGGCGCACATCCGCACGCTGCTGCTCACGTTCTTCTTCCGTCAGATGAAGCCGCTGCTCGAGCAGGGCCACCTCTACATCTGCGAGCCGCCCCTCTACAGCACCGAGGTGGGCCGGGAGAAGGTCTACCTGAAGGACGACGCGGCCAGGGAGGCCTTCCTGGCCGAGCGGCCCAACCACCGCAAGGAGTTCTCCCGGCTGAAGGGCCTCGGCGAGATGGACCACGAGGAGTTGCGGATCACCACGATGGATCCGGAGCGTCGCACGCTCCTGCAGGTCAACGTCGAGCAGGCGGCCATCGCCGACGAGGTGCTCTCGATCCTCATGGGCGAGGACGTCGAGAGCCGCAAGCACTTCATCCAGACGAACGCCAAGGACGTTCGCTTCATCGACATCTGATCACTCACCCGCATGGCTGACCACACCACCCCCACCCCCGACGGCGCCAACGGCACAGACGACGGCGACACCGGTCGCGTCGCGGTCGAACCCGTCGAGATCCAGGAGGAGATGGAGCGCTCCTTCCTCGACTACGCGATGTCGGTCATCACGGCCCGGGCGCTGCCGGACGCGCGGGACGGGCTGAAGCCGGTCCAGCGCCGCATCCTCTGGGGCATGGTCGACATCGGCGCGCGTCCCGACCGCAGCTACATGAAGTGCGCGCGCGTCAGTGGCGACGTGATGGGCCGCTACCACCCGCACGGCGACGGGGCCATCTACGACGCACTGGTCCGGATGGCGCAGGACTTCTCGCTGCGCCACCCGCTCATCGACGGCCACGGCAACTTCGGCTCACCCGACTTCGGGCCGGCCGCCAGCCGCTACACCGAATGCCGGCTCGCCCCGCTCGCCATGGTGATGCTCGACGGGATCGACGAAGACACCGTCGACATGGTCGACAACTACTCGGGCGAGTTCCGCGAGCCGGTCGTGCTGCCGTCCCGCTTCCCCAACCTGCTGGTCAACGGCAGCCAGGGGATCGCGGTGGCCATGGCCACCAACATCCCGCCCCACAACATGGGCGAGGTGATCGACGCGGTGGTCCACCTGCTCGACCGCCCCGACGCCAGCCCCGACGACCTGATGCACTTCGTGAAGGGGCCGGACTTCCCCACGGGCGGGCTGATCATGGGCCGGGCCGGCATCATGGACGCCTACCGCACCGGCAAGGGCTCGATCCGCGTGCGGGCGCGCACCGAGATCATCGAGGGCACCGGCCGCAAGCGCGACCGCATCGTGGTCACCGAGATGCCGTACCAGACCTCGATCTCGGCCACCGCGGTCAAGATCAAGGAGCTGGTCGAGAGCCGGCAGATCGAGGGGATCGCCGACGTCAACGACGAGTCCGCAGGCGGCGAGACCCGCCTGGTGATCGAGCTCAAGAAGGACGCACCCGCGCTGGTCATCCTCAACAACCTCTTCAAGCACACGCCGCTGCAGTCCAACTTCGCCGTCAACACCGTGGCGCTGCTCGACGGTGTGCCCCGCACGCTGAACCTGGTGCAGGCGCTGCAGGCCTACATCGACCACCAGGTCGACGTCATCCGCCGGCGCAGCGAGTACCGGCTGCGGCGGGCGCGGGAGCGGGCCCACCTCGTGGAGGGCCTCCTCAAGGCGATCAACGTCATCGACGACGTGATCGCGCTGATCCGGTCGTCCGACGACCGGGCGGCGGCGCGGGCCGGGCTCATGGCCGAGCCGTTCGAGTTCTCGATGGCGCAGGCCGACTTCATCCTCGAGATGCGGCTCGGCCAGCTCACCCGCCTGGCCCGCATCGACCTCGAGACCGAGCTGGAGCAGCTGCGCGGCCGCATCAGCGAGCTCGAGGCCATCCTCGCCGACGAGGCCCGGCTGAAGGGGGTCATCAAGGAGGAGCTCCTGGAGGTGCGGGAGAAGCACGCCTCGCCCCGGCGGTCCGAGATCACCTACGAGGTCGGCGACATCGACATCGAGGACCTCATCGACGACGAGGAGCTCGTCGTGACGATGACCACCCGGGGCTACGTGAAGACCGTCAGCGCCGACACGTTCCGGGCCCAGGGACGCGGCGGCCGGGGGATCGCCGGTGCCCGGCTGCGCGAGGACGACCTGGTGTCGCACATCCTCACCAGCACGGCGCATGCGTACCTGTTGTTCTTCTCGAACCGGGGGCGCGTGTATCGCTTGAAGGCGCACGAGATCCCGAAGAAGGACCGCACCGCGCGCGGCACCGCGATCGTGAACCTGCTGCCCCTGCAGCCGGGCGAGCGCATCCAGACGATCATCGACACGCGCGACTACGAGACCAACCGCTACCTCTTCTTCGCCACCCGCCAGGGTCAGGTGAAGAAGACGAAGTTCAACGAGTACGACTCCTCGCTCCGCAGCGGGCTGATCGCGATCAACCTCCGAGACGACGACGAGCTGGTGAAGGTCATCCCGACCAACGGGGGCGACGACATCTTTCTCGTTGCCCGCTCGGGCATGACCATCCGGTTCAGCGAGGACGACGTGCGGTCGATGGGACGTGCCGCCGCGGGGGTCCGGGGGATGAAGTTGCGCCCGCGCGACGAGCTCGTCTCGTGCGACGTGGCGCGCGACGACGTGTCGCTGCTGCTCGTCACCGACGCCGGCTACGGCAAGCGGACCCGGCTCGACCGCTTCAACACCCAGGGTCGTGGCGGCCAGGGCGTGCGGGGCATCAAGCTGACGGCCAAGAAGGGCTCAGTGGTCGCGGCGTTCATGGTGGGCATCGATGACGAGATATTCCTCATCTCGTCGTCGGGCACGATCATCCGGACCGCGGTGCGCGACATCTCCTCGCAGGGTCGCGACGCCACCGGGGTGCGGATCATGAACCTCGGCGAGGGCCAGACGGTCGCCGCCGTGGCACCCGTTCTCACCGCCGATTCCCTGTAGATCGACACCTGCCGAACCCCGGGCCGCTCCCCACACCGGTCGATCCACAGGGAGTGACGGTCACGTTCGCCACTTCCCCTCCCGAACAGGGTCGGTGCCGCGCGTCCTGCGCGGCGCAGGGGAGGTGGTGCCATGCGCACGACGCAGCGCGGCGTGCGGGACGACCGCGGGCAGGTCGTGCCCCTGGCGGCGGCGATGGTCGGGCTGGCCGCGATCGGGCTGATGGCGTTGGCGCCCGTGGGTCGGGCGCTGGCGGCGCGTGCCCAGGCCCGCACCGCCGCCGACGCCGCCGCACTGGCGGCCGCGGTCGAGGGCCCGGAGGCCGCCCGGTCGGTCGCCCGGGCGAACCGGGCGGTCCTGGTCGAGATCGCCGAGCACGACGGCGAGGTGGTCGTGCGGGTGGAGGTCGAGGGCGTCACGGCCCGTGCCCGTGCCCGGGGCATCGCGGCGGGATCGGCCGCAGGATCGTCCGCGGGTGGTGAACGGGCGGGGCTGTCGCCGGCCATGCTGGCGGCGCTGGCGCGGGCGGACGCGCTGCTCGGCGACCCGGTACCGGTGGTGTCGGGGCTGCGCACGCGCGCGGAGCAACAGGCTTTGTGGGACCGCCGTCACGCGAACCCGTACCCGGTGGCCAGGCCGGGCACGTCCGATCACGAGCGAGGGGTGGCGATCGACGTGACCGCGGGTGTGGCCGGGGCACTGGCCGCCGTGGCACCGGCGGCCGGGCTCTGCCGGCCGTTGCCGCGCGCCGATCCCGTCCACTTCGTGGTCTGCGGGACCTGACCCGGCCCGGTTCGGAGCCCGTGGCGTGGGGAGACCTGCGCGGATCCTGCCGTAGACTCGCCGCGATGTCGGCTGAGACGCCCGGATCGACCACCGGCGGCACCCCCGCGCGTCACGACGAGGTCGCCGGCCGGCCCGATGATGGCGGTGGCGACGGGCCGCCGCCCGACGGGCCACCCACAGAGGTCGATCCGGCGGCCGCCGCAGAGCCGGCCGCCGACACCGGGCGCCCCGGCGGGTCGGGATCGACCGCCGAGGTGGGCGGGGGGGCGACGCCCGACGACGGGGGCGTGGTCGAGCCGGCGCCGGAGATCGCTGGCGACACCGGGCGCGACCACCTCGATGACCTCGACGAGGCCGGCACTCGCGACGATCTCGACGAGATCCGAACGGACGATCACGACGAACCACCGTCCGGGGACACCGACGGTGGTGCGGATCAGCCGGTCCGGACGGCGCCCCCGATGTCGGACGCCGGTGGGTCGGGTTCGCCACCGGACGACACCACGCTCGGCGCCACGGACTCGGCGGATGCGGTCGGTGAGGAGCCGGGGTCGGGGGCGGATGAGTGGCGGTCGGGTGCGGCGGCGTCGGCGGATGCGGTCGGTGAGGAGGCGGGGTTCGACGACAGCGTGCTGGGTGCCACGGCGCCGGCGGATGTGATCGGTGACGAGACGCTGATCGGTGCGACCGCTCCGGCCGAGGCGATCGACGAGACGCTGATCGCCGAGATCGCCCCGCAGGCGACGGTGCCCTACGGGGGCGCGGCGCCGGCGGGCCCGCCCACGCTCGAGCAGCCGCCCGTGGCGTCCGCACCGGCCACCCGGCGGGCGCGTGCGGGGGAGCGGCGCCCGGCGCAGCAACGGGGGCTGCGGATCACCCAGCGCCTCCTGACGGTGAGCCCGTGGTCGGTGTTCAAGGTCGCGGTGCTCTTCTATCTCTGCACCTTCCTGGTGGTGCTGGTCGCCGGCACCATCCTCTGGAACATCGGCCGGTCGGCGGGGGCGATCGATTCGATCGAGGGCTTCATCACCCGGTTGGGGGCGTACGGGTCGTGCGTGGAGGAGAGCGATGTGCCGGAGGACGTCGCCTTCGAGACCGACCAGGAGTGCCCCGCCGGCGAGGTGCTGGTCGGCGGGTTCGAGATCGATGACGGTGTCCTCTGGCGGGCCGCCGCCATCGGTGGTGGCGTGCTGGTGGTCGCCGGGTCGATCGGCACCGTCCTGATGGTGGTGCTGCTCAACCTGCTCAACGAGGTGACCGGCGGTGTGCGCCATACAGTGGTGGCCGAGCCCGCCGGCCGGTCGCGGCGTGGTTCGACCGTCGCCGCCCGGCGGCGATAACCTCGCCTCTCGCGCTGAGGGGCTATAGCTCAGTCGGTCAGAGCGCACCCCTGATAAGGGTGAGGTCGCTGGTTCGATTCCAGCTAGCCCCACGCATGGCACTCCTCCGTCGCGCACTCGCCGCTGTGGGCATCGCCGGTGTCATCGCGCTGGTGCTGCGGCTGCGGGGCTCCGGGGGCACGCCGCCCCAGACGGGGGGCTGGCGCGAGCTCTCCGGTCCCGATCTGCGGTAGCGCCGTGCGCATCCTTCTGGTGGGTGCCGGGCTGGTGGGTGCCCGGGTCGGCCGTCACCTGATCTCGGCCGCCGAGGGCGACGACCTGGCACTCGACCGGTTGCTGGTCGCCGATCGCCGGGCGAAGCGCCGGGACGCAGTCGCCCGGTCGCTGGGCGCCCGTGCCGAGGCGGTGGCCGACCCGAAGGTGCGCCGCGCCGACCTCGTGGTGCTCGCCTCGCCCGCGGCCACGCATCCGCACCTCGCCCGGCGGGCGGTCCGCGCCGGGCGGCACGTCGTGTCGGTCGCCGACGGGGTGGCCCCGGTCGAGGCGATGCTCGACCTCGACGCCGAGGCGTACGAGCGGGGTGTGGTGGTGGCGGTGGGCGCCGGCTTCGCTCCCGGCCTCTCGTGCGTGTTGGCCCGGCACGCAGCGAGCGCGTTCGACACGGTCGACGAGGTGCACGTGGCCCACCACGGCACGGGCGGCCCGGCCTGTGCCCGCCAGCACCACAGCGCCCTCCGGGGGATCGGCCTCGACTGGCGCGACCACGCCTGGCGTCGGCGACCCCCACGCTCGGGCCGCGAGCTGTCGTTCTTCCCCGACCCGATCGGTGGCGCCGACTGCTACCGGGCGGCGTTGCCCGACGCCCTGTTGCTCGTCCCGGAGATCCCCGGCGTGTCCAAGGTGACCGCTCGGATGGCGGCGACCCGTCGGGACCGGCTGACCGTCGGGCTCCCGATGCTGCGGCCGCCCCACCCGGAAGGCCTGATCGGGGGCCTCCGGGTGGAGGTGCGTGGGCGGCGTGGCCAGGTGCGGGACACGCTCGTGTACGGCTCGGTCGACCGGCCCGCGTTGGCGGCGGGCACGGTGGCGGCGGTGACCGCCCGCTGGATCCTGGCCGGGCGCACGACGCGGCCCGGAGCCGCCGGTCTGGCCGGGCTGGTGGATCCGGTGCCGTTCCTGCACGAGCTGGCGCGGGTGGGGGTGACGGGCGCGGTCTTCGACGGCGGGTGATGCGGGCCCGCCACGGTGGGTGCGGCGCATCGACCGGCCGGCGGGTGTGGTCCGGGGGACGTGCCGGCCGCCCTGAGCGGGCGCGCGCCGGGGCGCTCCGGGTGGGCGGGATCGTGGGCGCCGCCCTCGTGGGCCACAATCGTCCCGGTGATCGTCGATTGCGCGGTGTACACGAAGGGCGAGCGGCGGCCGGGGACGCTCGACCTCGACGCGGCGATCGCGGCCGCGCACGGCGATCCGGAGAGCTTCGTGTGGGTGGGCCTCCACGAGCCGACCGAGCGCGAGTTCGACGACGTGGTCGGCCACTTCGACCTGCACCCGCTGGCGGTGGAGGACGCGATCCACGCCCACCAGCGCCCGAAGCTCGAGCTGTACGGCGACATGCTGTTCGTGGTCGTGAAGACCGCCCGCTACGACGACGTCCGGGAAGCGGTGGAGCTGTCGGAGGTCCTCGTGTTCGCGGGCGAGGGCTTCGTGGTGACCGTGCGGCACGGCGAGGCGAGCGCGCTGGCCACGGCGCGGGAGCGGCTCGAGAGCGACCCGGCCAAGCTGGCGCTCGGCCCGATCGCCGCGGTGCACGCGGTGGTGGACCACATCGTCGACGACTACGGGCCGGTGCTCGACGGCCTCGACAAGGACATCGCCGAGATCGAGGCCCAGGTGTTCTCGCCGCAGCGGACCAACTCGGCCGCCCGCATCTACCGGTTGAAGCGCCAGGTGCTCGACATGTACCGCAACGTCGATCCGCTCCTCGAGCCGCTCGAGCGCCTGCAGCAGGGGCGTCACCCGTACGCCCACGTCGAGCTCGGCCACTACTTCCGGGACGTCGCCGACCACCTGCACCGGGTCCTGGGCCGGATCGACATCCAGCGCCAGCTGCTGACCGACGTGCTGGACGTGAACACGGCCCAGATCCAGATGCAACAGAACGACGACATGCGCACGATCGCCGGGTGGGTGGCGATCGCCGCCGTGCCCACGATGCTGGCCGCGGTCTGGGGGATGAACTTCCGGAACATGCCGGAGCTCGACGAGCCCTGGGCCTACCCGGCGGCCATCGGGCTCATGGTGCTGATCGCGGTGGTGCTGTTCCGGTACCTGCACCGCCGGGGCTGGATCTGACCGGCCGGGCGCGGCCCGCCGCCCGCCCGCCCACCGACATCCCCGCGCCGTCCCTCCCGGCCCGAACCCGGGATGTCGCGACGCTCACCCGGCGAGCGCGCCCAGCAGCGCGTCGTGGAGCAGGCCGTTGGTGGCCACACCGCTCCCACCCCGGGCCCCCGGTGCCCCCGACACGCTGGTGAACCGTCCGCCGGCCTCGGCGAGGACGACCGGCATGGGCGCGACGTCGTACAGCTCGACGCTGGGGTCGACCATCGCGTCGGCCCGGCCGGTGGCGACCAGCGCGTAGCCGTAGCCGTCCCCCCAGGTGCGCAGGTGGCAGCCGGCGTGCTTCACCGCCAGCAGCGCGTGGTCGTCCCAGTGCGAGTAGCTGCTGCTCATCAGGTACGCGCCGTCGAGCGCCGGCGTGTCGCTGACGCGGGCGGGGCGGCCGTCGGCGAAGCAGCCGAGGCCGCGCCCGGCGTAGACCACCTGGCCGAGGGCGGGGAGCCCGATCACGCCGACCGCCGGCCCGTGGTCGTCCTCGAGGGCGAGCAGCGTGGAGTAGAGCGGGACACCCCGGGTGAACGCCTTGGTTCCGTCGATGGGGTCGACGATCCAGCGCCGGCCGGTGGTGCCGGGGGCCTCGGGCTCCTCCTCGCCGAGCACGCCGTCGCCCGGACAGCGCTCGGCGAGCATCTCCCGAACGAGGCGCTCCGCCGCCCGGTCGGCGGCGGTGACCGGGGTGCCGTCCGCCTTGCGCTCGACGGCCAGGTCCGTGCTGGCGAACCAGGCGAGCGTCGCATCGCCGGCCGCCCGCACGATGTCGATCGCGAGCTCCAGGTCGGCGCGCTCGGCGGCCGGCAGGCTAGGGGCGGCGGTGGTGCCGGGGGCCTCGCGGGTGTCGCGGCTGACGGATCCGTCGGGGGTATCGGGGGTGTTGGCGGCGTCCGGGGCGTCCGGGGCGGTCACCCCGTCATCGTGGCAGAGGGGCCAGCACGAAGAGCAGCCGGGCCTGGCAGCACCGGCGCCCGTCGACCGTGGCCGTCCCCGTGCCCCACCCCCCGCGGGCCGACAGCCGCTCGAGCTCGACGGCGAGGGAGATCTCGTCGCCGGGCCGCACCTGGCGGCGGAACCGCACGCCCTCGACGCCGCCGAACAGGGGGAGCGAGCCGGCGTAGCGCTCGTGGGCCAGGAGCGCGACTGCGCCGGCCTGGGCGAGCGCCTCCAGCTGGAGCACCCCCGGGAAGACGGGGTTTCCCGGGAAGTGGCCCGCGAGGAACGGCTCGTCGCCGGTGACCAGGTAGCTGGCGTGGGCCCGCTCGCCGGGCACCAGCTCGTCGACGCGGTCGACGAAGCGGAACGGTGGCCGGTGCGGCAGCAGGGCGACGGGATCGCTCACGGTGCGTCCCCCGGTTCCGGCCCGCCGCGTCGCCCGCTCCCCGGCTCGCCGTCGGCGTGCCCCGCCCCGATGGTCGCGTCCGCCGGAGGCCCGTCGACCTCGGCACCAGCGAGGGCCACGGCGTGGGCACCCCCGTCCACGTGAACGATCTCGCCGGTCGTGGCGGGGAACCACCCCGACATCAGGGCGACGCAGGCCCGGGCCACGGGCTCCGGGTCGCGGACGTCCCAGCCGAGCGGCGCCCGGGTGGCCCAGGTCCGCTCGATGAGGGCGAAGCCTGGGATCGAGCGCGCGGCCAGCGTCCGCAACGGCCCGGCGGCCACCAGGTTCACCCGGATGCCGCGTGGCCCGAGGTCGCGGGCGAGGTAGCGGGCCGTTGCCTCGAGCGCGGCCTTGGCGACGCCCATCCAGTCGTACGCCGGCCAGGCCTGCGCGGCGTCGAAGTCGAGGCCGACGATCGAGGAGCCCGGCGGCATCAGCGGCGCCACCGTCTCGGCGAGGGACTTCAGCGAGTACGCCGACACGTGCAGCGCGGTCGCCACCTCGTCCCAGCCGGCGGCGAGCAGGCCGTCGTCCTGCCCGAGGCACGCCTCGGGGGCGAAGCCGACCGCGTGGAGCACACCGTCGACACCGCCCCAGCGCCGCTCGAGCTCGGCGGCGAGCGCGGCATGGTCGTCGGGGCTGGTCACGTCGAGCTCGAGCACGTCGGCCCCGCCCGGCAGGCCCCGGGCGACGCGCTGCGTCAGGCGCATGCCCCGGCCGAACGATGTCAGCACCACCTCGGCACCCTGCTCCCGGGCGCGGTGTGCGACCGCCGCGGCGATCGAGTCCTTGGTGAGGACGCCGGTGATGACGAGCCTCTTGCCCTCGAGCAGCATGCGTCGGGTCTCCTCGGTCGGGTCGCTAGAGGGGGATGTTCTCGTGGCGGCGCGCCGGGAGGCGCTCGCGCTTGGCCGCCAGGGCGGCGAGCGCGCCGGCGACGGCCGCCCGCGTCTCCGCCGGGTCGATCACCGCGTCGACGTAGCCGCGCTCGAGCGCGGTGGCCGGGGTGAGGTGCGTGTCGTCGTACGCCGCCTCGAGCTCGCGCCGCCGCCGGTCGCGCTCGTCGCCCGGTGGCAGCGCGCCCAGCTCGCGCCGGTGCAGGATCTCCACGGCGCCCCCGGCGCCCATCACCGCGATCTCCGCCGTGGGCCACGCGAGGGCGCAGTCGTTGCCCATCGCCTTGCAGTCCATCACGATGTACGCACCGCCGTAGGCCTTCCTGATCACCAGGCACACCCGGGGCACGGTCGCCTCGGCGTAGGCGAACGCCAGCTTTGCACCGTGGCGGATCATGCCCCGCCACTCCTGGTCGCGGCCGGGACGGAAGCCGGGCGTGTCGACCAGCGTCACCACCGGGAGGTTGAGCGCGTCGCAGAACCGCACGAACCGCGCGCCCTTGACCGACCCTTCGATGTCGAGGGCACCGGCCAGCCGGGCGGGCTGGTTGGCCACCACCCCCACCGGCATGCCCGCCACGCGTCCCAGCGCGGTGACGACGCTCGTGCCGAACCAGGCCCGCAGCTCGATGACGCTGCCGTGGTCGAGCACGTCGGTGATCACGTCGCGGACGTCGTACGAGGCCCGGCCGTCGCGGGGCACGGCCGCCAGGGCCCGCACCGTGGCGCGGTCGGGGGGATCGCACGGCGGCACCGCAGGTGGCGGCTCGTGGTTGTTCGCGGGCAGCAGGGCCAGCACGTCGGCCACGACGTCGAGCGCGCCCGGAAGGTCGTCGGCGAGCAGGTCGGCCAGCCCGCTGCTGGTCGCATGGACCCACGACCCGCCGAGCGATGCCGCCTCGACCCGGCCCGCACCGGTCAGGCGGCTCGCCGCGCCCGGGTCGTTCACGTAGGCGTGCGCCCGCTCGGTCATCACCACCACGTCGGCGAGCCCGAGCAGCAGAGCCTGGCCACCCAGGCACGGCCCGTCGACCACGAGCACGGTGGGCACCTGCCCCGACGCCGCCGCCAGGGCCGCGGCCACCCGGCCCCAGCCGTCCAGCGCATCGAGGCCGGCGCTCCGGGACACCCCCAGCCCGCCGAGCACCCCGACGACGGGGAGCCCCGCCTCGATGCCGGCCCGCACGGTGCGGGCCATCACCTCGGTGCCCCCGGCGGTGGCCGGGCCGGTGAACCATGCGACCGGACCGTCGTGGGGCAGCTCCGGCGCCCGCCCGAGCCCGGCCCGGACCGCGCCGGGCCGCCCGGTCGCCACCGGCATGCGCGGGGCGACCACCGCCGCCATCAGTCGATCCCGGGACCGACCACGAGGGCGGCGTTGTGGCCCCCGAACGCGAACGACGTGGACAGGGCCGGTGCGGGATCGACGTCCCGGGGTGCGCCCGCCACCACGTCCACCGGCAGGTCGGTGGCCTCGTGGTTGGCCACCGGGGGCACCACGCCCTCGGTCGCCGACCGCAGCGCCACGATCGCCTCGACCGCGCCCGCGGCGCCGATCAGGTGGCCGGTGACGCCCTTCGTGGAGGTGACCGGCACGGCGCCCGGCCCGAACACCTTGGCGATGGCCGTCGCCTCCGCAGCGTCGTTGTGCGGCGTGGACGTGCCGTGGGCGTTCACATGGCCGATCGCGCCGGGTGCGAGGCCGGCGTCGGCGAGCGCCATCTCGATGGCCGCCACCGCCCCGGAGCCGTCGCCGAGCGGGGCGGTGATGTGGTGGGCGTCGCAGGTCAGGCCGTAGCCGAGCACCTCGCCGTGCGGGCGGACGCCCCGGGCCACCGCGCGGTCCCATGGTTCGAGCACCACGACGCCGGCGCCCTCGCCCATCACGAAGCCGTCGCGGCCGTCGTCGAACGGCCGGGAGGCGGCGGCGGGGTCGGGGTTCCGGCTGAGCGCGCCCATGCGGGCGAACGCCGCCATGGCCACCGGGCTCACGCACGCCTCGGTGCCACCGCACACCACGATGTCGGCCAGCCCGTCGCGCACGAGCCGGGCGCCCTCCCCGATCGCGTGGGCGCCGGTGGCGCACGCGGTGGCCACCGCGAGGTTGGGCCCGGTGAAGCCGTGCCGGATCGCGATCATCGCCGCGGTGGCGTTGGGCATCATCATCGGCACGAGGAACGGGCCGACCCGGCCGGGACCGCGATCCACGTACTCGACGATCTGGTCCTCGAGCGTGCGGATGCCCCCGATGCCGGTTCCGGCCACCACGGCGCTCCGCACCGGCTCGACGTCGAGCGGGGCCGCCCGGGTGGCGTCGGCCAGCGCGTCGGCCGCGGCGGCGAGGCCGAGCAGCGTGGCCCGGTCGGTGCGCCGGACCTCCTTGGGTCCCACATAGGGCACGGCGTCGAAGTCGCGGACCTCGCACGCGAACCCCACCGCGTGCTGCGACGCGTCGAACAGGGTGATCGGTCCTGCGGCCGGCGTGGCTGCCACCACGGTGCGCCAGAGCTCGTCGACGGTGAGCCCGGCGGGGGTCTTGGCGCCCAGCCCCGTGACCGCCACCCGCGGGCGGCCGCGATCGTCCCGGCCGGTCACGCGGCCGTGGCCTTCGCGGCCACGATCAGGTCGACGGCGTCGCCGACGGTGGTGACGTCGGCCAGGTCGTCCTCCGAGATCGTGACGTCGAGGCTGTCCTCCAGCGACATCACGAGCTCGACGAGGTCGAGGCTGTCGGCGTCGAGGTCGTCGGCGAACGAGGCGGTCTCGGTCACCTGGTCCGGCTGGACGGAGAGCACCTCGACGGCGGCCGTGCGCAGGGCGTCGAACGCGGTGGAGCGGTCCATGGCTGTGATCCTTTCGGTCGTGGTGTGCAGGGTCCGGTGCGGGTCGGGCCGACGGGGCCGACGGGGGCCGACCGGGCCGGCGGGAGGCCGCACGGTCAGCGCCCCATGCCGAGCCCCCCGTCGACCGGCACGACGGCGCCGGTCACGTACGAGGCGGCGTCGGAGCACAGGAAGGCGACCACGGCGGCCACCTCCTCGGGGGTGCCGATGCGGCTCATCGCGGTGGCGGCGGCGAGCTCGTCCCGGCGCGCGGCGGGCAGGGCGTCGGTCATGGCGGTGGCGATCGGGCCGGGCTCCACCACGTTCACCGTGATGTGGCGGGTCGCCACCTCGCGTGCGATCGAGCGGGAGAGCCCGACGAGACCCGCCTTGGCGGCGGCGTAGTTTGCCTGGCCGGGAGAGCCGGTGGCCGCCACGATCGACGACACGTTGACGATGCGCCCCCAGCGCGCCCGGATCATCGGCCGGAGCGCCCGGCGGGAGACCAGGAACGGCCCGGTGAGGTCGACGTCGAGCGTGTGGTGCCAGTCGTCGTCGGCGAGCTGCACGGCGAGCTTGTCGCGGTTGGAGCCGGCGGCGTTCACCACGACCTCCACCGGCCCCCACACCTCCTCGACGTGCGAGAAGGCCCGATCGACCGATGCCGGGTCGGCCACCTCGACGTGCGTGGCGAGCGCGGTGCCGCCGCCCGCGGCGATGGCGTCGCGCACCTTGTCGGCGGCGCCGGTCGAGGCCGCGTAGCCCACGGCCACACGGTGGCCCGCCGCCGCGAGTGCGCGGGCCACGGCCGAGCCGATGCCACCGGAACCCCCGGTCACGAGGGCGATGCGGGCGGTCACGAGTCCCCCACGCGGTCAGGGGCGCACCAGCGCCACAGGGCGGAGCCCACGGTGAGGCCGGCGCCGAAGCCGCTCATGAGCACGAGGTCGCCGTCGACCAGGGTGCCGGCGTCGGCCGCCTCGGTGAGGCCGAGGGGGATCGACGCTGACGACGTGTTGCCGTAGCGGTCGACGGTCGACGACGTGCGGTCCGGCGCGATGCCCACCCGCGGCAGCACCGCCTCGATGATGCGGGCGTTGGCCTGGTGGGGGACGAACAGGGCCACGTCGTCGGGGGCGTGCCCGGCGCGCTCGAGGGTGCGCTCGATCGAGCCGGCCACCGCCCTGACCGCGCGGCGGAACACCTCGCGCCCGTCCATCCGCAGGTAGTGCTCGCCCCGGGCCACCGTCTCGGCGCTGGGCGGGCGGGCGCTCCCCCCACCGGGGACCACGAGGAGGTCGACGCCCCCGGGGTCGGTGACGAGGTCGCTGGCCAGGAGCCCACCGCGAGGCGCGTCCGGTGCGTCGGGCACGGCGGCGAGCACCAGGGCCGCGGCCCCGTCGCCGAACAGGACGGCGGTGGCGCGGTCGTCCGGGTCCACGATCGTGGAGATCGTCTCGGCGCCGATGACCAGGGCCGTGCGGCTGTGGCCCTCGCGCAGCAGCGCCGTGGTGGTGGTGAGCGCGTAGACGAATCCGGCGCACGCCGCGTTGAGGTCGAGCGCTCCCGCGCTGGTGCCGAGCTGCGCGGTCAGCCAGGCGGCGGTCGGCGGGACCGGCATCTCCGGTGTGCAGGTGGCCACCACCACGAGGTCGACCTCGGAGGGCCCGACGCCGGCGAGCGCCAGCGCCTCGCGCGCGGCGGCCTCGGCGAGCGGCCCGGTCGACTCGCCCTTGGCGGCGATGCGGCGCTCGCGGATGCCGGTCCGCTCCGTGATCCAGGCGTCGCTGGTGTCGAGGCGCTGCGCCAGGTCGTCGTTCGTGACGACCGCCTCGGGCACGGCACGGCCCCAGCCCCGCACGTGCACTCCGGTCACGCGAGCACCCGCACCCAGGCGAGGGGCTGGTTCGCCCGCACCCGCTCGCCCGGCAGCGCCAGCAGCCCCATCAGGAAGCCGGTGTGGGGGCTGGTGACCGGGACGGCGTCGCCCGTTCCCTCGATGGTGCCGACGACCTGCCCGGCGCGGACGATCTCGCCCTCGGCGGTCACCAGGTCGGGAGGCGCACCACGGAACACGCCGGCGGCCGGGGCGGCGATGAGCCGTTCCGGCACGTGGAGATCGTCGGCGACCAGCTCGTGGACGACGTCGGCCGGGGTCATCGGGACACCTCCGCAGTCGGGATGTCGTGGGGGGCGGTGACGTCCCGGACGGTCACGTCGGGGACCGTGCGCTTCGCCAGCCCGGCCAGCACCCGCCCCGGGCCCACCTCGATGAAGGTGTCGGCGCCCGAGGCCGCCAGGGTGCGCTGCGACTCGCGCCAGCGGACGGGTTCGACCAGGTGACGCGTGAGCTGGTCGGGCCAGCAGTCGGGGTCGGTGTGGCCGAGCGCGTCGGTGTTGGCCACGACCGGCGCCTCCGGCTCGCGGAACGGCGTGCGCTCGAGCAGCGGCCGGAGGCCCTCGGCGGCGTCGGCCAGCAACGGCGTGTGGAACGCGTGGCCCACGTCGAGCGGCATGACCCGCCGGACGCCGAGCTGCGGTGCCTGGCGCGTGACCGCCTCGATGCCGTCCGGCGTGCCGGCGACGACCACCTGGCCGGGTGCGTTGTCGTTCGCGATCCACGCGTCGTCGATGCCGGCGCAGAGCCGGGCGGCGGCGTCGAGGTCGGTGCCGACGAGCGCGGCCATCCGGCCGGGGCGGGCGTCGGCGGAGGCCTGCGACCGCGTCGCGCGCTCGGCGGCGAGCCGCAGGCCCGCCTCCCGGTCGACCGCGCCCGACGCCAGCAGGGCGGTGACCTGTCCCAGCGAGTGGCCGGCGAACGCGACGGGCGGCGACCCGAGGGTGGGCCGCAGGGCCTCCCACGTGACGAGCGAGGCGAGCAGCACGGCGAGCTGGCTGGCCTCGGTGCCCGCCAAGTGGTCGGCGCCGGCGTCGAGGAGCAGGTGGGCGAGCGGCCGGTCGAGGATCTCCTCGGCCTCGCGGACGACAGACCACGACGGGTGGTCGAGCCAGGCGCGTCCCACGCCCGGCGTCGCAGCACCCTGTCCGGGGAATATCACGGCATGCGGCACAGTGGGGGGTCCTCGGCAAGAATCAGGGACATCGTTCCGACCCGGGCGGGGCCGGTTCGTTACAGGGGAACGCGCGATTCTTCTGTCGGCGGTGTGGACGTGAAGGAGATGACGGACGTGGAGGACCGGCGCTATCGGGCAGAGGAGCTGGCCGACCAGGTGGGCATCAGCGTCCAGCTGCTCCGCTCGTACCAATCGAAGGGGCTGCTCCCTCCGCCCCGCCACGAGGGCAGGGTGGCGTGGTACGGCGCCCACCATCGGGAGCGGCTGCTCCGCATCCGCCATCTGAAGGACCGCGGCTACTCGCTGCGGATGATCGCCGACGCACTCGACGACAGCGACGACGACCCGACCACGCTCCTCGAGGACCACGAGGTGCTCGGCCTCACCGAGGTGGCCGAGCGCAGCGGGGTGCCGGTCGAGGTGCTCCGCGCCCTCGAGGCGTCGCGCCTGCTCGCTCCCCACCACCTGGCGGACGGCGTCCCCCGCTACAGCGACGCCGACGTGCGGTTCGTCCGCAACGTGCTCTCGCTCCTCGGGGTGGGGCTGTCGCTCGACGATCTCATGCGCATCGCGCGGCAGCCGCTCAGGGTGACCGAGGACCTCAGCCGGGAGGTGGTGGACGCGTGGTCGGCGCTCGTCGGCGGGCGGCTGCGGCGCCCGGGGCGCGAGGAGGGCGACCGGGCCGAGCGCGTGGCCGCGTCGTTGCGGGCGCTGGCGGCGATCGTGGGGCAGCTGGTCGCGTACCGGGTCGAGCGCGCGGTGCTCGACGCCGCGGCGGTCAACCTCGATCAGGCGGGGGACGAAGCCGAGCGGGTCGCGCTCGCACGGCTCCTCACCGCACCCCGGGGTGATCGGCCCGAGGAGGACCTGCGCGGCGGGTAGAGCGACCGGGCGGGCCGCGCCGGGGCCGGTCGGCGAGCGGGCCGTTCACCACCGCCCGGACGCCGAGCCCGGCGGCGACGCCGATCAGCGCCCCGCCGACGACGTCGAGGGGAAAGTGCACGCCGACGTGCATGCGGGCCACGCCCACCAGCGCGCCCGCCCCGTACGCGACCAACCGCCACCGCCGGGGGAGCAGCGCCGCCACTGCCACGGCGAGCGCGACCGCCACGGCGGTGTGACCGGAGGGGAAGCCGAGCGTGTCGTGTGCCTCACGGATCCGCACGCCGCTGGGGCGATCGCGGTCGACGAGCAGCTTGGCGCGGGTGGCGACGAGGGAGGCGAGCAGCCCGGCGGCCGTCACGGTCAGCGCAGGGCGCCAGCGCTCCACCACGAACCACACCACCAGCCCCGCAGCGAGCGCCGCCGGCGTCGTGCCGAGCTGCATGACGCCGCGCAGCGGGTAGCCGATCGCGTCGGGCAGGCGGGTGGCGGCGTCGACCACGTCGAGCTCCCAGGCCGGCGCCGGGCTCCCCGACACGGCGACGCTCAGCGCGGTCGCGACCAGGGCGGCGAGGGCAGCGCCGACCGCCGGCCGAACCACCCCGGCGGACCGCTCACCGGGCGGGTGCCCGGCTGCCGGGGTCGCCGTGGCGTGACCGCTCGCCGCCCGCAGGCCGGTGCGCCGGTCCGCGTGCCGCTCGTCGTCCGCCGGCCGGGGCGCCGGCTCGGGACCACCC
>JBKHJZ010000071.1:0-15287 GCA_046537875.1 Acidimicrobiia bacterium | reverse complement strand
GCAAGTATGCCGCCCGGCCCGCGACCGCTCCGGCGGCGCCCCGGCGGCTGGCCACCGGGACCCGTGTTGACGGCCGGTGGTCGCTCGGCCGCCGGTGCCCGCTCAGACCGACGGGGCCGTGCGCGCCTGGGCGAGGAACGGGGCGAACACCAGGGCGACCTGGCGGGCGGCGTCCTCGTGGTCGGTGGTGGGCTGCAGGAGGTGGCTGACCGCGAGCCGGACGAGCACCTCGCTGGCGACCGTCACCGCCTCGGCGGGGAAGTCCGGCCACGCGGCGGCGATGATCTCGGCCAGGCGGCCGCTGGCGTTGCCGACGATCGACGAGCGACGCGTGCCGGCCAGCACCGAGGCCAGGTCGTCGGCCCCGCTGCTGTCGGCGAGCGAGCGGACGAGCGGGTGCCCGGCGCCGAGGTCGAGGAACACCGTGAACGCCGCCACGAGCGCGGCCAGCGGGTCGTCCCGGTGGTCGGCCACGCACCGCTCGACCTCGTCGAGCAACTGGTCACCGGCCCACATCGCGTAGGCCAGTGCGAGCTCACGGCGGTTGCCGAACTCGTTGTAGACGGTCTGCCGGCTGACACCCGCGGCCCGGGCCACCTGGGCCATGGTGATGTCGCCCCAGGCGCGCCCGGCCAGCAACCGGTCGGCGGCGCGCAGCACCGTGTCGCGGAGCAGCGACCGCGACACCTCTCCCCACGGTCGCCGCGGGGACGTGCTCATGCCGCGGCGGCCGGTGCGCCGTAGCGGGCCACGAGCCGCGCGCGCTGGCGCGGGTGGAGGTTGGCCCGCGTGACGTCGCCGCCGTAGAAGTCGATCACCCGGGGGTCCATCACCCGGCGCCACAGCGGCGGGATCGCTGCGAGCACGATCATGCCCGCGTACCCGGTCGGCAGCTGGGGCACGTCCTCGTAGTGGCGCAGCACCTGGTAGCGGCGCGTCGGGAAGGCGTGGTGGTCGCTGTGGCGCTGCAGCTGGAACAGCAGCAGGTTCGAGACCACGTTGCTGGCGTTCCACGAGTGCTCGGGCCGGCAGCGCTCGTAGCGGCCGTCGGGACCCCGCCGGCGCAGCAGGCCGTAGTGCTCGATGTAGTTGACGACCTCGAGCAGGGAGAACCCGAGCACGGCCTGGAGGGCGAGCCACGGGGCGATGCTCCAGCCGAACCAGGCGACGAGCCCGCCGAAGAGGACGACCGTCATCGCCCAGGCGTTCAGCAGCTCGTTGCGCGGCGACCAGAACCGCTGACCCAGGCGCCGCTCGCGCTCGCGCTCGAGCCGGAGCGCCGAGCGCAGGCTGCCGAGGACCGTCCGGGGCAGGAACCAGTAGAAGCTCTCGCCCATGCGGGCGCTGGCCGGGTCGTCGGGGGTCGACACCCGGGTGTGGTGGCCCCGGTTGTGCTCGAGCTGGAAGTGCCCGTACGCGGTCTGGGCCAGCGCGACCTTGGACAGCCAGCGCTCCACGGCCGGGCGCTTGTGGCCGAGCTCGTGGGCGGTGTTGATCGCGATGCCGCCCACCAGGCCGACCCCGGTGGCCAGCCCGAGCGACTCCCACCAGCGCAGCTCGCCCCCGGCCCACAGCCCGCAGGCGACCACGAGCGACAGGTACTGCAGCGGGATGTACGCGTAGGTGACCCACCGGTAGTACCGGCGGGTCTCGAGCCGGGGAACCTCGCTCTCCGGCGGGTTCCTCCGGTCGAGGCCGGCGAGCGTGTCGACGATCGGGAACACGAGGAACACGACGATCGGCGCAAGGAACCACAGCAGGGGGTGGGCGTCCTGCTCCGCCAGCGCAACGCTGCGCAGTGGGATGAGCGGCACGACCAGCGCCAAGGGCCAGAACAGCAGCTTGCGGTCACGCCACCGCGTGGTCTCGCCGCCCTGCCCGCCGGCGTCGACAGTCGTCGCATCCATGTCCACAACCTTGACAGGTGTGCCGGATCTGTCAAGGGCCCGGCCAACCGACGGGCCGAGGCGACGGCCGACGCCACGGCGATGGCCGACGCGGCCACGGGGCCGGGACCGCCGGCGGCAGTGCGGTGTCCGCGGTCGATCCCTGGCTGGATGGCACCGGGCGGTAGCGTCCCGCCCGCATGGCACGGATCACGCAACTCTCCCGCTCGGTGGCCGGCCGGGTCGCGATCGTCACCGGTGCCGCCTCGGGGATCGGCCGGGCGACGGCACACCTCCTCGCCGACGAGGGGGCGTCGGTGGCGGTGATCGACCGGTCGTCGGACGGCGTCGAGGCCGTCGGTCGCGAGATCGCGGACGCGGGCGGAACGGCCGCCACGTGGGCGCTCGACGTGGCCGACCGCGCGGCGGTGCATGCTGCGGTCGACGATGTCGCGGCCCGGCTGGGGTCGCCGCACATCCTGGTGAACAACGCCGGCGTGAGCCTGCCGGCCTCGATCGATGCCGAGGGGTACGAGCAGGCGTGGGATGCCACGCTCGCGGTCAACCTCACGGCGCACGCCACGTTCGCCCGCGCCTGCCTCCCGCACCTGCGCCGTGACGGCGGCGGCCGCATCGTGAACATCGCCTCCACCGAGGGCCTGGGGGCGACCGCCCATCTCTCGCCCTACGCCGCGTCGAAGCACGGCGTCATCGGCCTCACCCGCGCGCTGGCGGTCGAGCTCGGCTCGACCGGCGTGACCGTCAACGCCGTCTGCCCGGGCCCGATCCGCACCGGCATGACCGCGCTCATCCCCGAGGAGGCCAAGACGAAGTTCGCCCGCCGGCGGGTGCCGATGCGGCGCTACGGAGAACCCGAGGAGGTGGCGCACATGGTGCTCTCCCTGGTGCTGCCGGCCGCCTCCTACGTCAACGGCGCCGTGCTCGCGGTCGACGGCGGCCTGACCGTGCAGAACACCTGAGCGCCCGGCCCGCGGGCGTCTCGAACGCCGGCACCATCCGGTCCGCTCACGGGCTCGACGCTCCCGGGTCCGGCCGTGCAGTTCGTCACCGGCGCCGCCCGCGAGCGGCGGCGGCTCAGGGTTCGTCGTCTTCGCCCCCGCCGCCGTGGCGGCCGGTGTCCCCGGTGTCGCCGAACAGCCGGCGGATCTCCTCCTCGACGCCGGCCGGGGCGACCACCACGACGAGATCGCCCGGGAGGAGCTCGGTGTCGGGCGTGGGGGCCACCAGGTGGCTGTGACGGTCGATGCTGACCGCCACGCAGCCCCCGGGCCACGGGGCGTTGGCCAGGTGCAGCCCCGCCATCGGCGAGCCCTCGCCCACCTTGGTCTCGATCAGCACCGCCCGGCCGTTGATGCCGGCCAGGCGGCGCAGCGTGCGCCTGAGCGCCGTCTGGTACCCGCCGAGCACCTCCGACATGGCGATCACGCCGACCACACGGTTGCGGTCGAGCACGGGGATCCAGTTCACGCCCGCCGAGACCATCGCATCGAGCGCCGAGTCGAGGTTCGCGTCCGACGGGATCGTGGGGTACGAGACCTCGGCGGCGGCTCCCGAGGTGAGCGCCTCGGGCTCGGCGGCCCCGTCGGCGGTGACCACGCCCACGAAGCGGTCGCCGTCGACCACCGGCGCCCGGGTGGTGCGGAGCATGCTCAGTGTCTGCCACGCCTCCTCGAGAGGCACGGTGGCGGGCACGAGCAGGCGCGGTGGGCGCATGACGTCGCGGACCGGGGTCGAGCCGAGCAACGGCAGGCCGAACCGCGCACGGTGGGCGGGCGCGTCCGCCCGGCTCCGCAACTGGCTCTCGTAGATCGAGTCCTCGCGCACGACGACGGCCGCGAGGCCGATGGCGAGCATCGCCGGGGGCAACAGCGCCAGGCTCCCCGTCATCTCGGCCACCATCAGCATGAGCCCGAGGGGAGCGTGGGCCACGCTGCCGAAGCAGGCGATCATCCCGACCACCACGAACGGCGCCGGGGCCTCCGGCATGCCCGGGGCGACGTCGTGGAGGATCCGCCAGAGGCCGAGACCGACGAAGCCGCCGATCACCATGCCCGGGCCGAAGATGCCACCTGAGCCACCCGATCCGATCGACAGCGACGTCGCCACGATCTTCACCAGCGGGAGCAGGAGGATGACCCACAGGGCGACGTCGGGCAGCCCGTCGATCATGCCCCCCTGGAGCCAGCCGTACCCGGTGGCCAGCGCCTGGGGGAAGGCCAGCCCGAGGAGACCGACCATCACGCCCGCGATGGCCGGCTTCACCATGGCGGCGCCACGCATCCGGCGGAACAGCGCGGTGATGCCGTAGAAGCCCCGTGCGTACAGGCGCCCCACCAGGCCCGCCGCGATGCCGAGCACGGCGAAGTACACGAGCTGGATCGGGTGGTCGAACAGCGGCGTGTGGAGCTCACCGAAGATCGGCGTGAAGCCCTCGGCAGCGCCGAAGACCGAGAAGCCGACGATGGACGCCACCAGCGACGGGAGCAGGGCATCGGGCTCGAGGTCGTCGCGGTAGAGGATCTCGGTGCCCAGCACGGCTCCGCCGAGCGGGGCGCGGAAGATCGCACCGATGCCGGCGCCCACGCCCACCGCGACCGCGATGCGGGCGTCCTGGGGGCTCAGGTCCAGGCGCCTGGCGAGCAACGAGCCGAAGCCGGCGCTGATCTGGGCCGTGGGCCCCTCCCGCCCGGCCGACCCGCCAGCTCCGATCGTCGCCGCCGACGCCAGGAGCTTGACCAGCGTGACCCGTCCCCGGATCGACCGGGGGTTGTGGTGCGTCGCCGCGATGGCGGCGTCGGTCCCGTGGCCCTCGGCCTCGGGAGCGAACCGGAACACGAGGATGCCGGAGATGAGCCCACCCAGCCCGACGACGAGCGGGACGGCCCACGGGCGGGTGAAGTCGCCGTTCGCGAGCCGGTTCCCCTCGCCGATCGGCAGCGGCGGCTCGTACCCGCCGAGGCCCTCGAGCAGCAGCCGGCTCGCGAGCTCGAGGACGACGATGAACGCGATGGCGGCGAGCCCGGCGACCACCCCGATCAGGGCACCGAGGAGGAGCCACTTGCGGAGGTAGTCCCAGTCGCGAACCGCGGTGAGCAGCCGGCGGGTGCGCCCGTTCCCCTGCATCACGGCGAGCCCGGGCCGCCGTCGGCGGCGGGCTCGTCCCCGCTGTCACCGGCCGGCTCCGGCCAGCCGAAGAGCGTGGCCTCGGGGGTCTCGCCGGCGACCTCGGCGAACGCGCGAAGCCCGACGACGGCGTGCCGCAACTGGTCGGCGGACATCTGCTGCGCGATCGCGGCGAGGGCGTCCCTGCGACGTTCGGTGACCCGGTCGACGAGCCGGCGACCCTTCGCCGCGAGCACGATCTCGATCTCGCGGCGGTCGGCGTCGCGCTCGGCCCGCCGGATCAGGCCCTTCCGGACGAGCCGATCGCACAGCCGGGTGGCGGTGGAGGGATGGATGTCGAGGCGCTGTGCGAGCTGCCGCACGGTCACCCCGTCCTGGCCGGCGATGACGACGAGCGCGCGGTACTGCGGAAGCGTCACGTCCTCCACGTCGGCGAGCGAGCGCGCCGACACCCCGACGAGAGCACGTGACGCCGCGAGGAACGCGTCTGCGGCCTGGTCGGAGAGCTGCGCGATACTTGCACGATAGCAAGTACTGCGCGATGGCACATACTTCGCCGCGGGCGTGGCCTCGTCGCGATCGGTGCGCGGGCAGGAAGCCCGCGCACCGCCGTTGCGCCGGGACCGACCCGAGCGAGGGGTCAGCCGCCGTGAGTCAGCGCTTGTTCCACATGTCGGAGGTCACGATGTTGATGGCCGGGTTCTCGCCGGAGAACAGCCCCCACTGCGACTCCCATCCCGGCACCTGCCACAGGTGCATCATCCAGAGGTCGGCCAGGGACCGGTTGATGGAGCCGCCCACCGACTCGCACAGGTCCTCCGGCGTGCCGTCGATGCCCACCACGAAGTTCCCCACCATGCAGAGCCCGGGGTGGTTGTGCCAGACATCGTTCGGCCCCGTGAAGCCCTCGGGCGGCTCCTCGGCCAGCGCCACGTAGCTCAAGCCGACCAGCGGTGAGTCGGGGTCGGTGCCGTTGTAGAGCAGCATCTCGGGCTGCGCCGGGTCGAACGTGTCGTCGAGCCCCGGGCCGATGTAGTGCACGGCCATGCCGGGGACGTAGGGCGCGATCTGCCTGTACCCGGCTTCCTCGGCATCGGCCACCGTCGGCAGCCGGTCGATCACCTCGCCGGCCGTGGCGAGCTCGTTCTGCAGCCTGAGCTGGTCGGCGGGATCGGTGATCGGGATCCATTCCTGCGGCCCGTGCGAGTGCATGTGCTCCTCGTCGTCGGCCTCGCCGCTCTGGATCCCTTCGGCGAGCTCGATCGTGTTCTCGACGGCCCACTCGGTGTAGGTCGCGATGCGCTCCTCGCGCTCGTCCTCGGGCAGGCCCTGGAGGAGCTCGGAGCGCTCCCGGAGCGTCTCGGCGAGGTCCTCCCGCGCCATGTCCCTGAACTCGTCGATCTGCGCCTCGGGCAGGTGACCCGCCAGCGCGGCGTATCGCTCCTCGGCCCAGTCGTCCTCGGACTCGCCATGGTCGTCGTGGCCACCGGCCGCGGCCTCGCCCTCGGCGCCGTGGTCGTGACCGTCGCCGTTGTGGGTGGAGAACGACGGCGACACCGACACCGACACCAGCGCCACGAGAGCGAGCGCACCCGCGCTTCCCAGGCCGAGCACCGGGCGGGCCATCAGTTCCCGATCGACGACGAGACCCGACAGGAGCGCGACGGCCGCCGCGATGACCAGCAGCTCCAGCAGCGTGGCGGTCACGTCGGGGAAACCCACGCCCTCCGGCTCGGACCCCGGCACGCCCACCGTGCGGGACACGCCCCAGGTGCCGATGATGGCGGCGTTGACCAGCACCGTCACGCCCAGCCAGGCCCGCTCCGGGCGCAGGCGGAACGCCAGCGCAGCGGCGAGCGCGAGCTGCAGCCACCCGGCCGCGAGGAAGAAGGCCCCGTGGTCGAGGCCGTGATCGAGGTGGGTGGGTGCGAAGGCGAAGTGGATGACCCCCGCTCCCACCAGTGCGACGGCCGCGACGGCTCGAGCCAGCCGGTCCTCCGTCGGGTGTTCGAAGAGTGCTGCGGACACCGTGACTGCTCCCCCTCCGGGACCTGACCCCGGGTCTCCACCACGTCGGGCCTGCCGGCCACCGGAGTCCCCGCGAGGGTCACCCGGTGGTTCTCCACCCGATTCATAACATACTCGAAGTAAGTTTGTTAGGGGGAGCACACCCCGGCCAGCAGGATGGAGCATGCAGACGTTCCTGCCGTACCCGGACTTCGAGGAGTCGGCCCACGCCCTCGACGACCGGCGGCTCGGCAAGCAGCGCGTCGAGGCGCTGCAGATCCTCCGGGCGCTGATCAGACCCACCTACGGCTGGAAGCACCATCCCGTGGTCCTCATGTGGCAGGGGTTCGAGGAGGCCCTCGGCGCCTACGGGGTCGCGGTGTGCCACGAGTGGCAGCGCCGGGGCTTCTCCGACACGTGCGAGGCGAAGATCCTCGACGAGCTGAGCAGCGCCGGCGTCGCGGTCCCGCCACGATCCCAGCCGGAGCTGGCCGACGCCGGTGCCCTGCCGTGGTGGCTGGGCGACGAGCCGCTGCACCGCGCCCACCGGTCGGCTCTGCTCCGCAGGGATCGCGAGCACTACCGGCCGCAGTTCGGCGACGAGGACGAGGACCTCCCCTACGTCTGGCCGGTCAGGCCCCGGCGCACCTGAGCCACGCGAGGACCGGGCGACGTGAGCGAACGGCACACCCGGCGAGCGACCGCACCGGCGCGCCGCGCCAACCGTCGGCCCTCGCCGGACGAGCTCGCCGCAGCGGCCGGCGGGACGGTCGACGACGTGATCGGCCCCGGGCTGCGCGTCCTCTTCTGCGGCATCAACCCCGGTCTGTGGTCGGGCGCCGTCGGTCACCACTTCGCCCATCCGGGCAACCGCTTCTGGAAGGCGCTCCAGGCGTCGGGCTTCACCGACGCGGTGCTGGACCCCGCGGACGAGCGCAGGCTGCTCGACGTGGGTCTCGGCGTCACCAACCTGGTGCCGCAGGCGACACGCTCGGCCTCCGAGCTGGACCGGGAGCAGCTCCGTCGCGGCGCCCGCGACCTCGAGGGCAAGGTGCGACGGTGGCGCCCGCGGGCGGTAGCGTTGCTCGGTCTGACCGCCTACCGGGCCGGCTTCGCCCGCCCCCGGGCACGGGTCGGCCGGCAGCCCGACAGCCTCGAAGGGGCGCTGCTGTGGGTGCTTCCCAACCCGAGCGGCGTGCAGGCCCACTACCCCTTCGACCGGCTGGTCGACGAGCTGCGGGCGCTCCGCCGGGCCACGGCCCGTGGCTGAGTCCCGGACCCGATCGGGCACGATGCCCGGCGACCCGGTCCCACTCCCCTCCCCCGGCCGGGGTGCACCTGCGATCTCGGCGTGACGCCCCGGACGCGATGACCACCCCCGGAGTGGGGAATGATCACATGGCGGATCGGTCCGAGCGGTCGGGTGACCGCTGGCACCGAGCCGGCCGAACGATGGACGTGCCAGGCAGTGCGAACCGTGGATGGGGCTGGGACCGCAGCCCGGGCCGCCGTCGCCGCGCGTCCCGGCCACTCGTCTGGTTCGTGGTGGGCCTGGCCTTCATCGCCGCAGCCGGCTACCTCTACCACCCGCCGCTGGTGATCCTCTCACCCGGGGACACGCTCGCGGTCGAGGACGGCATCGACATCGAGGGTGCGCCGACCAGCCGGGTCGACGGCGACTACCGGCTGACCTCGGTCGGCCTCGATCAGTCCAACGCGCTGGAGACGCTGGTGGCCTGGATCCGGGACGACCGCGAGGTCGTCCCCATCGGCGAGGTGGTGCCGCGCGGTGTCGATCCCCAGGAGTACTTCGAGGTCCAGCGGGACGTGTTCGACGACAGTCGCCAGCTCGCCGCCGTCGCCGGGGCGCGGGCCGCGGGCTACGACGTCGCCGTCGACGGGAACGGCGCCCAGGTCGTCGGCGTGATCCCGGACTCGCCGGCTGCGGACGCGCTCGACACCGGTGACGTGATCGTCGCGGTCGGCGGCGCACAGGTCTCAACCACCACCCACCTGCGCGAGGCGGTCGGTGGCCGGGAGCCCGGGGAGGAGCTGTCGGTGACCGTCGATCGGGCCGGCGAGCGCGGTCGGGAGCAGGTCGAGGTCGAGCTGACGTCGCTCCCCGACCTCGCCGGCGAAGCGGGACTGGGCGTGGTGGTCACCACCCGGGACCTCGCGGCGGACCTGCCCTTCGACGTGTCGTTCCCGGAGCGTGACATCGGCGGACCCTCGGCAGGCCTCGCCTACGCGCTGGCGGTCGCCGACCTCCTCGACGAGCGCGACCTGGCCGGCGGACGGACGATCGCCGCCACCGGCACGATCGGCGCCGACGGCGACGTCGGGCCGGTGGGCAGCGTCGGGCTCAAGGCCATCGCCGCCGAGGAGGCTGGCGCCGACGTGTTCCTGCTTCCCGAGGACAACGCGGACGAGGCCGGGAACGGGGATCTCGAGGTCCGTGCGGTGGGGTCGCTCGACCGGGCGCTCGACCTTCTGCGCACCACCACCTGACGCACGAGGGGCACCGCACCCGGGATCGGCAGTGGTCGCGCACCGGGCACCGTCGATCGGCCCGTCAGCCGACGAGCTCGCCGAGCGCCTCGTCGACCTGCCGCTGGTTGGCGACGTTGTCCCACCGCCGGACCACCGTTCCGTCGCCATCGATCAGGAACACCCAGGGCTCGCGGGCGTCCACGCTGGGATCCGGGTAGATCCACTCCGCAGCGCCCTCGTTCACCACCTTGGCCTCGAAGTCGCGCCAGACCTCGATGTGGACGAAGTTCGCCCGGTCGCCGTGCTCGCCGGCCAGGGCCTGGATGCTGTCGGTGATCGGGCCGCAGAACCGGCTGACGCAGAACACCGGGGTCGACACCACCACCACGGTGGGCCGGCCGGTGGCGATGGCGTCGGCGACGGTGAGCCGGTGCAGCTCGGGATCGGGGACCGTGCCGTCGTCCTCGGCCCGCGAGTCGATCGCGGTCGGGGGAGCGTCGGGGTCGCCGGGCAGCAGGTTCTCGGTGCGGGGGGCGGGGTCACCCGCGTCGACGATCTGGTGCTCGGCCAGCACCTGGAAGGCGGCCGCGACCTCGACGTCGTCGCCGCCGACCGTGGTGTGCACGGTGACCTCCCAGAAGCCGGGGCGATCGAAGGTGACCTCGCTCGCCTCGTAGACGCCCACGCCCTCACCGCCCTCGCGGAGCCGGGGCTCGGCCTCGGCATCCGGTGCCGTGCCGTCCGCCACCGGGAGGAACCCCGCCCGGACGTCCGCGAACGCCACCTCTCCCCCGCCCGCCTCCGAGGTCTCCTCCGAGTCGGCACCCAGGTAGCGGAAGTCCAGGCGTACCTCGCCGCCGACGATGTCGCCCCCGTCGGCGCCGACGAGCCCGACCAGGAAGCGCTGGGGCGCCCCCGCCGCCAGGTCGTAGCTGGCCACCTGGGCCACGAGCTCGCCCGGCGTGCCGCCGGCCGCGTCGCCGTCCCCCTGCCCGCCCGGGGCGTCGTCCCCACAGGCGGCCAGCCCCATCGAGGCGACGACCATCACCGCGAGGAGCGGGCGCCGCCGGCTCACGGGCTCTCCCCGTCGCACGGTGACGGGCTCGGCACGCCGGTCACCGCGAGCGCGTCGCCGGTCGCGGCCGCGAGCGACCGCAGGTCCTCGGCCACGCGGTGAGGGGCCACCCCGCCGTCGGCCAGGTCGGACTCGACCGCCTCCTTGGCCTCCAGCAGCCGGGCGGCGACGCCGCGGTCGATGTCGATGACGGCGTCCGCCAGATCGTGCAGCGGGCCGTGGTCGAACATGTCTCGCGCCCCCGCGAGGTCACCGGCCTCGGCGGCGGCGAGCGCGTCGCACAACCCACTGGCCACGACCTCGACCGACGGCGATCCGGGGGATGCCGCGGCCGGCGCACGCGACCTGGCGGTGGCGTCGCCGCCGTCGTCGCCGCACCCGGCGAGCAGCGCACCGGCGAGCAGCAGCGCCAGGACCACCGGGGCGGGGCGCGCCGTGCGGACCGGCGCCGGGCCGTGGTGCTCGGCCCGTCGGCTGTCGGAGCCGGTGGCGGCCGCCACCGGCCTCATGCGGCATCGGTCGTCATGTCGTCCGTGTCGTGGGAAATCGCCGGCATCACCGCCGGCGCACCCACGATAACGACGGCTCGTGGACAGGCCCCCACCGGTCAGACCCGGAAGGTCACCCCGAGGTCGGCGACGAGGGCTCGGACCCGGTCGCCGATCTCGTCGCGGATCGGGCGCACCTCGTCGAGTGGCAGGCCTGCCGGGTCGGGCACCGCCCAGTCCTCGTAGCGCTTGCCCGGCAGGAACGGGCATGTGTCACCGCAGCCCATGGTGACGATGACGTCCGCGGCCCGCAGGATCTCATCGGTCCAGCGCCGAGGGGTGGCCCCCGCGATGTCGATGCCGACCTCGGCCATCGCCGCCACCGCCGACGGGTTGACCCGGGAGGCGGGATCGGAGCCACCGGAGTACACGTCGACCCGATCGCCGGCCAGGTGCTCGAGCCACCCTGCGGCGATCTGCGACCGGCCCGCGTTGTGCACGCACAGGAACACCACGGCGGGCGTGCGCCGGCTCATCGGGTGGTCCAACTCCGGCGCCGCCGATGTCATTCCCGCTGTCGTCGGCGGGCGGCGGTCCGATCCGGTCGACGACCTGGCGGGCCCTCGGAGTCAGCCGGTCGGTCGCCGTTTAGCCAGGCCGACGAGGCACTCGTGCCGGGGGGCCGATCCGCGCGTCAGCCGATCGCCGCCAGGTCGAGGTGCAGCATGCGGGCGGCGTTGTCGCGCATGATCTTGTCGACCGCGTCCTGCGGAACGCCCCGCATCAGCTCCTCGGCCACCTCCTTCGTGTGCGGCCAGGTGGAGTCGGTGTGCGGGTAGTCGGTCTCGAAGGTCACGTTGTCGACGCCGACCTTGTCGAGCGCGTCGATGCCGTGCCGGTCCCGGAAGAAGCACCCGAAGATCTGCCGGTGGTAGTAGGTCGAGGGCGGCTCGGGGACGAGGTCCTTCGTGTGCGCCCAGGCCCGGTGCTCCTCCCACACCGTGTCGGCCCGCTCGAGGATGTAGGGGATCCAGCCGATCTGACCCTCGCTGTACGCGAGCTCGAGCTCGGGGAACTGCACGAGCTTGCCGGAGAAGAGCCAGTCGCTCATCGACGCCATGGCGTTGGTGAAGCTGAGCGTGGCGGCGACGCCGGTGGGCGCGTCGGGCGAGGTCGCGGGCATGCGCGACGACGAGCCGATGTGCATGTTCAGGGTGGTCTGCGTCTCGGCGCAGGCTGCGAGGAAGGGGTCCCAGAAACCCGAGTGGATCGACGGCAGCCCGAGGTGCGGGGGGATCTCGCTGAACGCCACGGCGTGCACACCCCGCTCGGCGTTCCGGCGCACCTCCGCCGCGGCGAGATCGGCGTCCCACAGCGGCACGATGACGAGCGGGATCAGACGACCGCCGGAGCCGCCACACCACTCCTCGACCATCCAGTCGTTGTACGCCCGCACGCAGGCCAGCCCCAGGTCACGGTCGGTCGTCTCGGTGAAGGTCTGGCCGCAGAAGCGGGGGAAGGTGGGGAAGCACAGCGAGCCGAGGACGTGGTTCATCTCCATGTCCTCGACCCGTGCGGCCGGCTCGTAGCAGCCCGGGCGCATCTCGTCGTAGGTCATCGGCGTCATCGTCATCTGGTCGCGGGGGTAGCCCACCGCGGCGACGTGGCGCTTGTGCACGTAGACGACGTCCTCGAACACCCAGCAGTCGGCCTTCTCGGGTGCGTCGTCGTCGAAGACCTGCTCGTAGTGGCCGCCGCCGACGTGGCGCATGCCGGCGACGCCGCGCCGCTCGATGCGGGGAGCGCGGTCGCGGTGGCGGGCCGGCAGCCAGGTCTCCCAGACGTGGGCGGGTTCGACGACGTGGTCGTCCACGCTGACGATCATCGGGATCTCGGGGATGTCGCCGGGGGCACGTCCCCGCAGGGCGGTGGCGGGATCGGTGGCGGTCATGGCGCTCCCATCCTGATCTGGGTGGCCGCCGTCGGGGCGACCTGACGCACCGTCAGATTATGCATGGTGTCGCCGTCCGGGCTGCCCGCGCGTCGTGGGAACCGCCGGGCCCGCCTGGCGAGGCGCTCGTCTACCACTTGTGGTTTTTACAAGTCCATGTTTGTATATCTCGACATGGAGACGGACGTGATCGACCTCCTGGAGACGGGCTACGCGTGGACCGCAGAGCGGGTGGCCCGGGTGACCCCGGACGACCTCGACTCCCCCACGCCGTGCGATGGGTGGCTGCTGCGCGACCTGCTCGACCACATGCTCGACTCGCTCGAGCGGCTCGCCGGCGCCGCCGAGGGCGAGACGGCGGAGCCCGGCCCGTCCGACACCGGGGTGCGACCCACGACCGACCGCCTCGGCGACGACTGCGGGCTGGGCGCGTTCGCGGCGGTCAGGCAATGGGCGATGGCCGTGTGGCGCCGGCCCGATGTCATGGACCGCACGGTCGAGCTGCCGCTGGGCTCGGTCCCCGCGCCGATGGCCGCCCACATGAACCTGGTCGAGGTGGTGGTGCACGGCTGGGACGTGTCCCAGGCGACGGGCGAGGCCGCGACCATCCCACCCGACCTGGCCGACCCGGTGCTCGAGTTCTGCCGGGGGACGGTGGAGCCGGCGCGGGGCCGGGCGTTCGGACCAGACCTGGAGCTCGGTGACACCGTGTCGGAGCGCGTGGTGGCCTTCCTCGGCAGGAAGCCGTGACCGCTGCGCGGTCGTCGGCCACCGAGCTCGACACCGCGTTGCGGGCACTGGCCGACCGCAACCGCCGCGCCATCCTCAGCGTCGTGCACGACCGACCCCGGGCGGTCGGCGAGGTCGCCGACGAGGTGGCGATGTCTCAGCAGGCGGTGTCGCACCATCTGCGGGTGCTGCGCGGGGCCGGCCTGGTGAGCGAGCAGCGCGAGGGCACCCGACACCTGTTCATGGTGCGCACCGAGGGCTTCAGCGTGGTCCACACCTACCTCACCGACTTCTGGCCGACCCGCCTGCGGTCGCTGAAGCAGACGGCCGAGGACGCCGCCCGCAGCGCGACCGGGCACGCCCCCGCCGGCGGCGACGCAACCACGGGGGCCGGACGGGCAGAGCGGACGCCAGACCACCCCGCCCGGAGGAGCGACGATGGCTGACTACGCGACCTCGATCGAGATCGACGCACCACCCGAGGTGGTGTTCGAGCACCTGGTCGTCCCCGAGCGGATGGTGGCCTGGATGGGCCAGCACGCGGAGCTCGACCCCAGGCCGGACGGCACCTTCTCGGTCGACATCAACGGCTCACCCGTGCGGGGCCGCTACCTCGAGGTCGACCCGCCGCACCGGGTGGTCGTGTCGTGGGGCGTGGCCGGCAGCGACGTGCACCCACCCGGGTCGTCTCAGGTGGAGTTCACGCTGGTCCCGACCGGCGGCGGCACCCGGCTCGACCTCCGCCACACCGGGGTGCCCAACGAGCAGGCGCGCGGCCACGCCGAGGGCTGGGAGCACTTCGCGGCACGGTTGCGGGTGGTGGCGGCGGGTGGCGACGCCGGTCGCGATCCCTGGGCCGAGCGCTGGCGCTCGGACGCGGCCACGGCCCGGGACAGGGCCGACTGACGGTCAACGAGCCGGGGGCGCACGCACCCCGACCGTCAGCGGTCGAACGTGCCGACGATGCGCGCCTGCTCGATGATCGAGTCGTCGATCGCCCGGAGCACCTCGGACCGGGTGGTCGGGGCATCCGGCACCGGATCGCCGACCGCGTACAGGTGGAAGAAGTAGTGGTGGCGACCATGGCCCGGCGGCGGCGCGGGCCCGTTGTAGCCGCTGTTCCCGAAGTCGTTGACGCCCTCGACGAACTGGCTTCCGCCGCCCGTGGGGATGCCGGTCGCATCGGGCGGGATCCCCTTCACGACCCAGTGCGTGAACCCGTCGGTGAGAGGGGCATCGGGGTCGTGACAGACGAGGACGAGCTCGCGCGTGCCATCGGGGACACCGGTCCAGCGCAGCTCGGGTGACACGTCTGCGCCCTCGGCGGTGAACTCGTCGGCCAGGCGATCGCCGTGGCCGAACGCCGGGCTCGAGATGGCCAGGTCACCGAGGTGGAGCTTCATGAACACCCTCCCGTTCAGCGATCCTCTGAGACAACGGCCCCGCCATCGGTCGCCCACGCGTGGACGCCCGTTCACCGGAGCCTATGCCCGGGACGCGTGGCCTGCCTCGTCACC
>JBKHJZ010000070.1:0-15298 GCA_046537875.1 Acidimicrobiia bacterium | reverse complement strand
GACGCCCTGCGCGTCCGCCCCCACCCGTGGGAGTTCGCGCTCTACTACGACATCTGACGGGAAGGCTCGCTGGCCCGCCCGAATCATGGTCGGCGGGCCGCTCGTTCCCTCCGTGTTCCCTGAGAGCAGCGATCGCTGGGCGCGGCTGGTTCCGCGATCCAGGGGCTTCCCGGGGGTGCCTGGCGGGCTGGGGAAGTGACCGAGCCCCACCAGATTCCTACTCAAGGTACGATACTTGCCATGGCTGCGTCGAAGGTGTCGTTGAGCATCGATGAGGAGGTGCTGGCCGAGGCCCGTGACCGTGCTGGGCGCCGGGAGCTGTCGTCGTACGTGACCGACGCGCTGCGCCGCCAGCTGCAGCACGACCGCCTCGGCGAGCTGTTGGCCGAGATGGACGCCACGTCAGGGCCGGTCCCCGACGAGCTGGTGGAGGAGGCCCGCTGGCTGTGGCGCGGCGCCGTCGACGCACCCAAGACCCGCCGCCGCAGCGCCTGATCCTCGACGCTGGCGCAGTCATCGCCCTGTCCCGCGCCGACCGGCGTGCGCGGGCGGTGTTGGTCGCCGCACGTGAGGCCCGCGTGCGGGTGTCGATCCCGTCGGTCGTCGTTGCCGAGACGGTCCGTGGCGTAGCAGGGGATGCGCCGGTGAACCGAGTGCTCACGGCGGTGGGCGAGGTCGACGCCGCGGACGAAGCCATCGGCCGCACGGCGGGCAGACTCCTGGGCGACGCCGGCTCGAGCGCGACGGTCGATGCCGTGGTCGTGGCGACCGCCGTCGCGGTTGGCGGTGCCGTCGTACTGACCGGCGACCCCGACGACCTCTCTGCTCTCGCCGACGGGCACCCAGAGGTGGTCATCGAAGCCCTTTGATCACTCACGTACTCCGAGGCCGCGCACACAGTCTCCTCGCACGCGCCGACGGCAGCCAGCGTCCCCGCGCGCCGCTGTGCTGGATCCCTCCACGACGTGGCGGCCTGTTCACTCCGTGCTCGGGTCTACGGCATCACGTCCCACAGCCAGCTCCACAGGGTGCGGAATCCGTGGCCAAGAGAACGGAACAGGCTGCGGCCCTCCCGCCGCGCGTCGAGGAATCCGATCACGAGTGCGAGCGCCAGCCCGACGGACGAAGAGGACCACGCCGACACCCACCAGCGCTGCGGGGAGCGACACGAGCTCCGCGACCAGCAGCAGCGTGCCGCCCAGCAGAGATGTGGCCAGGGTCGCGGAGATCAGCGACGTTGTCACCGGCTCAGAGAAGCGTGCATCCACCAGCACAGATTGCCTGACCGGCACCACCGACGTCTCGCTCCCGGTTGCGGCGGTGAGACGCCCGACACCCACGGCACACCCTCCGACGTGCCCGGCCACGTAGCCTGATCCGCCAGGAAGGTGAACACGGTGCCCCGAGCCGCCGGGCGGGCGAACCTGTCGACAACGAGGAGAGGCGCATGGCACACGTGGTGAAGGCGGCATGTCCGCACGATTGTCCCGACACGTGCGCGATGGAGGTCACCGTCGAGGGCGATCGGGCGGTGTCGCTGCGCGGCGCACCAGACCATCCCGTGACCAGCGGGGCGCTGTGCGCCAAGGTCAACGACTACCTCGAGCGTGTCTACGCCCCGGACCGGCTGCTCGAGCCGCTGATCCGGACCGGTCCCAAGGGCAGCGGCGAGTTCCGCCCGGCCTCGTGGGGCGAGGCGATCGACCTGGTGGCGTCACGCCTCGCCGAGGTCCGTCACGAGCACGGCGGCGAGGCGATCCTGCCGTACTCGTACCTCGGGACGATGGGGTTCCTTCAGGCCGACCTGATGAGCGCCCGGGTCATGAACGCGCTCGGGGCGACTGATCTGGCCCGCACGATCTGCGCCGACGCCGGGATCGCAGGTGTGGTCACGACACACGGGCTCTCGCCCGAGGTCGACCCCGAGCTGTGGCCCCAGGCCCGCTTCGTCATCGTGTGGGCCTGGAACCCGCTCTCCACCGCGCCGCACCTGTGGCGGTTCGTCAACCAGGCCCGCAGGAACGGCGCCCGCCTGGTGGTGGTCGACCCCTACCGGAGCCGGACCGCCCGGGTCGCCGACACCCACGTCGCGCCGCTTCCGGGCACCGACGCCGCGCTCGCCCTCGGGATGATGCGGGCGATGGTGGACGAGGGCGTGCAGGACGAGCAGTGGTGCCGTGCCCACGCCAACGGCTACGACGAGCTGCTCGGCCGGCTGGACGAGTGGCCGGTGGAGCGGGCCGCCCACGTGTGCGACGTCCCGGCCGGGCTCGTGCGACGCCTCGGCGTGGAGTTCGCCACCACGCAGCCGTCGCTGGTCCGGCTCGGAGTGGGCGGGCAGCGCCACCTCGGTGCGCCGATCGCCTACCGGACGATCGCCTGCCTGCCGGGGCTCGCCGGCTCGTGGCGACACGTGGGCGGCGGGTGCTCCTACATCCCCACGGCCACGGTGACGGCGGTGCGTTCGCAGCAGGCGCGGCGAACGGATCTCCGACCCGGCCCCGTGCGCCGCCTCAACATGTCGGCCCTCGGCGACGCCCTGACCGATCCCGACCTGACACCGCCGGTCAAGGCGCTGGTGTGCTGGAACTCGAATCCCGCACAGATCGCCCCCGACCAGGAGCGGGTGATGGCGGGGCTCGGTCGCGACGACCTGTTCTGCGTGGTGCTCGAACAGTTCATGACCGACACGGCCCGCCACGCAGACGTCGTCCTCCCGGCCACGACGCAGCTCGAGCATCTCGACGCCGTGGCCTCGTGGGGACACCACTACCTCACGTGGAACGAGCCCGCCATCCGGCCGCTGGGCCAGAGCAAGCCCAACTCGGAGATCTTCCGCCTGCTCGCCGCCCGGCTCGGCTTCGATGATCCGTGCTTCGCCGAGAGCGACGAGGAGATGCTGCGGGCCATGCTCGCGACCGCTCCCGACGACGTGACCTTCGACGGGCTCCGGGAGCGCGGCTGGCAGAAGATCGATCTCGGCCAAGGTCCGACACCGCACGCGGATGGGGGCTTCGGCACACCCGACGGCAAGCTGCAGCTCCGCGCCGACGGGCTGGCGGGACTCGACCTCGACCCGCTGCCGACGTTCGATCTTCCCGCCGAGATCGCGGACGACGCGCGGCGCGAGCGGTTCCCGTTCGCGCTCGTCACCCCGAAGACCCACTTCTTCCTCAACACCACGTTCGCCGACCGGGAACGGCAGCGAGCTGCCCAGGGCAGGCCCTTCGTGGCGGTGCACCCCGACGATGCGGCCACCGCGGGCGTGAGCGACGGCCAGCGGGTCGCGGTGTCGAACGACCGCGGGTCGTTCGAGGCCGAGCTCCGGGTGACCGACGAGGTGCGGCCCGGCGTGGCGGTCGCCCCCATGGGCTGGTGGGCGACAGACCACCACGACGGCACCGCCGCCCAGGCCACCACGTCGCAACGCCTGACCGTGCTCGGTGAGGCACCCACGTTCAACGACAACCGCGTGGCCATCAGCCCCACCTGACACGCGACCCGTCGGTCGGCCCGTCGCCTCAGGTCCCGGTCGTGTCGGTGGCGCCAGCCTCGCCGGCCTCCGGACCGAGCGGCTCGAACAGCTCGACGGGGTTGCCCGACGGGTCGTCGAGGAGGACCTGCTTGCCTCCCACTCCCGTCACGACCTCGTTGCGGAACCGCACGCCCGCCCACTTGAGGCGCTCGGTCAACCGCTCGATGTTGGACACCTCCAGCGAGATGCGGTTCCAGCCGCCGGGCTCCGGCACCGTCCCGTCGGGCATGGCCTGGCCACCCCCGGGTCCACCGCCCGGGGCGCTCAGCGCCAGCCGGAGGTCATCGCGAACCAGCATGGCGAAGGCCGGCGCCGGGTGCATCACCTCGTGGAACCCCAGGTGCTGGCAGTAGAACCCGATCGCGGCGTCGACGTCGTCGACGATGTAGCGCACGGTGGCCACCGTTGCCCTCCCTCGTGTCGCTGGCCTGGCGCACCGACCGTAGTGGGGTCACCCGCCACAACCCGCCACAGCCCGGCGCAGCCCGCCGACACCCCGTCGTACCCGCGAGCTCCGGCGGCGTCGGCTCAGGAAGCGGCGGCCGGACCGGCCGGTTCCGACCGCGGCTCGGCGTCGGGGCTGCGCTTGATCCCCGGCTCGATGTGGACGCCCTCGAAGCGGACGTGGACCGGCTCGGCGTAGCGCCGGCCGTTCACGGGGTCGTGGCGGAAGAACCGTGCCGGCTCGATGTGCACGTCGACCGTGTAGTCGCCCTCACCCGGCACCTTCCAGTTGTGCCCGTAGTGGTACAGGAAGGGGTGCCAGAGGAACGGCATGCGGTGCCGGCCCACCGGTGCGCCGTCGGCCCCCGTGATCTCGACGGTGATCTCCAGCCCGGGAACGAACCGGCCGTCGGCCCGATCGGCCACCGCCACCTCGACGTGGGCGTTCGCATCCTCCGGTTCATGCCAGACCAGCGCGCCGTCGCCGTCGAGCCCGTACATGCCCTCGGCCTCCTCCGCGGCCACGCCGATCACGTAGTCGCCGGCCTCCCGCAGCCGTACACCGGTCTCCTCCGCCATCGCGAGCACCGCCTTGGCGTAGACCGTGCCCTCCTCGGACGCGACCCGCAGTTGCTCCTCGTCGGCCTCGTTGCTGGGTGTCATCGGTGGCATGTCGCTCATGTGGCGCGGGCTACCCCGGCCGGGTCCGCTCACACCCGGAACGTCGCCCGTGTCACTTCATGCCCAGCCACAGGCGCACGAGCGCCCGCAACCGGTCGATCCCCGTGCCCTTCACGGCGCTCACCCACACGACGTCGGACGGCTCCAGCCCGCACGCCGCGGCCAGCTCCCGCTTGCGGCGCTCCCGCCGGGACGCCTTCACCTTGTCGTGCTTCGTGGCGACCACGGCGTGGGGGAGCCCGTGGCCGGCCAGCCAGCCGAGCATCTCGGTGTCGAGCCGCGTCGGCCCGATCTCGCCGTCGACGAGCACCACGGTCATCTCGAGCTGGGGACGCTCCAGCAGGTAGCCCTCGATCGTGCGCCGCCACGCCGCACGCTCCGTCCTGGGCACCGCCGCGTAGCCGTAGCCGGGGCAGTCCACCACCGTGGCGCCGCGGCCGTCGTCCGAGCCGGGGCCGACCCCGTAGCAGTGGAGCACCCGGGTGCGGCCGGGGTTCTTCGACACCGGCGCCAGGTTCCTACGCCGCCCGAGCGCGTTGAGGAGCGACGACTTGCCCACGTTCGAGCGGCCGACGACCGCGACCTCGGCGCGCGACGGCGGCAGCCGGGAGACGTCGCGGGCCGATGCGAGGAACCTGAGGTCGAGCGGGGCCGTCATGCACCGGCCAGTCTGGCCCGATCCCCCGGGCGCGCGGCCGGCCCAGGCGCCCGACCACCGGCTCCCGACACCGGGATCGAAGTGGACAGACACCGCCGAACGCGGTCAGCGTGGAACCATGAACAGGACGGGCGGGACGCTGCTGAAGGACATCGACGAGGCCACGCAGGCATGGCGGGATCAGCAGGTGGAGCGATTGGGCCGGCGCCACCTCGATCGGGACGACATGGGAGCGCTGAGGGAGGCGGGCCTGCTGCTGGGCCCGGTTCCCGTCGACCAGGGCGGGCTGTGGGAGGGCCCGGCGTCGGCGCCGGCGCTCTGCGCCGTCTACCGGCTGCTCGCCGGGCGCGACCCGTCGGTGGCGCTGGTGTCGTCGATGCACCCGGCCGTCCTGGCCTACTGGCTGGCCACAGCCGACGAGAGTCAACCGGCATGGGCCGAGCAGCGGCGGGCGGTGCTCGCATCGGCGACCGAGGGCCGCCAGTGGGGCACGATCACCTCCGAGCCCGGCAGCGGCGGCGACATCCTCCGCACGAAGACGGTCGCCGAGCCAGACGGGGAACCGCACCCCGAGCTCCCCGGAGCCACGTACCGCCTGACCGGGGACAAGCACTTCGGCAGCGGCTTCGGCATCTGCGACTACATGATCACGACGGCCCGGGTCGATGGCGAGGAGGGTCCGGCGGCGTTCTTCATCGATGTCCGGCGAGAGCTCGACACCGGCGGCGACCGGCTGCGGGTCACGCACGAGTGGGACGGGGTGGGCATGAAGGCCACCCAGAGCCATGCCGCCCGTCTCGACGGGGTCCCGGCGGTGCGGCTGGCGTGGGACGGGCCGATCGACTCGGTCGTCGCCAACGCCGGCGGCCTCATCACCACCCTGTTCACCGCGGTGGTGCTCGGGGTGCTCGACGAGGCGGTCGCCACCGCCCGTGCCCAGGTGAGCAAGCGGGCCGAGGGGATGCGCGCCTACGAGCAGGTGGAGTGGAGCCGGGCCGAGCTCGAGCACTGGACCGCCACCCAGGCCTACGAGGGTGCCCTGCGGGCCATCGAGTCCGGCGACAGCGCGGGTGCGCTGCACGACGGCGTGCGGGCCAAGACGGCCGTCGCCGGCCTCGCCGAGACGTCGCTGCGGCGGATCAGCAACGTGCTGGGGGGCGGCACCTTCTCGCAGCGCTCGCCGTTCGCGCACTGGGGCGAGGACGTGCGGGCGCTCGGGTTCCTGCGGCCGCCGTGGGGCCTGGCGCACGACACCCTCTTCGCCATGTCCCTCGCCTGAACGAGCGTGGCAGAGTGCCGGGTGAGGTCGAGACCGGCCGGACGGCACCGGCCGAACGGCACCGGCGGGCCGGCACCTGGACCCGGACGAGGGGGCAGCGATGGCAGCGATGGGTGACGACGACAGGCTCCAGCTCCGGGGGATCAACCACCTGGCGCTCGTGTGCCGCGACATGGCCCGCACGGTGGACTTCTACTCGGGCGTGCTCGGCATGCCGCTCGTCAAGACGATCGAGCTGCCCGACGGGATGGGCCAGCACTTCTTCTTCGACGCCGGCGGTGGAGATTGCCTGGCGTTCTTCTGGTTCCCGGATGCCCCGCCGCCCGCGCCCGGCGTCGCCTCGGCGCCTGCGCTCCCCGATGCCGGCGACATCCGCACCGCCGTCGCCTCGATGAACCACGTGGCTCTGGACGTGCCCGCCGACCGCATCGAGGCCTACCGCGATCGGCTGGTCGCCGCAGGCGTCGAGTGCAGCGACATCCTCAACCACGACGACAGCGAGTGGGGCCTGGCGAAGCACATGGGGCCGGGCGTGTTCATCCGCTCCGTCTACTTCTTCGACCCCGACGGGATCCTGCTCGAGCTGGCGGCATGGACCCGAGAGCTCACCGACGGCGACGTCACCCACTCCCCGGCGACCGCCGCCGTCGCCCCCTCCGCCCGTTCTGGCAGCGGCCAGCAGCAGGCAGCGAACTGAGCGCTGCCAGAACGCTCAGTTTGCGGGGACGAGGGCGGTGCGCAGCGCGGCGCACGCCTCGTCGATGGCCGCCTTCCCCTCGGGGATCATGTCGCTCATCGAGAAGAAGCCGTGGATCACGCCGTCGTAGCGGCTGGCCGTGGCCTCCACGCCGGCCGCCCGCAGGCGCTCGGCGTAGGCCTCGCCCTCGTCGCGCAGCGGGTCGAACGCCGCGGTGATCACCAGCGCCGGCGGCAGTCCCGCCAGGGCCTCCGCGGGCGCCCGCAGCGGTGACACCCGGGGATCGGTGCGGTCGCCGTCACCCAGGTAGTGCTCCCGGAACCACAGCATCGACTCCTTGGTGAGGAAGTACCCCTCGGCGTTCTCGTCGATCGACGGGTGCGTCAGCGTGATGTCGGTGACCGGGTAGATCAGCAGCTGGAACGCCAGGCGGGGCCCGCCGTCCCGGATCTGCTGGCACGCCACGGCGGCCAGGTTGCCCCCGGCCGAGTCGCCCCCGACGGCCAGCCGGGCCGGATCGATCCCCAGCCCGCCGGCGTTGTCGGCCACCCACCGCACTGCGGCGAGGCAGTCGTCGAGCGCCGCGGGGAAGGGGTGCTCGGGGGCGAGCCGGTAGTCGACCGACACCGCCACCACGCCGCTCCCCCGCACGAGGTGCCGCACGGTGGCGTCGTGTGTCTCGACGCTGCCGATCACCCAGCCGCCACCGTGGAGGTAGACGAGGCCGGGTCGCGGGCCCGGCGCGTCGCCCTCCGGCTCGTACACCCGCACCGGGATGTCGCCGCCGGGTCCGGGGACCACCCGGTCGGTGACCCGGCCGACGTCGACCCTCGTGCCGGTCATCGACAGCGCGTCGTAGGCCTGGCGCACCTCCTCGGGCGACTGCTCGGACACCGGCGGCGCGTCGAGAGCGGCGATGGCGTCGAGGAGCGTCCGGACCTCGGATGTGACCGGCATCGGTGCCTCCCTCCCAGCGGGCTGGCGATGCGGCCATCTTCGCGGCCCGTCGCGACACCTGCCACCCGGTCCCGCCAGCGTCGCCCCGGCGCGCGGCCCGAGCCGCGCGGCGTGCCCGGGACCGCGTCGGTCACGGCTGCCCGTAGAAGATCCGTTCGACCACCCGGCGGGCGCGGCGCGTGACCCGCCGGTAGTCGTCGCGCAGCTCGGTCGGCGTGGTGTCGAGCGAGCGGGCGAGGTGGCCGAGCGGATCGGCCCGCCGGGGCAGCGAGTCGGCGGCCTGGGGGCCCGAGCCGACGAGCCACCATCGGTTGCGCGTCCGCTCGCAGAACCGGTACGACTCCGCCAGCACCTCGCCGTCGGCCTCGTCCAGCGCCCCCGCCTCCACGAGCGCCCGCAGCGCGGTCGTCGTCGACGGCGAGCGCGTGCCCGTCCGCAGCTGGAGGAGCTGCACCGTCCACTCCACGTCGGACAGCGATCCCCGGCCGAGCTTCAGGTGGAACTCGGGATCCTCGCCCGCCGGGATGCGCTCGCGCTCGACGCGCGCCTTCATCCGCCGCACCTCCCGCTCGTCGTCGGCGGTGAACGGGCGCCCCCAGACCGCCCCGTCGAGCGCCGCCATGAACCGGGCCCCCAGGTCCGGATCGCCCGCGACCGGGCGGGCGCGTGCCATCGCCTGACGCTCCCACGTCCGGGCCCACCGCTCGAAGTACGCGGCGTAGCCCTCGACCGTGCGGGACAGAGCGCCCTGGCGGCCCTCGGGGCGGAGCCCGACATCGACCTCGTAGATCCGCTGGGCCGGCGTGACCCCGGCGAGGAACCGCATCAGGCCCGAGGCCAGGCGCAGACCCTCCTCGTGGTCGGCCTCGGTGGCGCCCTCGTGGACGAACACCACGTCGAGATCGCTGCCGTACGACAGGTCCCCGCCGGCGAAGCGGCCCAGCGCCACCACCGCCACCGGCAAGCCCGGGGCCAGCGAGGCGAGAGCCGACTCCACCGACGCCTCGGCCAGCGAAGTGAGGTCGGTGCCGACCCGCTCGACGCTCGCTTCTTCGAGCACGTCCCGGGCTGCGATCCCCAGCATGTGGCGATGCCGCCACCGCCGCAGCGCCGCCTGCTGCTCGCCCACCCCGGCGCGCCAGCCGACCGCCCGCCGCGCCGACACGAGCAGGTCCTGGCGCTCCTGGGTCTGCAGCCGGCGGGGATCGGCGAGGCGGACGATGAGGTCCGGGTTGGCGGCGAGGATGTCGCCCAGCAGGGCGCTGGTCCCGAGCAGCACACACAGCCGCCGGGCCACCTCGGGGCTGTCGCGGAACGCCCCCGCCAGCTCACGGGCGCGCTGCTCCCCCGACGCCAGCTTCCGCAGGCCGAGCAGGCCGAGGTCCGGCGCGGGCGACGTCGAGAGCCAGTCGAGCAGCAGCGGCAGGACCTGCTGCATCATCCGCGACGACCGGGTGAGGCCCCGGGTCAGCTCGCGCACCGCGGCGCGGGTGCGCTCGGCGTCGGCAAACCCGAAGCTCGCCAGCGCGTCGGTCGCCGTCTCGGTGGACAACCGCCCGACCCCGGCCAGCGCATCGAGCAGCGGTCGGAAGTAGAGGCTCTCGTGGATGGTGCGCACGCGGGTGCGGTGCCGGCGCAGGTCCCGGTCGAGCGCCTCGGTGGTCCCCGACCGCGGGGTACCCCGGTACCCGAGAACCCGGGCGATCCGGCGGCGCTGCGCCCGGTCGGCGGGCAGCGTGTGCGTCTGCTGCTCGTCCTCGATCTGCAGGGCGTGCTCGACCCGCCGGAGGAAGCGGTAGGCACCCACCAGCCCCTCGGCGTCGGGCGGGGCGACGTACCCGCCGTCGGCCAGCTGGTCGAGCGCCACGAGCGTGGTGGGCGAGCGCACCTGCGGGTCGGTGCGCCCGTGGACGAGCTGGAGCACCTGCACGGCGAACTCGATGTCGCGGATGCCGCCGGGCGAGCGCTTCAGCTCGCGCTCGGCGGTCCCCGCGCGCTCGACCTCGTCCTCGGCCCGCTCCTTCAGGCGGCGGACCGACCGGAGGTCGTCGGTGCCGAACCGCCGGCCCCACAGCGCGGCCGTCGCGGCGGCCGACCACTCGCGCGCCACGTCGTCGTCCCCCGCCACCGGGACCGCCTTGAGCAACGCCTGGAACTCCCAGGGCCGAGCCCAGCGCTCCCAGTACGCCGCGTAGCTGTCGACGGATCGCGTCAGCGCCCCGTTGCGTCCCTCGGGTCGCAGGTTCATGTCCACCCGGAAGCACCGTCGGGCGATGTCGACGACTGCGCGGGCATCCCGCGGGTCTCCACCCACGAACATGAGGTCGACGTCGCTGGCGTAGTTGAGCTCGCGCCCGCCGAGCTTGCCCATGCCGATCACCGCCAGGCCGTCCGCCCCGGCCAGCCGCACCGCCGCCCGCAGGATCGCGGTGGCGGCCCCGGCGAGCTCGGCGGTGGTCTGCTCGACCTCGTCGAGGCCGAGCAGGTCGCGGGCCATGATCCGGAGGTGCTCCAGGTGCCGCCAGCGGGCGAGCGCCGCGCTGTCGGACGCCGCGTCGGGGCCGGAGACATCGGCACCCGCCGCCGACGCCGGGGCGTCCAGATCGGCGAGCACGGCGAGGCCCGCCGGATCGGCCTCGAGCACGCGGGCGGCGCTCCGGCTGGCCGCCACCGTCGTGACCCAGGCCCGCGCCAGGTCGGCATCGGCGGTCAGGCGCTCGGCGATCGTGTCGCCGGCACGCTCGAGCGCGGTCCGCACGGCCGGGGGATCGGCGCTGTGGTCGATCAGCGACGGGAGGTCCACGACACCGAGTCTGCCCGGCGTCACGCGGGTTGGCCGTAGCCTGAGCGTGTGAGACGGCTGCGCGTCGCTCTGTGCCAGATCAACACGTGCGTCGGCGATCTGGTCGGCAACGTCGAGCGGATCACCACGGCGCTGGCCGAGGCGGAGGCCGACGGCTGCGACCTGGCCGTGTTCCCGGAGCTCGCCGTCACCGGGTACCCGCCCGAGGACCTGCTGCTCAAGCCCGGGTTCGTCGCCGACAACCTCGAAGCCCTCGACAAGGTGGCGGCGGCGAGCGGCCGGTGCGCGGCCGTGGTGGGCTTCGTCGACGCCGACCGCGATCTCCGCAACGCCGCCGCCGTGTGCGCCGCGGGCGAGGTGCGGGCCGTCTACCACAAGCGCCACCTGCCGAACTACGCGGTGTTCGACGAGCAGCGCTACTTCGCCCCCGGCACCGGTCGCTCGCCCCTGGTCGAGGTCGCCGGCGTGCGGGTGGGCGTGTCGATCTGCGAGGACGCGTTCAACCCCTCCGGGCCGATCGCCGGGCAGGCCGCCGGCGGGGCCGAGCTGGTGGTGAACATCAACGCGTCGCCCTACTACGCCAACCGGCTGGCCGAGCGAGAGCGCATGCTCGCCACGCGCGCGTCCGACGCCGCGTGCGGGCTGGTGTACGTCAACCAGGTCGGCGGCCAGGACGAGCTGGTGTTCGACGGCGCCTCGTTGGTGCTCGACGCCAACGGCGACCTGCTGGCCCGGGGCGGCCAGTTCGTCGAGGAGACGCTGGTGTGCGACCTCGACGTCCAACCCGTCTTCCGGAAGCGCCTGCTGGACCCCCGGGGACGCGCCAGCGACGAGCCGCTGCCGGTGGTCGAGATCTCCGCGGCACCCCGGGTCGACGACCCCGCCGACCGGCGTGCTCCGACCATCCGTGAGCCTCTCGCCCCGGTGCACGAGGTGTACGAGGCGCTGGTGCTCGGCACGCGCGACTACGTGCGCAAGAACGGGTTCACCGACGTGGCGGTCGCCATGTCGGGCGGCATCGACTCGTCGCTGGTCGCCGTGATCGCCGCCGACGCCGTGGGACCCGAGCACGTCCATGGCGTGCTCATGCCCTCGCGCTACTCGTCGGAGCACTCGCGGGTCGATGCCGAGGAGCTGGCCGACAACCTCGGGATCGAGCGGCGGATCATCGGCATCGAGCCGGCGCACCGGGCGCTGCTCGACATGCTCGCCCCCAGCTTCGCCGGCCTGGAGCCCGACGTGACCGAGGAGAACATCCAGTCACGGCTCCGGGGCCTCGTGCTCATGGCCCTGTCGAACAAGTTCGCCGGCTGGCTGGTGCTCACCACCGGCAACAAGAGCGAGATGGCCGTCGGCTACTCCACGCTCTACGGCGACACCGCCGGCGGCTTCGCGGTGATCAAGGACGTGCCCAAGACGCTCGTCTACGAGCTGTGCCGCGACCGCAACGCCCGCGCCGGCAAGGAGCTCATCCCCGAGCGGGTGCTGACCAAGCCACCGTCGGCCGAGCTGCGACCCGACCAGCGCGACGACCAGTCGCTGCCGCCCTACGAGGTGCTCGACCCCCTGCTCGAGGGGTTCGTCGAGCAGGACCTGACCCGGTCGGAGCTGGTCGCCCGGGGCTTCGATCCCGCCCTCGTGGACCGCGTCACCCGGATGGTCGACGCCGCCGAGTACAAACGCCGCCAGACCCCACCCGGCGTCCGGGTCACGGCCAAGGCGTTCGGCAAGGACCGTCGCGTCCCGATCACCAACCGGTACCGGGGGTGACCGACCGGTTGGGTGTCGGGCCGCCGGCCCGCCATGCTGTCGGGATGCCGCCCCCCGCCGTGCCGCCGGCCGCGCCCGCCATCGAGGCCGTGCTGTTCGACTTCTCCGGGGTGATCACCACGTCGCCGTGGCCGGCACTCGCGGCGTCGGGCGGCGGTGACCTCGAGCTGATCGTCGGTCCCTACGACCAGGACACCGACCATCCGTGGCACCGGCTCGAGCGGGGCGAGATCACGCTCGCCGAGTGGCTCGCCGCCGTCGAGGCGGCCGCCACCGAGGCGGGCCGGCGGCTCGACCTGGCCCCGTTGCGCACCCTGCTCGACAGTCTCGTGGTGCGCGCCGAGGTGGTGGACCTCGTCGCCGCTCTGCGGGCCGACGGCTACCGCACGGCTCTTGTCACCAACAACGTCCGCGAGGGCTCCGCCACGTGGCGGGCGATGATCGCCGTGGACGAGCTGTTCGACGTGGTGGTCGACAGCTCGCAGGTCGGCATGCGCAAGCCCGCCCCGGCGATCTTCCACCACACGCTCGACCTGCTCGGCGGCGTCCCGCCCTCGCGCGCGGTGTTCCTGGACGACGTCGAGGGCAACGTCGCCGGCGCGCGCCGAGCGGGCCTCCACGCCATCCTCGTCCCCGAGCCGCCCGATCCAGCGCTCGCCGAGCTGGACGTGCTGCTCGGCCGGAGCGCGCCCACGGTGTAGCCGGAGGCCCGTGTCCGAGGCGGCCGTCCCCGTCCCGCTGCCGCAGGAGCCGCCCGCCCGCCGGGCCGGCCTCCCGCCCCGGTGGCAGGCCGACCTCGCACTCGTCGTCGCCGCCTTCTTCTTCGGCACGACGTTCCTCGTGGTCCAGCAGGCGGTCGAGCGGGCCGACCCGGTGCCGTTCCTGGCCGTCCGCTTCCTCATCGGCGGCGGGGTGCTCGCGGCCCTCGGGCGCCGCCGGCCCGCGTCGGCCCACGAGGCGCGGGACGGCGTCGTCGCGGGGGCCGCCCTGCTGGCCGGCTACGTGTTGCAGACGGTCGGCCTGCAGTACACGGCGTCGTCGACCTCTGCGTTCATCACGTACCTGCTGGTCGTCCTCGTACCGGTGCTGTCGTTCGTCGTGCTCCGGCGCCACCCCCACCCGGTCACCATGGTGGGCGTGGTGGTGGCGGTGGCCGGCCTGGTGCTGCTCACCGGCGGGGCCGGCACGGGGTTCGGGCGGGGCGAGTGGCTGACGCTGGGCTGCGCCCTGGGCTTCGCCACACACATCGTCGTCCTCGGCGAGACCGCCGGGCGCCACGACGCCGTGCGGTTCACCGCGGTCCAGATCACCACCGTCGGCGTCGCGTGCCTGCTGCCGAGCCTGGTGACGGGCGGGTTGGCGCTGCCCGCCGCGGCGCTGGCCGCGGCCGCGTTCACCGGCGTGTTCGCCACGGCACTGGCGTTCGTCGCGATGGTGTGGGCCCAGCGGGTGGTGAGCCCGTCCCGGGCGGCACTCATCCTGTTGCTCGAGCCGGTCTTCGCCGCCGTGCTCGGGTGGACCACCGGAGACCCGGTCACGGTGGCGACGGTCGCCGGCGGGGCGTTGATCCTCGCCGCGGTGGTGCTGTCCGAGGTCGTTCCCGGCGCGCTGGCCACTCGTGCCGACCGGCACCGGGCCCCGACCTGACCCGGATCCGTACACTGCGGCATCGTGCCCGAGGACGCGCCAGACGCCGACACCCCACCCGGACGGCGCCCGACCGTCGACCCGGACGATCCCGACCGGCCACCCGAGACGCTCGGCGGCGGCCTTGCGCGATGGGCCCGCCGCGCCGGCGCGTACGCCTGGCTCGAGATGCGGCTCTTCGAGCTGCTCGGCCGGTGGGCGACGACGGTGCCGGAACCTGCGGCGGCCGCCCAGCTGGGCACCGCCAGCCGGCACCACGCCTGGCACGCCGAGCTCTGGCACGAGCACCTGCCCTCGATCCCGGGCCTGGATGCGGCCGAGCTGGTCGCCCCGGCGGACGTCGGGACCGCAGCGGCGATCGACGACCTCGTGACCGCGGCGCCCGGTTCGGGTGTGGAGCCGCTGGCGAGCGCCTACCGGGTGCTGGTGCCCCGCCTGGTCGCGGGGTACGACCGCGACCTCGCCGCCGCCTCGCCGGTGAGCGACGCCTCGGTGGCCCGCACGCTGCGCATCGTGCTCGCCGATCTGGTGCCCGACTGGATCGCAGGGCAGCGCCAGCTCGCGGCGCTGCTCACCGACCAGGATGCGGTCGAACGGGCCGCGGCGCAGACCGCGCGCCTCGAGCTGCTGCTGGCCGGAGCGACCGCTCCCACCCGCGACAACGGCGCCGGCTGACCCACGCGGCGAGCGGGGCGGACACCGTCACGGGCCGGCCGGGTCAGTGCCGGGCCGGATCAGTGGCCGGAGGGTCGATGGCCCGCCGGAGGGTCGGTGGCCCGCCGGAGGGTCAGTGGCCGGCAGCCCCGGCCTGCTCGCACCACAGACGG
>JBKHJZ010000005.1:0-49350 GCA_046537875.1 Acidimicrobiia bacterium | reverse complement strand
ACGACGACCACGGCGATCGCGACGATCAGGGCCGGCGACAGACCCCGCCGGGCGGTCGCGGGCGGGGGTGGCCCCGCTTCTTGCCAGACGGGCGGGGGCGGCGCCGCCCCGGGCTGGACCGGGTACTCCTGCGTGCTCTCGCCCTGCGGGGGATACGCCCGGGTGTGCCCGCCCGGGGTGGGATCGACCTGCGTGGGCTGGTCGCCCGGTGCCGGTTCGGTGCGATCGGTGAGCCAGGTCGGCTCGTCGCCGGGCGACCCGGTCCGGGAGGTGGGTGTCGCGTCCGTCCGGGCGGTCGGGCTGCCGCCCGTCGGGGCTCCGCCGTCATGCGCGGTGCCCGCGGCCGCCCCACCGGCGTCGAGGGGATCGGTCGCCTGCGCGCCCGCGTCCGCCACGTGCTCGGTCCAGCGGCCGCCGTCCCAGTAGCGGTGCTCGTGGCGGCCGGAGGGATCGGGATGCCAGCCGGGAGCCGGTGAGTTCATGGGGGAGCTCCTCGTCGCCGTGGGCCAGAGGTCGGCGACACGCTAGTTCGCCACCGTGCGGCGGTTCCGTCCGCCGCGGGGCCCGGGTCCTGGGACTCTCGCCCGGGTAGCTTGCCCCGCATGGCTCAGCCCGTCGTCCGCACCGAGCCCCGCGGCCACGTGGTGGTCGTGACGATGGATCGTCCCGAGCGCCGCAACGCGCTGGATCGTGCCGCCGCAGACGAGCTCGCCGCAGCGCTCGACGCCTGCGACGAGCACGTCCGGTGCGTGGTGCTCACCGGGGCGGGCGGGCACTTCTGCGCCGGGGCCGACCTGTCCGGCGTCGAGGACGCGTCGTTCGTCGCCGCGCTCCGGGGCGTGCTCGACCGGCTGCGCCTGGCCCGCTTCGCGACGATCGCCGCCGTCGACGGCGCTGCGCTCGGCGCGGGGACCCAGCTGGCCGTGGCCTGCGACCTGCGGGTGGCGACGCCGGGAGCCAGCTTCGGCATCCCGGCCGCCCGGCTGGGCCTGGCCATCGACGCCTGGTCGGCCGAGAGGGTCGCGCTGCTGGCAGGCCAGGGCGCGGCGCGGGCGATGCTCCTCGCCGCCGAGGTGGTCAAGGGCGACGACGCCTTCCGCCTCGGTCTCGTGCAGCGCCTCGGTGACCTCTCCGAGGCGCTCGGGTGGGCGGACGAGATCGCCGCCCTGGCGCCGCTCACCGTGCAGGCCCACAAGGTGGCCCTCGAGGCGGCCGCCACCGGTCCGCCGCCCGGCGTCGAGGTGGGCGCGGCCCGCGACCGGGCGTGGGCGAGCGACGACCTCCGGGAAGGGCTCGCGGCCTTCCGCGAGCGGCGGCGGCCGGTCTTCCACGGGCGGTGACGGGGCCCGATCGCCGGGGTGGTCAGGCGGTCACGACCCGCGTGCCGCCTGCCAGCTCGTCGTGTTTGCCCTGCCGGGTCGGGCTCGACCTGATCGTCACGGCGATGATGATCCAGGCGATGAGCGCCAGGACGGGGCCGGCGAAGGGGATGGCGCCCAGGAGGATGAACGCCTCCCGGGCCGCGGCCTGCCCGGTGGTGGGGCTGCCTCCCTCGGGCCCGGTGACCCGCAGGCCGACGATCTGCTTGCCGGGTGTGGTCCCCCGTGTGGTGTCGAGCAGCACGAAGTACCCGAACACCACCACGGCCTGCACCACCAGCCACGCGAAGCCGAAGCCGAGCAGCAGGCCCAGGAGCGCTCCCAGGATCACCAGGATGACCGCGTCGATCACCCGGGCGCCGAGGCGGGGGGCCAGGTCCGCCGGTGCCCCGCTGCCGGTGGCGCCACCGGCCTGGTTCTGTTCGATCGTCATCGTCTGCCTTCCCCCGATGCTCGGTGTCCGTGGGCGGCCGCCGTGCCCGGACGGGCCCGGTCGGGTGCTCGGGCCCGGTGCGGCGCACGACAGTGCCACGCCGGAGGGGACGACGCGAGCGACGCGGACTCATCGGTGGCCCGCTCAGAAGTTGGCGGGCAGCAGGCGGGAGAAGCTCTCGAAGAAGAAGAACAGCATCACCAGGAAGACCGGGAGGAAGAGCAGGTATGCCGGCCATTTCCGCCACAGGGCGCCCAGCAGCCAGGCGGCCAGCCAGATGAGCACGCACGACACCGCGAGCAGCACCGCCGGCCAGCGCGAGGCCTCCTCGCCGTCGAGCCCGACATCGAGCGCGCGGCTGGTCGCGGCCTCGTTCCCCTGCGCCGGAGTCGGGCCCGCCGCGGCCCCCGCGGCGGGCGCTGCGGGGGCCGTCTCGCCCACGAGTTGGCCGGTCACCACGATCCGTTGCGCAGCCGAGTACTCGGGGTGGCAGGCGGTGAGGGTGATCCGGTCGTCGCCGAAGTCGTCGAGCACCTCGACCTGGTCCGGCTCCACGATGAGCTGCTCGCTGACCGCGTAGACGAACGTGCCCTGCTCGGTCGTGAGCTCGATCTCGGCACCGGGCTCGAGCTCGTCGATGCGGTTGAAGGGTGCGCCGTAGGTCGTCCGGTGGCCCGCGATCGCGGCGTTCCCGGGCTGGCCCGGCAGCGGGCTCCCCGGGTAGTGGCCCGGCCCCCGCTTCAGGTCCTCGAGCCCGACCCCCTCGACGACGATCTTGTCGACCCCGATGTCCGGCATCCGGATCCGGGCGAGGGCGTCTCCCTCGAGAACCGGTGACGGCCGGCGCGGGGCCGGCTCCGTCGTGTCCGGATCTCCCACCCGCTCGGCGAACTCGCCCTCGAGCGATCGCTGCGCCTGGGCCTCCCGCAGGCCCGTCCCCCAGAGCTGGTAGGCGACGAAGAGCAGGAGCAACACACCCGCCGCGATCAGCACGCGGCCCAGCCCGCCGAGGACCCTCCTCCACCGCATCGGCGCGAGGCTATCCAGGCGACGGAGGCCGCCCGGATCGCCCCTCGCCGTGCGGTGGTCGATCGCTGCGGGCGCCCGCCGTGGGAGCAGCCGTGTCTTGGTGGTCTGATCCCGGGGTCGGTACCCTGCCGGTGTCCCGATGGAGCCCGTCGTCCACCTTCGCGCTGCCGTCGCGCTGTTGGGGCGGTTCCCAGCGCTCGCCGGCGTCGATCTCGACGTGGCGCGCGGCGAGGTCGTCCTGCTCCGCGGCCCGAACGGTGCCGGCAAGACCACCCTGCTGCGCGCCTGCGCCGGGCTGGTGCCGGTCGTCCGCGGCGAGGCGGTCGTGCTCGGCACCGACCTGTGCCGCGACCGGCGGGCGGTGCGCCGGCGGGTCGCGTTGCTGGGTCACGACAGCGGGTTGCACGACGAGCTGACCGTGGCCGACAACGTGCGGTTCTGGGGCCGGGCGGTGCGGGCGCGGCCGGCCGACACGGCGGCCGCGCTCGACCTGGCCGGCCTGGGCGAGCGGCTGCGCGACGTTCCCGTCGGGCAGCTCTCGGCGGGGGAGCGGCGGCGGTGCGCGCTGGCCTGCCTGCTGGCGCGGCGACCCGAGCTGTGGCTGCTCGACGAGCCCCACGCCGGGCTCGACCACGCCGCCCGCGATCAGCTCGATCGGCTGATCGGCCAGGCCGTGCGCCAGGGTGCCACGGTGCTCATGTCCTCCCACGAGCTCGAGCGGGCCGAGGCGCTGGCCGACCGGGTCGTGGAGCTGGTCGCCGGCACGAACGCCCCGACCGGTCCACAGGTGGTGCGCCGCACGGCGGGCGGTGCGAGCCATGTGGCGTGACGCCGGGCTGGTGGCCGGCCGCGACCTCCGGGTCGAGCTGCGCAGCCGGGTCACGACCACCCAGGTGGCGCCCTTCGCCCTGCTGGTGCTGGTGCTGTTCGCGTTCGCGCTCGACCCCGACCGCGGCCTGCTCGAGCGGACCACCCCCGGGCTCTACTGGGTGACCGTGCTGTTCGCCGCCCTGCTGTCCATCGGGCGCAGCGCCGCGCTCGACGACTCGGAGGGAGCGCGGGACGCGTTGCGCCTGTCGGCCCTCGACCCGGGCGGCATCTTCGCCGGCAAGGCGCTCGCGGTCGGCGCCCAGCTGCTGGTGCTCGAGGTGCTCCTCGGGGTCGGCGTCATCGTGCTCTACGGTGCCGATCCGGCCGGCGCCGGCCTGCTGGCGGCCACCTGCCTGGCGGCGACGGTTGCGGTGGCCGCCACCGGTACCCTGTACGGCGCCCTGGTCAGCGGATCGAGCGTCCGCCAGACGCTCCTTCCCCTCCTCCTGCTGCCCGTGCTGGCACCGGTGCTCATCGGGGCCACCCGGGCGTTCGAGGCGGCGCTCGGCGGCGCCCCCGCCGACGGCTGGCCGTGGTTCGGCCTGCTGGCCGCGTTCGCACTTCTCTACTCGGTCGCCGGGGCGCTGGCCTACGGCGTGCTCCTGGAGGGCTCGTGACCGCCACCGCATCGACCACCCCCACCGGCGGGGCGCCGGACGTGCACCAGGCGGCGCCGCCCCACACGGGGTCGGCCGCCACGCGGGTGCTGGGCGTGCTGGCGCTGGCGGCATCGCTGCTCGCTGCGCTCTACGGGCTGGTGTGGAGCCCGCAGGACGCCGAGATGCTCGACTCCGTCCGGCTGTTCTACGTCCACGTGCCGTCGGCCAGCTTCCTCTACCTCGCGTGCACGGTCACGACGGTCGCCTCGGGGCTCTGGCTGTGGAGGCGGTCCCCGGGCTGGGACGCGCTGGCCGGCGCGGCCGGCGAGATCGCCCTGGTGTTCTCGGCCATCACGCTCGCGACCGGGTCGCTCTGGGGCCGGCCGACCTGGGGCACCTACTGGACCTGGGACGCCAGGCTCACCAGCACCGCCCTGCTCGCGGTGCTCCTCGTGGGCTACCTGGCCCTCCGCCGCCTCGACGTGGACGTCACCCAGCGCTCCACCCGGGCCGCCGTGGTCGGCCTGCTCCTGGTGCCCAACGTGATCCTGGTCAACCGCTCGGTGGAGTGGTGGCGGTCGCTGCACCAACGCTCGACGATCACCACCCTCGACCCGCAGATCGAGGGCGACATGCTGGTGGCGGTGTTCACCGGGTTCCTCGCCCTGGGTCTGGTGTTCGCCTGGCTGCTGGTGCACCGCTTCCGGGTGGCGTGGCTGGAGCACCAGGCCGGCCGCCTCGACCTCGACGCCGCGCTGGCCGCCCGGCGGGCAGAGGCGGGCGGTCCAGCGGTCACGGGGCCGGGCGGCCGCAGCCCGAACGGCGGTGGCACGGTGGGCGGCGGCAGCGTGGAGGAGGTGCGGGCGTGACCGCGTTCTCGCTTCTGGCGATGACCCACGCCGGCTACGTGCTCACCGGCTGGATCGGTGCCGCGGCGCTGTTCGCCGGCTACGCCGGCTACGTGGTGCGCCGCGGGCGCAGGCTGTCGCGCCAGGTCCCGCCGGAGGACCGCCGGTGGAGCTGAGCCCCCGCACCCTCGAGCCGGGCGGCGCCGGCGAGTCCCGGCCCGCGCCGCGAGGCGGGCGGCGCCGCTGGTTGCCGCTCGCCGTCGTCGCCGTGGCGCTCGTGGCCCTCGGCCTGCTGATCACCAAGGGCCTGGCCGACTCGACCCTCTACTTCCGCAACGTCGACGAGGCCGTCGCCCAGCGCAACAGCCTCGGCAGCGACCGGTTCCGCCTGCAGGGCACCGTGGTCGGTGAGCCCGAGGAGTCGGCCGGTCACGTCCGCTTCGAGGTCAGCTACAACGGCGAGACCGCGTCGGTCCGGCACGCCGGCGACCCGCCCGAGCTGTTCCGGCCCGGCATCCCCGTGGTGCTGGAGGGCCACTGGGCCGAGGGCTCCGAGGTCTTCGACAGCGACCGCATCATGGTGAAGCACGACGAGTCGTACGAGTCGCGCGACGACTACGAGGAGCGGCTCGACGAGGCCGAGGTGGGCGGGGAGGCCCCCTGACGTGAACGCCGCGCTGGGCCACGCCGGCATCGTCCTCGGGCTCGCAGCGTCGCTGGGCGGCATCGCCACGCTGGCCTACGCCCTGCGCACCCGGAAGGTCGACCTCATCTCGCTGGGGCGGTCGTACGCGCTGCTGGCGCTGCTGGGTGCGGTGGTGGCGGTGGTGGCCATGGAGCGGGCGCTGATCACCCGCGACTTCACCGTGCAGTACGTGGCCGACAACGGGTCGAGCCTCACGCCGCCGCTGTTCAACGTGGCGACGCTGTGGGCGGCGCTCGAGGGTTCGCTGCTGCTGTGGGTGCTCATCCTCACCGGCTACACGGCGCTGGTCACGCAGCGCTTCCGGGCCCGGCTCGGCGACCCGCTGGTCGGCTGGGCGCTGCTCACGATGCTGGCGGTCGCCGGCTTCTTCTTCCTCCTGCTGCTGGTGCCCGCCAACCCGTTCACCGCGTTCGACCCCCCGCCGGGCTACGACGGCCCGGGTCCCAACCCCCTGCTGCAGAACCACGTGCTCATGGCCGCGCACCCGCCGGTGCTCTACCTGGGCTACGTGGGGTTCACCGTGCCGTTCGCGTTCGCGATCGCCGCGCTGGCGACCGGGCGGGTCGGCGAGGGCTGGTTGCTGGAGACCCGCCGGTGGACGCTCTTCGCCTGGGGCTTCCTGACGGCCGGGATCGTGCTCGGCGCCTGGTGGAGCTACGAGGTGCTCGGGTGGGGCGGCTACTGGGGATGGGACCCGGTCGAGAACGCATCGCTGCTGCCGTGGCTGACGGGCACCGCCTACATCCACTCGGTGATGATCCAGGAGCGGCGGGGCATGCTCCGCGTCTGGAACCTGTCGCTGCTCTGCGCGACGTTCGCCCTCACCATCCTCGGCACCTTCCTCACCCGCTCGGGCGTGCTGGAGTCGGTCCACGCCTTCACCGAGAGCCACATCGGCCCCTGGCTGCTCGGGCTGTTCGGGGCGGCGGTGCTGGTGACGGTCGGGTTGATCGGCTGGCGGGGCGACCGGTTGCGGGCGCCCGGCCGCATCGACTCGCCGGTCTCCCGCGAGGGCTCGTTCCTCGGCAACAACGTGCTGTTCGCCGCGTTCGCGTTCGTGGTGCTGCTCGGCACGGTCTTCCCGCTCGCGGTGGAGGCCCTCTTCGGTGACCGGATCACGGTGGGGCGCCCCTACTTCGACTGGATGTCGATCCCGTTCGGGCTCACGCTGCTGTTCCTCATGGCGGTGGCGCCGGTGCTGCCGTGGCGCAAGGCCTCGGGCGAGCTGCTCGGCCAGCGCCTGTTCTGGCCCGCGTGGACCGGCACGGCGGCGGTGGTGGTTGCGGTGCTGGCCGGCGCGCACGGCCTGGCGCCGCTCCTGGCCTTCGGCCTCGGCGGGTTCGCCGCAGGCGCCGCGGCGCGCCAGGTGGTGCTGGCCACGCGCCGGCAGGGCTGGCGGGGCCTCGTGGGGCGCACCAACGGCGGCATGGTCGTCCACGTCGGCGTGGTGCTGGTGGCCGTGGCGCTCGCGGCCTCGGGCAGCTACGACACCGAGCGGGAGCTGGCGCTCGGGGAGGGCGACAGCGCCACGGTCGCGGGCCACGACATCGCCTACCTGGGGGCGGAGACCGTCGACGAGACGAACCTGACCTCGATCCGGGCCCGGGTGAGCGTCGACGGCGACGTCTACGCGCCGGCGATCAACCGGTTCCCGAACGGCCAGACATCGGTGGGCACGCCGTCGGTGCGGACCTCGCCGACCCGCGACGTCTACCTGGCGCTGCTGCAGCCGCCGAACGAGGACGGCCGGGTGGTCGTGCGGGTGATCGTGCAGCCGATGGTGATGTGGCTGTGGATCGGTGGCGGCGTCATGGCCGCCGGCGCGGCGCTCGCCGCGTTCCCCGGCCGGCGGCGCAACCCGATCGACCCGGTGTCGGCACCGGTGCCCGAGGCAGCGAGCCGCCCGCGACCCGGCCCGGCGGTGACGCCCGCCCCGGACGCTGCCGAGCGGGTGCCGGTGGGCGCTGGCGCACCCACCGACCAGGACGGCACGGCCGGCGACCTGGACGCGACGCCCGACGGGGCGCCCGAGGCCGACGGGGTGACCGCAGGGGCCCGGCCCACGCGCTCGCCGACCCCGGAGCTCGACCGATGACGGAGCAGCTGGACGCCGCTCGGGAGCTGGGGAACGGTGAGGCCGAGGCGGTCGAGGGCCGCTCGGGCCGGCGGTCGCGGCCCCGCACGGGCCTGGTGGTCTCGATCGTCGTCGCCCTGCTGGCGGCCGGGTTCGTGGCCCTGCTGGCCACCCGCGAGCCGGCGACCGACCGCCAGGGGTCCAGCCCGCTCCTGGGCAGGACGGCCCCGCCGCTCGCCGGCGACACCCTCGACGGGGGATCGTTCGACATCGCCGACCACCGGGGCCGCTGGGTGGTGGTGAACTTCTTCGCCACCTGGTGCGTGCCCTGCATCCGGGAGCACCCGGAGCTCCAGGCGTTCGACGACGCCCACCGGGACACCGGCGACGCCGCGCTGGTGAGCGTGCTGTTCGACGAGTCAGACGAGCCGGACACCGCCCGCGAGTTCTTCGAGCGCAACGGGGGCGACTGGCCGGTCGTGCTCGACGAGAACGGGCGGATCGTGACCACCTACGGCGTGCCGAAGGTGCCCGAGACCTACGTCGTGGCGCCCTCGGGCGAGGTGGTGGCCAAGATCACCGGAGGGGTCACCCGCCAGGGCCTCGAGGACGCGATCGCCCGCTTCCAGCGACCGCCGGAGGAGCCGTCGTGACCGGCGGCGTCGGGCGCCTCCGCCTCGCCGGCTGGCTGGTCATGGCGGTGGTGCTGGCCGTCGCCCTGGTGGGCGGCCTGCAAGCCGACGGCGGGCCGGAAACGCCCGAGCAGCGGGCGCGCGACCTGGCCGGGCAGGTGGCCTGCCCCGTGTGCGACGGCCAGTCGGTGGCCGACTCCGACGCACCCGCGTCGCGGGGGATCCGCAGCTACATCGACGACCGCATCGCCGAGGGGGCGTCCGACCAGCAGATCCGCGCCGAGCTCGCCGACTCGTGGGGCGAGGAGGTGCTGCTCACCCCGGAGAGCTCCGGGGTGGTCGGCCTCGTCTGGATCCTTCCGGTGGTCGCGCTGGTGCTCGGCCTCGCCGGCGTGGGCTACGCGTTCTGGCGGTGGCGCGCCGGCGGGGCGTCGCGGGCGACCGCGGCCGATCGCGAGCTGGTGCGCACCGCGCTGGGCGACGGGGCGGCCCAGGGTGATGCCGCCGAGGAGACGGTGTGACCGCGCCCACCACCCCGCGGCTCGACCCCGACAGCCTGGCCCTGCTCGAGGAGGAACGGGACTTCCTGCTCCGGTCGCTCGACGACCTGGAGCGTGAGCACGCGGCCGGTGACGTCGACGACCACGACTACGCCACGCTGAAGGACGACTACACCGCGCGCGCGGCCCGGGTGATCCGGGCCATCGAGGCGCACGAGGCGCAGCTCGCAGCCGCCCGACCGCCGCGCTCGCCGGGGCGGCTGCTCGCCGTTGCGGCGGCCGTTGTGCTCTTCGCGGTGCTCGCCGGCGTGCTGGTGGCCCAGGCGGCGGGCCGGCGCGACAGCGGCGACGAGCTCACCGGCGGCATCCGGGAGCCGTCGCGGACCCAGGTCGGGGAGGCCCCGCAGGCGCCGGCCGGCGGGCAGACCGACCCCGAGCTGGCTCGCGCCGTGGCCGCGGCGAGCGAGGGTCGGTACGGCGAGGCCGTCCGGCTCATCGACGAGCTGCTGGCGGAGCAGCCGGACAACGCCGAGGCCATGGCGTACAAGGGCTGGTTCCAGTACCGGTCGGGGGACGGCGACGGGGTCGTGACGTTGATCGACGCGGCGAGGACCGATCCCGAGACGCCGGAGCCGCACGCGTTCCTCGCGGTCGTCTTCTGCGACCTGGGCCGGCCCGACACCGCGCGGCTGGAGCTCGACCGGCTCGAGCAGCTCGATCCGCCGCCGGAGATCACCGGGCTCACCGACGGGCTGCGCCAGCGGGTCGAGGCCGGCCAGTGCTGACCCCCGCCCGGCGGCGGCGGCGGAGCCCCTCAGGATGCGACCGGTCACGGGCGCGGGGCCCGACCGGTCAGATCTCCGGCGGGGCGATGTAGCGGGCCGTCGTCCAGGCGCCGTCGGTCGAGGTGATCACCCAGGTCGACGCCTTCGGCCAGACCAGCGGATCGGTGAAGCGGGTCCCGGTCGCCACGAGCGACCGGAGCAGCTCGGGGATGACGTCGCCGTGGCTGCACAGCGCTGCCACCGCGCCACGCGACCGCAGCTCGTCGGCGAGCTCCAGCGTGCCCTCGACGTCGGCCCCCTCGAGCAGCCGGGCGTCGGTGGTGATCGCGAGCGAGAGCGAGGTCGCGGCGGGCTCCAGCGTCTCGGTGCAGCGCGCGGTCGGGCTGCTCACCAGGTGGGTGACGCGGGCATCGACCAGCAGGCCGGCGAGCGCCGCCGCCTGCTTCCGGCCGGTCGCGCTCAGGGGACGGTCGCGGTCGGGACCGTCCCACGAGGCGCGGCTGCCCGCGTGGGCGTGGCGGACGACGTACAGCGTCACCGGGGCGCCCCCGCGTGCGGGGCCCCGGGAGGGAGTGGGCGCGGCACCGGTCGATGATGCCATCCGCCGGGTCTGGGCCTCCTCACGCCCGGGCGAGCGCCCGCAGGTCGGCCACCACCGTGGGCAGGGCGTCGAGCAACCGGTCGATGTCGGCGTCGGTGCTCGACCAGCCCACGGAGACCCGCAGGCTGTGGTGCGCGTCGAGCCCCATGGCCTCGAGCACCGGCGACGGCTCGAGCGACTCGGAGGAGCAGGCGCTGCCGGAGTGGGCGGCGATGCCCGCCCGGTCGAGCCCGAGCAGCACGGCCTGGGGCTCGACCCCGTCGATGCCCAGGCAGGCGATGTGGGGCAGCCGGTCGACGGGGTCGCCGTATCGTCGCACCCCGTCGATGCCCGCCGTGGTCGCGAGCACCCGCTCGCTGAGGCGCCGCTGCTCCGCGGCCTCGCGGCGCCAGCGGTCGCCGGCGGCGAGCGCGGCGCAGGCGGCGCCGAGCCCCGCCACCGCGGCCAGGTTCTCCAGCCCCGCCCGCCGGGCCCGCTCCTGGTCGCCCCCCACCAGGAGGGGCCGGAGGCGCAGACCGCGGCGCACGAGCAGCGCACCGGTGCCCCGCGGTCCGCCGAGCTTGTGGCCGCTTACCGACAGCAGGTCCGCACCCAGCTCGCGGAACCCGATCGGCTCCCGCCCGGCCGCCTGCGCGGCGTCGACGTGCACGAGCACGCCCCGCTCCCGGCACCCGGCGACCACGTCGGCGACCGGCTGGGTGGTGCCGACCTCGTGGTTGCCCCACTGCACGTGGACGGCGGCCGTGTCGGGCCGGACGGCGGCGAGCACCTCGTCGGCGTCCACCCGCCCCCGCCCGTCGACCCCGACGACGCTCACCTCGCCGTGGCGGGCGGCGGCCAGGCGCACCGCCGAGTGCTCGACCGCGGTGACCACCTGGTGCGGCCCCCGCTCGGCGGCGCCCCAGCAGGCGGCCGCGATCGCCTCGGTCGCGCCGCTCGTGAGCACCACCTCGCGGCTCCGGGCGCCGAGCAGCGTCGCGACCTGCTCGCGGGCCGTCTCGAGGGCGGTGCGGGCCAGCAGGCCCTCGGTGTGGATCCGCCCCGGGTCGCCGGCGAGGTCGAGGGCATCGACCAGCGCGGCCCGGGCCTCCGGCCGCAGCGGGGAGCTCGACGCGTGGTCGAGGTACGAGCGGGTGGCGGTCACGGTGTCACGCTAACCACGTGGTCACGGCCTCCTCACGGTCTCCTGTCCGCGCCGGCTCCGATGAAGCGGGAGGCAGCCGCCCCGGGGGGAGGGGAAGGGAAGGGCGGCCGCCGTCCCGCGCTCTCAGGCTCCCTGGACGGCGGTCTCGCAGTGGGCGGCGCCGGTGGGGAGCGACAGGGCGGTCTCGGTGGTGAGCTGGTGCCCGTAGAGCGACTCGAGCATGCCGCGGACCATGCCGCGGTCGACCGCGCAGATCACGGGATGCTCGATGGCCGCCCCGCCGAACGGGCAGTGCTCGCTGACGATGCGCAGCTCGTCGCCGTCGCGCTCGGCGTGGGCGGCGAAGCCGTGGGCGGTGAGGGCGTCGGCCGCGGCGTGGAGCGCGGCCTGGAACGACCGGTGCCCGCCCGACCCGGGCGACATCGCGCTGGCCATGGCCCGGCCGTAGTCGACACCGACCGTCTCGGCCAGCTTCTCGGCGCGGACGGGGCCGAGCTCGGCGAGCGCCCTCCCGAGCAGCTCCACGAGCACGTCGTCGTGGCGGAGCGGCAGGTCGAGTGCGATGTCGGGGGCCACGACCCGGTAGCGCTTCGACGGGCGGCCGGCGCCGGCCCCGGGCGCCCGGGTGGCCGCCACCTCGACGTACCCGCCGGCGACCAGCTTGTCGAGGTGGTGCCGCGCGACGTTGGGGTGGAGGTCGAACCGCTCGGCCACGGCCGATGCGGTCACGCCGTCGTCGTGCCCGTGGACGAAGAGGTAGATCTCCCGCCGCGTGGGGTCGCCGAACGCCGAGGTGATCGCCGTGACGACCGATGCGAAATCGGTCGGGGACAGGGGCGGTCGGTCCACGGCCGGTATTCTACCTATCGCCGTAGTGATAATCCCTGCGCCGTTCCGGGAGCTCCTGCATGCCCGTCTCCGAAGACCAGATCCTCGACGTCCTGCGCCCCGTTCAGGATCCCGAGCTGCACCGCAGCATCGTCGACCTCGGCATGGTCCGGGGCATCGCCGTCGATGGACCACAGGTCGCAGTCACTGTTGCGCTCACCGTGGCTGGCTGCCCGCTGCGCAACGAGATCCAGAACCGCGTGACCTCGGCGGTCCGTGGGCTCGACGGCGTCGACGACGTGGCCCTCGACTTCACGGTGATGACCGACGAGGAGCGCGCCGAGCTGCGCACCCGGCTGCACGGCGACCCGGCGGCCACCGCGGGCTCGCAGCACGCCCACGGGCACGCCGAGGGCCGGGCCATCCCGTTCGCCGACCCGGGAAGCCGGACGCGCGTGCTGCTGGTGGCGTCGGGCAAGGGCGGGGTCGGCAAGTCGTCGGTCACGACCAACCTGTCGGTGGCGCTGGCCGAGAGGGGCCACAGCGTGGCGGTCGTCGACGCCGACGTCTGGGGCTTCTCGATCCCCCGCATGCTGGGTGTCGACCACGCCCCGGTGGTCATCGACCAGATGCTCGTGCCGCCGGAGTCGCACGGCGTGCGCTGCATCTCGATGGGGTTCTTCGCCGCCGACGACCAGCCGGTCATCTGGCGGGGCCCGATGCTGCACAAGGCGCTCGAGCAGTTCCTCACCGACGTCTACTGGGACGACCCCGACTTCCTGGTGGTCGACCTCCCGCCGGGGACGGGCGACATCTCGCTGAGCCTCGCCCAGTTCCTCCCCCGTGCCGAGGTGTACGTGGTGACCACGCCGCAGCCCGCGGCCCAGCGGGTGGCGCAGCGCTCGGCGTTCATGTCGCAGAAGGTGAACCTCGAGGTGAAGGGCGTCATCGAGAACATGTCGTGGTTCACCGGCGACGACGGCAAGCGCTACGAGCTGTTCGGAGCCGGTGGTGGCGAGGTGCTGGCGCAGCGCCTCGGGGTGCCGCTGATCGGCCAGGTCCCGCTGGTCCCCGCCCTGCGCGAGGGCGGCGACGCCGGGGCGCCGATCGTGTCGCTCGAACCTGACGGCGAGGCGAGCAGGGCCTTCGCCCGCATCGCCGAGACGATCGACGTGGAGCTCGCGCCGACGCGGATCTACCGCTCCGAGCTGCGCATCAGCTGATCGGCGACCCGCCCGGCGCTCCGCGAGGGCGGCGTGACCGGAACCGGCCCCCGGGCGCGGCGCGCGCCTGTCGTGGAACGCGGCGGCGGCACCGTACGATGACGGCCGCTCGACACAGGAGGAACAGGTGGACGTCCGCATCGGGGTGAGGAACGCGCCCAAGGAGCTCGAGGTGATGCTGGCCGACGACACCGACGCGGACGCGGTGCGCAAGCACGTCGATGCCGCCTTCGCCGCCGGTGGGACGCTGTGGCTCACCGATCGCAGGGGCCGGCAGTACGGTGTGCCCGTCGACAAGCTCGCGTACATCGAGATCGGGACGTCGCAGGGCGGGCGGCGGATCGGCTTCGGCGGCTGACCCGGCTCCGGGTCGATCCCACCGCCCGGCGGCACCGGCACACCGGCATGGCCACCACGCTCCTCGACCGGAAGCTGCTGTTCGTCACCGGGAAGGGTGGCGTCGGCAAGACGAGCGTCGCCGCCGCGCTCGGGCACCTGGCCGCGTCGCAGGGCAAGCGGGTGCTGGTCTGCGACATCGACGGGAAGGGCGACCTGGCCGGGTCCCTCGAGACGGGGCCCACCACGTTCGAGGGACGCGAGGTGGCCCCCGGGCTGTGGGCGATGTCCATGGACACCGAGGCGTCGTTGCGGGAGTACCTCCGCCTGCAGCTCAAGGTCCCCCTGCTGGCTCGGCTCGGCCCGCTGGCGCGCACCTTCGACTTCGTGGCCAACGCCGCGCCCGGGGTCAAGGAGATCCTCATCGTCGGCAAGCTGGCCTACGAGGCACGCGAGGGGACCTACGACCTGGTGGTCGCCGATGCGCCCGCCACGGGTCACATCGTCGGCCAGCTCGCGGCGCCCCAGGCCATCAAGGAGCTGGTGAGGGTCGGGCTGGTGCGTGAGCAGACGGGGTGGATGATCGACATCCTCGGCGACCCCGCCCGGTCCGGCGTCGTGGTGGTCGCCACGCCCGAGGAGATGCCCGTGACCGAGACGCTCGAGCTCGCCGAGCGCCTCCGCACCGAGACCGTGGTCGACCTGGCGGCGGTGGTGGCCAACCGCGTGCTGCCCGAGCTGTTCGGCCGCGGCGAGGAGGAGGTGTTCCACGCGCTGCGCGAGCCCGGGGCCACCGGCTCGCTCGCGGCGGCCGTGGGTGGGCCGGTGGCCCCGCTGCTGGACGGGGCCGAGCTCGCGGTCAAGCTCCGCCGCACCCGCGCCGGGCACCTCGCCACGCTGCGCGAGGGGCTGCGCCCCGGTGTCGAGCTGGTCTACGTGCCCGAGCTGTTCCAGCGCAGCCACGGTGTCCGGGCCACCCACCAGATCGCCGAGGCCCTCGGCGCGGAGCTGGGGTACTGATCGTGGCCCGCGATCCGGCCGGCACCCGCCCCGTGGCGTCGTTCGAGCAGCTGCTGGCGGCCCGCGAGATCGTGATCTGCACCGGCTCCGGTGGCGTGGGCAAGACCACCGTGGCGGCCGCCGCCGGTGCCGCGGCGGCCGCACACCTGGGCGGGAAGGTCCTCGTCATCACCGTCGACCCCGCCCGCCGGCTGGCCAACGCGCTGGGCCTGGAGCGCTTCGGGAACGTCGAGACGCGGGTGCCCGCCCAGCTGTTCACCGATGCCGGCGTGGAGCCCCGGGGCGAGCTGTGGGCGGCCATGCTCGACACCAAGCAGTCCTGGGACGAGCTCGTCCGCTCGCACGCCCCCGACCGGGAGACGTGCGAGGCCATCCTGGCGAACCCGCTCTACACGAACATCACCGGCCGGTTCGTGCAGAGCCACGACTACATCGCCATGGAGCGGCTCTACCAGATCCATGCGTCCGGTCGCTACGACCTGATCGTGGTCGACACCCCGCCGACCCGCAGCGCGATCGACTTCCTGCAGGCACCGGAGCGCATGGCCGACTTCTTCTCGAGCCGCCTGCTCCGCTGGCTCACGGTGCCGTCGCGCAGCCGGGTGGTGTCGATGGCCTCGCGGCCGTTCTACACGGTTGCCGACCGCATCCTGGGCACCCAGTTCCTGCAGGACATCGCCGAGTTCTTCCTGCTGTTCCAGACGATGTACGAGGGGTTCGTCGAACGGGCGGAGGCCGTGACCCGCACGCTCGCCGACCGGCGGACCGCCTTCGTGGTCGTCTCGACGCTCGAGGCCGCACCGGCCCGCGAGGCCGAGTTCTTCGTGGATGCCCTTCACCAGCGCAAGCTGAACCTCGGTGCGATCGTGCTGAACAAGGTGCTGCCCGACTGGTTCCTCGACCGGGAGGCGACCTCCTCGGCCAAGCGGCTGTGCGCCGACGCCGACGCGCTCGCAGAGCGGCTCGCCCGCGGCTCCGGGGACGGTGCCACGGTCGACGGCGAGCCGGCCCAGGTGGCGCGGGTGCTGCGCGAGGTGGGGGAGAGCTTCCTCAACTTCCAGGTGGTGGCCACGCGGGAGGCCGAGCAGCGGGCGGAGCTCGCCGGCCGCACCGAGATCGTGGCGACCGTGCCCTACGCCGACCGCGACATCACCGACGTGGCCGGCCTGCTCGACGTGGGCGAGTCCCTCCGTCGTTGAGCGTGCGAGGAACGGTGCGCGAGGCACGAGCGACGAGCCGCACACATCGGCTCCGTACCGAGGGGCCACAATCGTTCGCGATGGCCAGCCTGCCCGAGCTCGCCCGCTTCTTCACCTGGTTGGAGCCGGGCGCCGTGGCCCACCTGCAACGTCTGGCGGCGAGCTGGGGCCTGCTCGCCGACTTCTGCTTCGCCGACCTGCTGCTGTTCGGGGTGGTCGGCGACACGCCCGCCAAGGACCCGAGTCGGTTCGTCGTGCTGGCGCAGGTGCGGCCGACCACCGCCCAGACCGTCTACCGGGCCGACTGGGTGGGGACCGTGCTCGAGGAGGAGGACCGGCCCCTGGTGGCCCGGTGCTACCGGCTCGGCGAGATCATCGAGGGCGAGGCGACGATCTCGCCGCTCAAGGAGCGCGTGCGGGTCCTCTGCATCCCGGTGCGGCACCACGGGGAGGTGATCGCGGTGCTGACCCGGGAGACGACCCCGTCGTTCGGCCGGCAGCCGGGCGAGCTCGAGCGCACCTACGTGGACGTGTTCAACCGGTTCGCCCGGATGATCGCCAACGGTGACTTCCCGTTCGACGCCGAGGACACGGAGAGCGAGGAGGCGCCGCGCGTCGGCGACGGCGTGATCGTGCTCGACGCCTCCGGCCGGGTGGAGTACACGTCGCCGAACGCCGTCTCGACGCTGCACCGCCTGGGCGTGCACGCGAACGCGGAGGGGCTGCGCTTCTCCGACCTGGGGCTGGAGGAGTCGGTGGTGCGGACCGCGTTCGCCATCGCCGCACCGGTCACCGAGGAGATCCACCGCGGACTCGACGTCACCGCGCTCATGCGAGGGATCCCGCTGCTCGATCACGGGGCCGTCACCGGTGCGGTGGTGCTGCTGCGCGACATCTCCGAGGTGCGCCGCCGCGACCTCCTCCTGCTGTCGAAGGACGCGACCATCCGCGAGATCCACCACCGCGTGAAGAACAACCTGCAGACGATCTCGTCGTTGCTGCGCCTGCAGGGCCGCCGGCTCGAGCAGGAGGAGGCCAAGCTGGCGATCGAGGAGTCTGTCCGGCGCATCCGGTCGATCGCGCTGGTGCACGAGATCCTGTCGCGAGAGGCCGGCGACGACGTGCCGTTCGTCGACATCGCCAAGCCCGTGGTGGCGATGGTGGCCGACAGCATGATCTCACCCGAGCACCCCATCCGCTTCGAGGTGAAGGGTGACGGGGGCGTCCTGCCGGCGGGCATCGCGACCGCGCTCGCCGTGGTGCTGAACGAGCTGCTGCAGAACGCGGTGGACCATGCCTACCCGCGGCACCTCGACCTGAGGGAGGAGCCCGGTCAGGTGGTGGTCGAGATCGAGCGTGCGGGGCGCCGGCTCTGGATGCGGGTCACCGACGACGGGGTGGGCCTGCCGCCGGGGTTCCGGCTCGGCTCGTCGAGGGGGCTCGGGCTGTCGATCGTGCGGGCGTTGGTGACGAGCGAGCTGGGGGGAGAGATCGCAGTGGCGCCGGGTGGGGGCCAGGGGGATCGTCCGGGAACCGAGGTGTCGCTCGTCGTGCCGGTCCGGACAGGCCACGACGACGGCCCCGGGTGACCGGGGCCGTGGTGCGGGGGTTCGGTGGCGGGCTGCGGCGCCGCCCGGTGCGGTTGTGCGCGGTGCGCTCAGGCGCTCGCCCGGCGGCGGCGGGCCACCCACTGGCGCCGGAGGGCACGTCGCTCCTCTTCGGAGGTGCCGCCCCAGATGCCGCTGTCCTGGTTCGTGACCAGCGCATACTCGAGGCACTGCCGCTGTACGTCGCACGTGCGGCACACGGCCTTGGCGTTCTCGATCTGCTCGATCGCCGGGCCGGTGGTGCCGACGGGGAAGAAGAGATCGGGATCGGTGTCGCGGCAGGCGCTGTGCTCGCGCCAGTCATCGCGCTCGACGGACAGGGACAGACTGCGGCTCTGCGTCAGGGCCACGGGACCTCCACGGCGGTTTCGGGTCCGGGAATTGTGACGAGTTTCACATGCCACCGCGTACGGCAACGGTTCGCGTGTGGCTGCGACGCGGCAACGATACTGGGGGTCGCTCGTGAACGGCAAGGAATTTTTTGCTGAACGAAAGAAGAACTTCGTGCCGCTGGTGATCGCGCACCGGGGGGCATCCGCCGCCGCCCCGGAGAACACGGTGGTCGCCTTCACCACGGCGATCGCGCTGGGGGCCGACGGTGTCGAGCTCGACGTCCGCCGCACCGGCGACGGCACGCTGGCGGTCTGCCACGATCCCCACCTGCCCGACGGCCGAGCTCTCCTGGCCCTCGACGGCCGCCGGGAGCTCCCACCCGACGTGGCGGTGCTCGACGTCGCGCTCGACGCCTGTCGCGGCCTCGAACTGGTGAACGTCGAGATCAAGAACTGGCCCGGGGACGTCGACCACGACGCCACCGGGGCGTTCGCGTCCGCGGTGGCCGAGGCGCTGATGGCCCGGCCGGTCGCCGAGCGGGAGAGCTTCCTCGTCTCGTGCTTCGACCGGCCGACCCTCGACCTGGTGCGCGAGCTCGCGCCCGGGCTCGCGACCGGTTGGCTGGTGATCGGCGTGGGTGACGACGAGGGGGCCGCCACCGTCGCCGAGGCTGCCGGGCACGGGCACAGCGCGATCCACCCGCACCACAGCGCCGTCACCCCGGCGGTCGTCGAGCGCGCCCACGACGCCGGCCTGGCCGTGAACACGTGGACCTGCGACCACCCCGAGCGGATCCGCCTGCTGGCCGAGGCGGGCGTCGACGGCATCGTGACCAACACCCCCGACGTGGCGCTGGCCGCCCTGGGCCGGCATCCTGCGGGGCACTAGCCGGCGGGCCCGGTGCTAGGCCGGGACGACCAGGTCGAGGACCTCGGGCTCGTGGCGGAAGTGCAGCACCTCGGCGTCGCCGAGGTGGTCGCCGTCCACCTGGTAGGGGACCGGTCCGTAAGCCCGCACGGTCAGCTCGGGGAGGTCGGTGCGGTGGTCCACCCACCGGCTGCGCCGGAGTGCCCGTCCGCTCCCGAGGGCCGAGCCGACGATGCGCAGCGTGCGCCCGAAGGCCATCGTCCGCAGGGTGATCGCCGCCAGACCGCGGTCGAGTGTCGCCTCGGGCGCCAGCTCGAGCGGGCGGTTCCCGAGGTACGTGTACGGGTTCGTGTTGAGCACGATCGTCAGGTAGGCGTCGTCGACGACCGTGCCGTCGGCGTGGTGCACGGCGAACCGGGGGCGGCTGCGGTCGTAGTGGCGCACCCAGGTGTCGAACGCCGCGAAGATGAACAGGGGGTGGCCGGCGTAGCGCTTGAGCCCCGAGCGGCGCTCCACCTGCTCGACCACGGCGGCATCGAAGCCCACGCCGACGTGGAACAGGAAGTACCGGGCGTTGACCGACCCCAGCCCCACCCGCCGGATCGAGCGGCGGGTCAGCGCGTCGAGCAGCACACCCGTGGCCTCGACCGGGTCGTTGGGCAGGCCGATCGTGCGGGCGAACACGTTGGTCGACCCGCCCGGCAGCGGCGCGAGGGCGCAGCGGGTGCCGGCCAGGCCGTTGGCGGCCTCGTTGAGGGTGCCGTCGCCGCCGAGCGCCACCACGGCGTCGACATCGCCGGCGGCCGCCCCCTGCGCGAGCCGGGTGGCGTGCCCGCGCCGGCTGGTCTCGGCCACCGTCACGTCGTGGTCGGCCGAGAGGGCCTTGCCGATCACGACCCGGCCGCGTGGCGTCACCGACGACGCCGACGAGTTGACCAGGAGGAGGAGCTTCACGGCGGCGGCGACCATACCCCACCGGTGGGCCGGCCCCGCCGTGGGTGCGGCCCACCGGCGGGTGCTGCGAGGCGGGCGGATGGAAGTTACCGCGCGGTCACTCGCGCCCTCCGCGATTTGGACCCCTCGCGAATTGCCGGGCAGCATGGGCGCCCATGAACGTGGTCGTGTGCGTGAAGCAGATCCCGGATCCGGCGGAGCCGGGAAAGCTCGAGACCGACAACACGCTCGATCGCAGCGGCAAGCTGATCCTGGACGAATCCGACAGCTACGGCGTCGAGATGGGACTGCAGCTCGTCGACGCCGCCGGTGAGGGCGAGGTCACCCTCGTCTCCATGGTCCCCGGCAACGAGACCTCCGGCCTGCGCACGGCCCTCGCCATGGGCGCAGCCAAGGCGATCCTGATCTCGGACGAGGCCCTCTCCGGTGCCGGTGCGCTCGACACCGCCAAGGTGCTGGCCGCCGCGATCAAGCGGGCCGAGCCCGACCTGGTGCTCGCCGCCACCGAGTCGAGCGACGGCTACACCGGGACGGTGCCCGAGCAGGTGGCCGCGCTCCTCGGGCTGCCGTCGGTGACCTTCGCCAAGCACATCGAGGTCGCCGACGGGGGCGTGAAGGTGCAGCGCCAGACCGAGCTCGGCTACGACGAGGTGGTGTCGCCTCTGCCCGCGGTCGTGTCGGTGACCGCCGGCGTGGTGGAGCCCCGCTACCCGAGCTTCAAGGGCATCATGGCGGCGAAGTCCAAGCCCGTCGACCAGCTCACGCTGGGCGATCTCGGCATCGACGCCGCCACCGTGGGCGCCGCGGGTGCCGGCCAGGAGATCGTGGCCGTCGACGACGCTCCGGCCCGCGAGGCCGGCGAGATCATCGAGGACGACGGCGAGGCCCACACGCGCATCGTCGAGTACCTCGAGGGCCTCAAGGTCATCTGAGCGCCCGGGGCGAACGAGAACAGGAGACGACGACCGACCATGGCTCTCAACCGCATCTGGGTCCACGCCGAGGCGGCCGACGGCACGGTTGCGCCGATCACGCTCGAGACGCTCACCAAGGCCCGCGAGCTGGGCGACACCGTCGAAGCCGTCCACAGCGGTGCCGATGCCGACGCCATCGCCCCCGCGCTCGGTGCATACGGCGCGAGCCGGGTGCTGACCACCGGCGACCTCGGCGGCAAGCTGCCGGGCGCCCCGCTGGCCGCCGCCCTGGCCAAGCAGGTGACCGACGGGAACGAGCCGGACCTCGTCATGCTGGGAACCACCTACGACGGGCGCGACGTGGCGGCCCGCCTGTCGGTGGCCGTCGACAGGCCCGTCATCACCAACAACACCGACATCGAGCTGGACGGCGACACGGTGGTGGTGACCGAGCCGGTGTTCGGCGGCACGAAGCTGGTGCGCACCCGGTTCACCGCGCCCGCCCCTCACATCGCGCTGATGCGGCCGAAGTCGTTCGCGGCCGAGGAGTCCGGCGGCGGGCCCGCCGAGGTGGTCACCATCGAGGTGCCGGAGGTGCCCGCGGCCACGGTGGAGCACCGGCACGTCGAGGAGGCCACGGGCCCCAAGCTCGACGAGGCCGACATCGTGGTGTCCGGTGGCCGGGGGCTGGGCGAGGCGGCGAAGTACGAGATGATCGAGCAGCTGGCCAAGGCGCTGAAGGGTGCCCCGGGCGCATCCCGGGCGATCGTCGATGCCGGCTGGGTGCCGTACAGCTACCAGGTCGGCCAGACCGGCAAGGTCGTCAAGCCGACCGTGTACGTCGCGGCCGGCATCTCGGGCGCCACGCAGCACCTGGTGGGGATGAAGGGCTCGAAGAACATCATCGCCATCAACAAGGACCCGGACGCGCCGATCTTCTCGGTCGCGGATCTGGGCATCGTGGGTGACGTCCACAAGGTCGTGCCGAAGCTGATCGAGGCGCTCGAGGGCCGCTGACCACTACGCCGGCCCGGTCGACCGCCACGTCCGCTTCTGGCAGCGGGGTGTGCGGATGGCCGAAGCGAGCGCTGCCAGAACGCCGGAACCCTTGACCTCCTGCGCCGCCGTGGTGCACCGTTCCCCGGGGGCTTCCCGGGGACAGAGGGGGAGACGTCCGTGCCGGCCGATCGGCCGCGACAGCGTTCGGTGTCCAGACCGCTCCGGTCGCGGCGCATCTTCACCAAACTGAGCGCGCTGACGGGCGGGGCCGCCATCCTCACGGCGGTCATCCACGTCGTGGTGCTGGCCGGGCGCGACCGGCCGGACGACCTGCCGATGGAGGTCTCGGCCTGGTGGCTCGCCGTGGCCTTCGCGGCGTGCCAGGCCTACGCGATCTGGGTCGAGCGCCAGCAGGCGGCGGCATGGGGGCACACGCTGTCGTTCGTGCCCCTCGCCGTGGGGCTGCTCTACACCGATCCGCTCACGCTCACCGTCGCCCGCATGGGCGGCGTGGCGCTGGTGCTGATTCTGACGCGGCACCGCCGGCCGAGCGAGTCGCTCTACGAGCTCTCGGTCGTGGCGGTCAAGACCTCGGCGGCGGTGCTCGCCTTCGACCTGGTGCTGGGCAACGCCCACGGCGTGGGGGTGCAGACCACCTTCGCCCTCCTCGCAGGCCTGTTCACCTCGTGGTCGGTCGCCCAGGCCGCCTATGCGCTCGTGGTGGGTGCGCTGGCAGGGTGGCCGGGCTGGCGGGCGGTGGGGGGGACGGCCCTGTCGGGCACGGGTTCAGCGGTCCTGAACGCGGCCATCGGCAGCGGTCTCACCGTGGCGCTGTGGGACCACCCGCACGTCGGCCTGCTCCTCAGCGCCATCGTCGTGTCGTCGCTGCTGTCGAACCGGCTCTACACGGGTGTCTCGGAGCGCCACCGCCGGCTGGAAGCGCTGCACGAGTTCGCGCAGGGTGTGGTCCGCTCGGTGGACCTGGCCGAGGTCGGCGCCTCGGTCCTCCACGGTGCACGGTCGCTGCTCCGGGCCGACCAGGCCGTGCTGCTGCTGGCGCCGCTCTCCGAGGGAGACCACGCCAGCCAGCGGGTGCTGTCGTCCCGCGGCATCACCACCACCGAGATACCGCTCGAGGAGTACCTGCGCGATCTCCGTGCCCTCGTGCCCCGGATGGTGCCCCGCCGCGTGCGCAGTGACCAGGGCCCCCGCTGGCTCGCCGACGACCTGCGCTCGGCCAGCGCGCTCGCCGCGCCGATCACCAACGCCGACGGCCGGGTGACCGGCGTGCTCGTGGTCAGCCAGGCCCGCCGTCGGGTCACCACCGGGTTCGGCGACGCCCACGCGCGCCACCTCGGCGCACTGGCACACCACGCGTCGATCGCCATCGAGAACGGCGTTCTGTTCACCCGCCTCGAGCGCGAGGCGGCACAGCGCGCCCACCAGGCGCTCCACGACCAGTTGACGGGCCTGCCCAACCGGGTCCAGCTGATCGAGCTGCTCGAGGAGGCGATCGAGGAGAGCTACGCGGCACGCGGCCGCCTGGGGTTGCTCGTCGTCGATCTCGACTCGTTCAGCCAGGTGATCGACGCGTTCGGGCACCGGAGCGCCGACGAGCTGCTGCGGCAGGCGTGCGCCCGGGTCCAGCGGCTGGTCCCCGAGGGCTCGGTCGTGTGTCGGCTGGGAGGTGAGCAGTTCGCGATCCTGCTCCGGGACGTCGACATCGACGAGGCCGTGAGCGCGGCCCGCCTGCTGATGGCCGGGTTCGACCCGCCGTTCCAGACCGAGGGCGTGCTGCTGGCCCTGGGTCTCAACGTGGGAGTGGCCGTCTACCCCGAGCACGCGATCGACGTGCCGTCGCTCGTCCAGCGCGCGCACATCGCCGCCGACGCCGCCCGGCGCCACCGCACCGGATGGGAGATCTACGACCCGGTGCACGATCCCGCCACGCCCCGGCGGCTCGCCCTCGGTGCCGATCTGCGCGAGGCCCTCGAGGTCGGTGACCTCGACGTCTGCTTCCAGCCGAAGGTGGAGATGGCCACCGGGGTGGTGCGCGGCGCCGAGGCCCTGGTGCGCTGGAACCACCCCCGCCTCGGACGGGTCCGCCCGTCGGAGTTCATCGGTGTCGCCGAGCACACGGGCGACATCCGCACGCTGACGATGGCGGTGATGCGCAGCTCGCTCGCCCAGTGCCGGGCCTGGCGCGACCTCGGGCTCGATCTCTCGGTCGCCGTGAACCTGTCGGCACGCAACCTCCTCGACCTGCATCTGGTCGACGACGTCGCCAGGCTCGTCGAGGAGAGCGACATCCCGCCCGCGGCCCTGGTCCTCGAGATCACCGAGAGCATGGTGATGAGCGAGACGAAGCGGTCGGCGGAGGTCCTCGCCGGGCTGTCCGAGCTCGGTGTCTGCCTGTCGTGCGACGACTTCGGCACCGGCTACTCGTCGCTGGCGCACCTGCAGCGCCTGCCCATCGGGGAGATCAAGGTCGACCGGACGTTCGTCGCCGGCATGGCGGTCGACGACAACGCCCGGTCGATCGCCCGCTGGATGCTCTCGCTCGGGCGCGACCTGGGGCTGCGCACGGTGGCGGAGGGCGTGGAGTCCCGCGAGACCTGGGACCTGCTCGTCTCGCTCGGCTGCGACCTGGCGCAGGGCTTCATCGTGTGCCCTCCGCTCATGGCGCACCAGTTCGGCGAGTGGCTCGATCGGAGGCAGCCCGGGGAACTGCCGCTGCTCGAGCAGGACCCCACCGTGATCGACGTCGCGGGCACGGCGCCCGACGCCGAGGCCGACAGCGACAGCGGCGCACAGCGGGTGACGGTGGTCGGCGAGAGCGGCGCCGCCGGCAGCGTGGTCCGTGCCGGCGAGGCCGGGGCCAACGGCGGAGAGGCAGGCACCTCCGGCGAGGGAACCGGGGCCGGCGGCGCTGCACCCGCCACCTCGTGACGCGTCACACCAGTGGCCAGGGGTGGCGGCGTCCGGTGTGATCGTGCGGGAACCGGCCCGCCCGCGCCACGGCCTCGGCGCGCGCGGCCAGCGCGGTCCGCTCGGAGGCGTCCAGCAGCTCGCCCAGGGCCTCGGGCCCGGCGTCCTCGGCCAGGCGGCGCACCCCCCGCAGCAGGGGCTCGTCGATCGGGTCGCCGGCGAAGTCCCAGATGACCGTTCGGAGCTTCGTCTCGCAGTGGAACGTCAGGCCGTTGTCCACGGCCCAGATCCGCCCGTCGTCGCCCAGCAAACAGTGCCCGCCCTTGCGGTCGGCGCTGTTGATCAGCAGGTCGAGGCAGCAGATGGCCCGCAGCGCGGCGTGGCGGGCCGCGTCCTCGAGCAGGGTGAAGTAGTGGGCCCCGACGTCGAAGGGGACGAAGCGCTGGAGCGAGCCGGGGCCGAAGGGCAGCCCGGCATCGTCTCGCCGCACCGTCTCGGGCACGAGGTCCCACCCCAGCCACGCCGACAGCTCGTAGGCGGCCACCTCCCGACGGTCGAGTCCGGGCGGGAAGTCCCACAGCGGCCGCTCGCCGCGCCGGGGCTTGTAGACGGCGCGCACGCACGAGGGGCCGTGGTGCACCTCGACCAGGAGGGTCGCGTTCGAGCTCCACGGCATGCGGCCGAGCACCTCCACCTCGCCCTCCCGGAGGGCGGCGAGGACCGCGCCCGGATCGGCCGCCGCGTCGCCCGACGGGTCCGCGGCCCCGGCGTCGTCGCCCGTCAGTTCATCCTCGGGCACGTGTGGCCCTCCGGATCGAGCGGGTTGCCGCAGAACGGGCAGCCGGGCCGGCCCTTCCCCACCAGCTCGACCGCGAACCGGCCGAACGCGGCGGCCTGGGACAGCGTGAAGCAGAAGCGGGCGACGGCGGGGTCGTCGCCGTCGGTGAGCTCCTCGACCACGACCACCACCCGCTCGGTCGGCTCGTCGTACTTCACGCCGATCGACCCGATCGACCACGAGAACGGCAGGGGCGTCACCGAGCCGTGCCCCTCGGCGGGCTCGATGTCGGGCGACAGGTCGTCGATCAGCGCCAGCAGGTACTCGCCCAGGGCGGCCACGTGCTGCTTCTCGCATCGCAGGTAGACCATCTCGTCGCCGGTCCCGCCGGCGAGGAAGAACACCCGCTTGCCCGGGGGACCCTCGGCGCCGGGCCAGAAGATGTCGGCAACGGGGAAGTCGTACGACTCGCCCACGGTCACGACGGGACCAGCGCGCCCGTGGCCCCCGTGTCGTTGACCGTGAGCACGGTGGGCCCCTCGTCGCCGTACGCGATGGCGGTCAGCGAGCACGGCGAGACGACGACGCGCTGGAACAGGTCGAGGTGGGTGCCCAGGGCGTGGGCCACCACCGCACGGATGGGGTCGGCGTGCGAGACGGCGACGACGACCTCGCCGGCGTGGTCCGCCCGGATGCGGTCCATGGCTCCGACCATGCGGCCCTGCATGGCCACGAACGACTCGCCGCCCGGGAACGTGAACCCGCTCGGGTAGCGCTGGATGCCCGTCCACTCCTTGCGCTTCCGGGCCACCTTGAGCTCGATGCCGGTCCACTCGCCGACGTCCAGCTCGAGGAGGCCGTCGTCGATCACGATGTCGTTCCCCGTGGTGTCGGCGATCGGTGCCGCCGTCTCGCGGGTGCGCTCGAGCGGGGACGAGTAGACGGCCGCCACGGCCGGGAACAGCTCGGCCAGCCGCTTGGCGGCGCCGTCGGCCTGCCGCCGCCCCGCCTCGGACAGGTGCAGGCCGGGCGCGCGGCCGGGCAGCTCGCGGCCGGTCGTGTCGGTGGCCCCGTGCCGCACCAGGACCACCACCGTGGGTCGGGGCCGACGCCGCCGGCCCACCCGCCGGTCGGCTCGCGTCCCGGAACGCTCGGTGCGGTCGGCTCGAGCCATCGCCGGCCCAACCTATCGTCGGGTCCGTGGATTCTCCCGCGGAACCGGTGGACGGCCGCACGGGGCCGCCCGATCCCGGTGCGCTCGACCGGTTGGAGGCCGAGATCACCCGGTGCCGGGCCTGCCCCAGGCTGGTGGCGTGGCGCGAGCAGGTGGCGCGGGAGAAGCGCGCGGCGTTCCGCGACGAGGAGTACTGGGCGCGCCCGGTGCCGGGATTCGGCGATCCCGCGGCCCGGGTGGCGCTCGTCGGCCTGGCGCCGGCGGCGCACGGTGCGAACCGCACGGGGCGGATGTTCACCGGCGACCGCTCGGGCGACTTCCTGTACGCGGCGCTGTGGCGCACGGGGTTCGCCAACCGGCCGAGCTCCACCAGGCGCGGCGACGGGCTGCGACTCGACGGTGCGTGGATCACCGCGCCGGTGCGCTGTGCACCGCCCGCCAACCGGCCCACGCCGGCCGAGCGCGACCGCTGCCGGCCCTGGCTCGAGCGGGAGCTCGGCCTGCTACCCGACCTGCGCGTCTTCGTGCCGCTCGGTGCGTTCGGCTACCAGGCGCTGTGCACGGTGCTGGGCGTGCGGCCGCGGCCGGCGTTCGGCCACGGGGTCGAGGTGGCGGCCACCGGGGGCCGGACCATCGTCTGCAGCTACCACGTGAGCCAGCAGAACACCTTCACGGGCAAGCTGACCGAGGAGATGTTCGACGCGGTGCTGCGGCGTGCCCGGTCGCTGGCCGGCCTGCCGTCACCTGCCGGGTGATCCCGCCGTAGGCCGCGGCCGCGTCAGGGGTCGCCCCAGGTGGGGTCGTGGCGGAGGCGGTCGCAGATGCGTTTGCGGAGCAGCTCGAGCACTTTGGCTTGTTGGTCGGGGGTGAGGGGTGGTGGCGGGTGCGGGGAGCGGGATCGTGGCTGGGGGCGTTCGCGGTCGCGGTTGTGGGGGCCGCAGAGGGTGCGGCCGTTGTCGGGCCGGGTGGGGCCGCCGTCGGCGTGGCGCCAGAGGTGGTCGATGTGGCAGCGGTGGGCGGGGATGTGGCAGCCGGGCCCGTCGCAGCGGGGTTGGGTGATCTCCACGGCGCGGCGGGCGGCGCCGGTGAAGCTGCGGGCCCGGCCCAGGTCCAGCACCCGGGAGGGCCCGTCGAGCACGACCCGTTCGATCACCGCCTCGTCCAGCAGGGAGGCGACGGTGCCGGGGGACACCAGGGTGCCATCGGCGAGCTCGCAGACGTTGTTGAAGGCCTGGTAGCCGACGAGCACGCTGACCAGCGGCGCGGGCCGGCGGCCCCCGGGGGCTGCGGTGGCGGCGCGGGTGGCCATCTCCACCAGGGCGTCGTGGCGGCGCTGGCGGGGGGTGCGGGCCAGGTCGGCGGCGGTGGCGGCCTCGCCGTGTTCGGCCCGGGCCGCGGCCCAGTCGGCGTCGAACAGCTCGGTCTCGATGCGTTCGAGGGCGGCGCGCACGGTGGCCTTGGCCACGGGGGTGAGCTCGCCCGTGAGCAGGCCCGTGCCGCGTAGCCCGTCGTGCAGGCTCACGTGGCGGTGCTCGCGGTCTGCTGTGTCCGGGTCGGGGGCGTCGTGGCGGGCGAGGCGCGCCCAGTAGGCGCACGCCTTGGCGAAATCGGCGAAGCGCAGGCTGCGGGCCTGGCCCACCAGGAGCTCCTCGGCCCCGGCGAACGCGGCCGCGGTGCCCGGCCCGGCGAGCCCGGCGAGGCGCCGGGCGTGGGTCGCGGTGATGTCACCAGCGGCCAGGGCAGCGGCGGTGGCGGGCATCGAGCGCAGCCGGCGGGCCAGGCGCACATCCCGGTGCGCCTCCCCCACCGCGGTGTTGTCCGAGGCGGCCAGCCAGGCGGCGGTGCTGCGGTACCCGCCCTCGGCCCACGGGCGGCGCCGGTCCAGCGCGTCGAGCAGCCGGGCCTGCACCGCGTCGAGCCGGGCCCGCACCCGGCGCAGCTCGGCGACCGCGGTGGTCAGGGTCAGGTCATCCAGGGAGTCGGGGTCGAGCCCGGCGAGAACGTCGACGGCCCGGTCGACCGGTTCAACCTCCCTCGTCATGACCGGTCCGAACACGCGTTCAATTCCAGTCGGCTCGCACGGGTGCCACAAGGACTTGCGCGACCGGGCGGCGCACGCTGGACGCCGCCCACAGGAGCCACATCTGATGGGTACCGGATGCGGAACCCATGACCTCGGCCCCAGGGCGGCGGAACCCCACGCCTCGGGAACCGGCCGAGTCCACGCCTCGGTCCACTCCCGACGCGATGTGTTCCGGCCCGTGAGCCCGGGGCAATGGCCGCCCCCAGCCCGGGCCGTCAACTCGTAGTGCGACCCCGGCTCAGCTCCCTGACGCCGCCTGCTCGACGGCGTCCCGCTTCCGTGCACCGGGCGGCCGTGGGTCGTCGACGGCGAAGCCGGGCCACCGCTCGCGGCTCTTCAGCGACAGCTTGCGCATGAGGGCGATGGCCCCGGGGTCCTCGTCGCCGGGGCGGGCGATGATCGAACCGTCGGCGATCATCCGGCTGATGATCTCGCGCCCGAGGTCGGTGCGGACGATCGTCAGCGTCCAGTCGTTGTCCTTGCCGATGCCGCCCGTGGCGATGTCCGCGTGCTCGGCGGCGAAGTCGGGGCAGTGGTTGCAGCCCTCACGCGTCCAGGCGTGGCACTCCTTCAGCGGGATCTCGTGGTAGCGACCGTCGCGCATCCAGATCTGGAAGACGCCCTTGATGTTCATCTTCACGATCTCGGAGATGTGGAGCCCGTACTTGGTCCAGAACAGCTCCTCGAAGATCGCGTCGTCGAAGGTCTTCGAGCAGAGCAACCCGATGTTGAACAGGAACGGCTTCGACACCTTGCCGACCTTGCGGCTCCACATGATCGGCGGCACCGACGACTGGCACGACATGCCCACCAGGGCCAGTCGCTGATGGCCGCGCTCGAGGGCCTCGCCGAGGGCGAGGGTGTTCGCCGAGTAGGTGTACCGGCTGCCGGCCGACTCGAGGATCTGCTCCTTGCTCGCCGCCACGCCCGGCCGGGCCTTCCAGGTCCGCCCGTCGCCCTCGAGGAACGAGGTGAGCGCGGCGTCGATGTAGTCGTTCTCCAGCGCCCAGATGAGCAGGGCCGAGACGAGGCCGCCGTCCTGGCCCATCCGGTGGACCATGTCGTCGCTGGCCCGGGTGAGGAGGATGTCCTGGTAGATGCCGGCCACCTCGTCGTCGCCACGGACGCGGGCGAAGAGGTGCTCGTCGGCCTGCGGTTCCCACGCCCGGAAGCGGGGGCAGGCGCGGGTGCAGCTGGTGCAGCCCTTCTCGCCGTGGATGCAGTTGTCGGGCCCGAGCTCGTCCTCGAGGTGGAACGGCTTGTACTCGCCCGGCTCGTGCCGGTAGCCGATCACATCGTGCGGGCAGGCGATCACACACCCGGCACAGCCGGTGCAGAGCCCGCTCTCGATGACCTCGGCGTAGAGCTCCTTCCACTGGAACGACCAGCGTTCGCGGGCGGGCTTGGCGGGGGCCTGGGGCTCGGTCACGGCCATGTCCGCAACCTACCGTTCCGCCCGCCGCACGCTCACCCCACGGGGTCGTCGCGGGACACCGGCCGGCGCGCGTCCCGCCGCCGCGTGCTCGTGTGCGCGCCGCCGGTAGCTCCTGGCCGCCGAGTAATGTCAGAGGCTCATGTCGAGCCCCCGGCACTTCGCTGCCCTCGCGCCCGCCGGCAGGCGGCGGGTGGCGCGGTCGGTGCGCCAGCGCGTGATCCTGGGCCTCGGCATCACGCTCGCACTGGTGTCGCTGTCGGGTGCCGCGGTGACCGGGTACGTCCTCGTGAAGTACCTGAGCGTCGATCGGGTGACCGGGCTGGGCATCGACGAGGCCCCCCCGGGTGACCCCGAGAACTTCCTCATCGTGGGCAGCGACAACCGCGAGGGGGTCGAAGGCAAGCGCACCGACACGATCATGGTGCTCCGGGTGACGCCCGCCGAGGAGACCGCCGACCTGGTCTCCTTCCCGCGCGACCTCGTGGTTCAGCTCGCGGGCACCGGGCGCACCGGGATGATCAACGCTGCGTACTCCATGGACGACGGCGAGCAGGTGCTCATCGACACGATCCGGCAGAACTTCGGCATCCCCATCCACCACTACGTCGAGGTCGGCTTCGACGGGTTCGAGCGGCTGGTCGATGAGCTCGGCGGCGTGTCGCTGTGGTTCGACCAGCCCGTGCGAGACAGGCGGTCGGGGCTGCACGTCACGCGGCGCGGCTGCGTGAGCCTGTCGGGCGAGAGGGCGCTCGGATACGTCCGCTCCCGCCACATCGAGTACAGGAACGAGGGCCGGTGGGTGAGCGACCCGCTCAACAGCGACCTCACCCGGGTCGAGCGCCAGCAGGTGTTCGTGCGGCGGGCCGTGGCCGAGGCGCTCGAGCAGCTCAAGTCGAGCCGGAACCCGACGAAGCTGGCGTCGATGATCGACATCGCGGTCGACAGCGTCCGGCTCGACGACACGCTCGGCCTGGGCGACATCGAGGACCTGGCGGGCCGGTTCCGCGACGTCGCCGCCGGTGCCCTCGAGACCCACCCACTGCCGGTGCTCGAGCATCCCCAGGATCCCGACCGGGTCGTGCTCGACGACCACACAGCCGCCCCGATCCTCAACATCTTCCGGGGCCTCGACCCCGGTGACATCAGCCCCGACCTCGTGGGGCTGACCGTGCTCAACGGGACCGACGAGGACGGCCTCGCCAACGACGCCTCGGGGGCGTTCGCTGCGGTGGGCTTCGACCTGCGGGAGCCCGGCAACGTCCCAGTGGAGGAGCGACCCGAGCGGACCACGGTCCGCCATGCGCCGGGCGAGGACGAGTACGGGCTCCGCGTGGTGCGCCACATCACCGGCGGCGCCGATGTGGTGGAGGACCCGGAGCTGGAGGAGCACGAGGTCGAGGTGGTGCTCGGGCCGGACTTCACCACCGTGCACGATCAGCCCACGCCGCTCGACAAGCTGCCGGACGACGTGCGGCCCGGCGGTTCGCCGGCCCCGGGCGCAGCCGGCGACGATGCGGGAGCCGGGGAGGGCGAGGACCCGACGGCCGACGGGGAGTCGGAGGCCGGTTCGGCCGGCGGTGGGGCCGAGGAGCCCGTGACCACGACCACCGAGGCTCCCACCACCACGACCACCAGTCCCCGGGACGTGGTGGGCGAGCCGCCCCCCGGGAAGTCCTGCTGAGACGGCCGGGCGCCCTTCCCCGGTGTCCCGCGTGGTGGCACCATCAGGCGGACGTTCCTGTCCACGCGCACGCTGGCTCGCGAGCGGGCCGGCGCCTCCGGAGGACCCGCGATGAACGACGACGAGCTGATCCAGCGGATCGGCGACCTGGTCGACGAGGAGCACGACCTCGAGCGCTCATCGGGCCCCGACGGCCTGGACCCCGACGGCGCCCGGCGCCTCCGGGAGATCGAGGTGGCGCTCGACCAGTGCTGGGACCTGCTGCGGCAGCGGCGGGCGCGCCGCGGCAGGGGTGAGGATCCCGATCTCGCCGAGGTGCGGCCCGAGCAGGTGGTGGAGCGCTACGAGCAGTAGCGCGCAGGGACCCCTGAGGCTGGCCCTGGCCGGCGACACGATGGTCGGTCGCATGGTCGCGGAGCGCCTGGCCGAGGTCCCGCCGACCGCACTGGTGGCGGACGAGGTCGTCGAGGTGGCCCGCGAGGCCGACCTGTTCGTGCTCAACCTGGAGTGCGCGATCTCCGAGCGGGGGGAGCGGTGGCCCGACCCGGCCAAGCCGTTCTTCTTCCGCGCCCCGCCCGCGGCCGTCGAGACCCTGCGCCACCTCGGTGTCGACTGCGTCACGCTCGCCAACAACCATGCGCTCGACTACGGCGAGGTGGCCCTGGTCGACACGCTGGACCACCTGGCCGCGGGCGGCATCGCCGCGGTCGGTGCCGGCCCGGACGAGCGGGCGGCCCGCGCGCCGGCCGTGCTCGAGGCGGCCGGCACGTCCGTGGGGGTGGTGGGGCTCACGGACCACCCGTTCGACTTCGCCGCCGGGCCCGACCGGCCGGGGGTGGCCTACGCCGACCTCCATCGTGGCGTGCCGCGCTGGCCGCTCGACGCGGTGGGCGACCTGCTCGACCGCGGTGTCGACATCGTCCTGGTCACCCCGCACTGGGGACCCAACATGGTGCCCTCGCCGGTGGCACACGTGCGGAGGGCGGCGGACGCGTTCGTCGGTGCCGGCGCCGGCCTCGTGGCGGGGCACTCGGCCCACGTGTTCCACGGCGTCGAGGTGTGTGCCGGGAGCGTCGTCCTCTATGACATCGGTGACTTCCTCGATGACTACGCCACCGATCCGGTGCTGCGCAACGACCTCGGCCTGCTGTTCCTCGTGACGATCGAGGCCGGGCGGGTGCGCCGGGTCGAGGCGGTCCCCCTCGGGCTCGACTACTGCCGGACGCGGCTGGCGACCGCCGACGAGGCCCGGTGGATCGGCCGGCGCTTCCGCGAGGCGTGCGCGGCGTTCGGAACCGACGTGCGGGAGCGTGACGGCCGGCTGGTCGTCGAACGACCGGGCTGAGCTGCGACGTCCGGCGGGTCCGGTTCGAGGGCGTCGCCCCTCACCCGGGCTGCCCCGCCGCCCCGGGGGCGGCGCCGTCGGGATCCCGCAGGTACAGGTAGTAGACGGTGAGGCCGTCGTGGCCCTCGACCCCGGTGATGCCGTGCTCGACGCCGGCGGGAACGTGCACGTACGAGCCCGGTCCCACCCGGCGGCCCACCATCTCGGCCGATCCCTCCAGCACCCAGATGTGATGGTGCGACCGCTGGTGCACGTGGGCGCCGACCTCGCGGCCGGGCCGCACGTGCATGATCCCGGCGACCGACTTCCCGGACCGCCAGAGCAGCTTGTAGGTCACGCCCTCGAACCCCTCGAGGGGCAGCGCGGGGAGCGCCTCGGCGGCCTCCCGGTCGACCACCGTGGCCGCAGGCGCCGCGGCCTCGACCGTGCGGTTCTGCGTCGTCATCGGCCCCATGGTCGCGTCGCCGGTCCGCCGGGGACAGGGCCGAACGTCACAGGGCGTGGCTGCCCCTACCCCCCGCGGGTCGCACCGGGGCCGTCGCGGTGCCAGCCTGGTGTCCGATGCCGTCGGACCGGGGCCATCGCGCTCTCCCGCACACGGCCGACGTGATCCTCGAGGCGTGGGCGCCCGACCTGGCGGCGTGCCTCGAGGAAGCGGTGGACGCGCTGGTCGACACCTACGCGGAGGCCGACGAGGGTGCCCGGCGCGATCCGTACGACGTCCGCCTCCCGCCCGGCCCACCCGAGCGGGTGCTCGTCGACCTGCTCGACGAGGTCGTGTACGCGCTCGACACGGCCGACGGCGTGCCGGTGGGGGCCTCGGTGCGCTCGCTCGACGAGGCCGGGCTCCACGCCGTGCTCTGGCTGGCCCCTCCGGACCAGGTGTCTCCCACCGGGTCGGTCCCGAAGGCCGTCTCGCACTCCGAGCTGGCGGTGGACGAGGCGCCCGGCGCCGTGTCGTGCCGGTTCCTCGTCGACGTGTGACGCCGGCCGGTCAGCCCTTCACCACGCCGACGGGGACGAGCCGGACGACCCGGCGGGCCAGGCCGGCCTGCTCCACGGTGGTGACCACCTCGTCGACGTCCTTGTACGACAGCGGGGCCTCCTCGGCCAGCCCCCGGTTCGAGGCGCCCCGCACGGCCACGCCCGCCGCCACCAGCTCACGGCGCAGCGTCCCGCCGGCCACCTGACGGCGCGCGGCGGTGCGGCTCATCGTCCGGCCGGCCCCGTGGCAGCTCGAGTGGAACGCACCCCCGCCGGGAACCCCGACCAGGACGTACGAGGCCGTGCCCATCGAGCCGGGAACCAGGACCGGCTGCCCGATCGGCGCCAGGTCGTCGGGCAGGTCGGGATGGTGCGGCGGCAGCGACCGGGTCGCCCCCTTGCGGTGCACGCACAGCGTCCGGCGCCGGCCCTCCACCTCGTGCTGCTCGATCTTGGCCAGGTTGTGGGACACGTCGTAGACGAGCGGCAGGTCGCCGGTGCCCGTGGCCGCGGCGAACGCGCGCCGGGCCGCGGCGGCCAGCAGCTGGCGGTTGGCCCTGCCGTAGTTGGCGGCGGCGGCCATGGCGGCCAGGTACTCCCGGCCCTCGTCCGACCGCGCCGGCACGCACGCGAGCTGGCGATCGGGGACGACGATGCCGTGGCGGGCCATGGCCCCCTCCATGCGCCGCACGTGGTCGGTGCAGATCTGGTGGCCGAGGCCGCGCGACCCGGAGTGGATCATCACGCACACCTGCCCCTCGTGGAGGCCGAGGGCGGCGGCGGTGCCCGGATCGTGCACCCGGTCGACGACCTGGACCTCGAGGAAGTGGTTGCCCGACCCGAGGCTGCCCACCTGGTGCAGCCCCCGGGCGAGCGCGCGCTCGCTCACCGCGTCCGGGTCGGCGCCCGGGAGCACGCCGCCGTCCTCGCAGCGGGCGAGGTCGTGGTCGTCGCCGAACCCCTGCTCGACCGCCTCGACGGCACCGCGGGACAGCACCCGGCGGAGCTCCGCCTCGCTGCCCACCTCCCACACCGCCCCCTTGCCCATACCCGTGGGGACCGTCCGGGCCAGCTGATCCATCAGGGCGCTCCGCACGGGTTCGAGCCCGGCGCGGTCGATGTCGCTGCGGAGCAGCCGCACGCCGCACGAGATGTCGAACCCCACGCCGCCGGGCGACACCACCCCGCCGGCGTCGATGTCGGTGGCCGCGACGCCGCCGATGGGGAAGCCGTAGCCCCAGTGCACGTCGGGCATGGCGTAGGAGGCCTCGACGACGCCGGGGAGCGTGGCGACGTTGGCCACCTGGTCGAGCGAGCGGTCACCGACCACGGCGGGGAGCAGCCGGCGGGACGCGAACACGATGCCGGGCACCCGCATGTCGCCGGTGCGCTCGATGCGCCATCGCCACGGCGTCTCCTCGATCAGGTCGTCGGCGGTGACGCTGACGCTTTCCACGCGTCGAGTATCCCGCGCACCGTCCACCGCGTCTGCTCGCTCCCTCCCGGTTCCCGGCCATGTGAGTCGGCCGTGTCACCGCGTCGCCCGGCCGGGCCGTAGCGTCGCGGTCGTGCCGCGGCATGGCGTCGTCGGGGGAACGGGGGAGCGGGGCGGGATCGACCTCCGGCCCCTCGTCGCCCTCACCGTCGCCGTGACCGTGCTCGGCGGGCTCGACGTGGTGCCGGTGTGGGCCGGCCTGCCCCACCACGTCGCCCTGCCGCCCCTCGACCTGTTCGCCGACGTGCGGGTGCTGCTGGCGGAGGCCCCGTCGTACCCGTGGTTCGCCGGCTGGCTGATCGTGGTGCTGGCGGTGCGCGTCGTGGTGCTGGCAGCGATGCTCCGGGCGCTCGGTCGCGCCGGCATCGTCCGCAGCCTGCGCTTCTACGCCGTGGCCCTGCCGGTGGCGCTCGTCGCCGGCACGCTGGCGTTCGCCGGGGTGGCGGCCGTCTACTCGTGGCTCCTGTGGGTCGCCGTCGGCGTGGCGCTGGTCGCGGTGCTGGTGGCGGCGCCGATCGCCTGGTGCGGGTCCCGCCGGCCGGGCCGAGGGCGGCTCACGGTCGCCGGCTACCTGGTCGCCCTGCTGGTCGTGTCGCTGGTGTCGAGGCTGGGCAGCGGCCAGGTCCAGCTCGCCATGCTCTGGATCTCGGCCGGGCTCACGGCCATCGCCGCCCACCGGCTCCACCGTGCGGGCCGCGGGGCGGGGCCGGGCGATGCCCAGCCCCGCGACGCGGGCGATCCGGCCTCACCGGCCGAGGGGGGCGCTCGCCGGGCTCGAAGGCGCCCCCGGCTCGCCGTGCTCGTGCTTGCCCTGCTCCTGGCCGGGGCGACCACCCCGGGGCAGGGGCCGCCGCCGCGGGAGCCCGGATCGCTCCTCCTGGTTCCCGGCATCGGCGGCTCGTCGGGCACCAGCACGATGTTCCGTCTCGACCCGGCGACGCTGGGGTTCGACTGCGAGCAGACCGCCTACTTCTCGTACGCGGGCACCGGGCCGGGGGCGCCCCAGCGCGCCGCACGGTGCCCGATCACCAGCGGTGCCCCGTACCGGGCCGAGGACACGCGCCGGCCCCTCGACGAGCTGGCCGCCACCTTCCGGGACCAGCTCGCCGAGCTCGAGCCCCCGGTCGTCGTGGTGGCGCACTCACAGGGCGGGTGGGTCGCGGCGGCGGGCATCGACGAGCGGGCCGCCGGGTCGGTCGAGGACCTGGTCCTGCTCGGGGCGTTCCCCCGCCACCGGCGGGGCTACACGCTCGACGGCACCGGGCGGGGATCGGTCGGCACCGACGGCATGGAGGTCCTCATGACCGGGCTGCGCAGCGCCGGCTGGACGAGCTTCCAGCCACGGGCGCCGCTGCCCCGGGAGCTGCTGGGGACCCCCGGCGCGGTCGACGACCTCATGCGCTCCCTGCCCGACGGGCTGCGGGTGGCCACCGTCACCTCGATCCTCGACCTTCCGGTGATGCCTCCCGACTGGCGGTTGCCGGGGGCGGACGACCTGTGCCCGCTCTACGTGGACCACGGGCACCTGCCGGTGTCGGGGGCGGTGTACGAGCAGATCCGCGACCACCTGGCGGGCCGCGACGGCGGCAACGGCGGCTGTCCCTGGTGGCGCCGGTGGCCTGCCCAGGCGTTCAGCGCCTTCGCCGTGCCCCCCTGATCGACGCCTCGCCGTGCCCGTCGTCGCACCACCGTGCCCCCCAGATCGGCGTCTCCCCCGTGCCTCGACGGTGGCGGGTTGCGACGAGAAGCGGCCGGTAGGGTGACCGTGTGAAGCACGTCGATCTGGTGGGGCTCCACCTCGAGGCCAGCAGTGGCGCACCGCTGGTCCTGCTGCGCGAGGAGGACGAGCCGCACCGCATGCTGCCGATCTTCATCGGGGGTCCCGAGGCGGCGTCGATCGCGCTCGCGCTGAGCGGCCAGGAGCCGCCCCGTCCCGTCACCCACGACCTGTTCGCGGCGCTGCTCGAGACGCTCGACGTGACGGTCGACCATGTCGAGGTGACCGAGGTGCGCGACGGCACCTTCCTCGCCGAGCTCGCGGTCCACGGCCCGGGCGGTGGGCGCCGGCTCGACAGCCGCCCGTCCGACGCGATCGCGCTCGCGGTCCGCGTCCACGCCCCGATGTACGTGAGCGACGACGTCCTCGACGAGGCGGGTGCGATCGTCTCGGAGGTGACCGAGGAGGCCCTCGAAGAGGAGGGTCCGGACGAGGAGGTCATCGACCACGAGGTCGCCCAGTTCCGCTCGTTCCTCGAGGAGCTCGAGCCCGGGGCGTTCCAGGCCGGCGAGGGCGACGACGACGACGATCAGTCCGACTCCTGATCGCGGGCGTCACGCGGGCTCGGGAGCAGACTCCTCCAGCTCGAGGCCCCGGGTCTCGGGGAGGAAGGCCAACAGCACGGCGGTGAGGCCTGCGGGCACGCACACGAGCGCCAGCGCCGAGCCGAAGCTGTCGGTGGCGTCGGCCACGGCCCCGGCGACGAACAGCCCCAGCGTCGCCCCGAGCACGCCCGCGAGCACCAGCCATCCCGCCACCGAGGCCCGCGTCGACGTGGGGAACAGCTCGGTGGCCAGGGCGATCGTGGGCGTGGCGTAGGCCGACCCGACGAAGATGCCGAGCAGGTACCCGGCCGCGAGGGCCGGCACGGTGCCCGAGTAGGTGAGCACCCCGGCCCCGGCCAGCGCGACCAACCCGACGGCGGCCGTGGGGCGGCGCCCTGCGTGGTCGGACAGGTACCGGCCGACGACCAAGCCGAGCAGGCCGGCGGGCGCGGCGGCCACCACCAGCGTGCCGGTGAGCGCGGTGCTCGCGTCCAGCACGTTCTCCGCGTAGACGAACAGGAAGGTGTTGGCGGGACCGGTGATCAGGGCGCTGGCGAACGTGAGCCCGGCCAGCAGGCCCAGCCGCCCCCGCAGCCCGCGCCGCACCGACCCGAGCACGGGGCGCCGGCCCGCCACGGCGACGGGACGGGCGTGATAGCGCGAGGGCTCGGTCACCATGCGCGCCGCCAGCCACACGGCCAGCAGGGGCAGCACGGCGAGCCCGAACACCCACCGGAAGCCGAGGCTCTCGCCGACCGCGCCGCGGAGCACGGCCACCGACCCGGCGCCGACGCCGTAGGCAGCGGACATGAGCGCGATCGCCTTGGCCCGGTCGGCCAGCCCGGTGTGCTCGGCGGCCATCACCTCGGCGATCGTGTCGGTGGCGGTGAGCAGCGGGCGGGCCAGGGCGAACGCGGCCACGAACCACCAGTAGCCCGGGCTGCCGGCGGCGGCGATCACCACGACGAGCCCCAGGCTCGCCCAGGTGAGCAGCGACCGCCGCCGCCCGAAGCGGTCGGCGAGCGCCGCGAGGGGCAGGGCGAAAACCGCCGCCAGCCGGATCGTCGCCAGGCCGGCCCCGAGCACCGTGCCGGGCAGGCCGGCCTGCTCGGCGATCGTCTCGCCGCCGTTGCGCAGCTCGCCGAAGTGCTCGGCGACGTCCGCCAGCGCCGCGGTGGGGCTGAACTGCGCGAACCCGGCGGCGGCCATCACGATCGCCACGCCGATCACCGGGCGGCCGAGCCAGCCGTGCAGCCCGAGCACGCCGGTCGATGCCCCGGTAGCGTCGTGGTCGCCGGTGGTGCCGTTCACCCGGCCATCATCACCGAACGGCGCCCCCCGGCGCCCGGCGGAGCGCTGCCACTTCGTGTGCCGCATGTCGGCAGCGTGGCGGTGTCGTGGAGGTGTCGGACGGGGGCCGGGCGGGCAGAGTCGCTGTGTCGGACGAGGAGGTGCCGTCATGCCCTTCGCAGATCGGGCCGATGCCGGCCAGCAGCTCGCCGAGAGGTTGTCCTCCCTGCGCGGCGAGGACGTGGTGGTGCTCGGGCTCCCCCGGGGTGGCGTGCCGGTCGCCTACGAGGTCGCGCGGGCGCTCGGCGCCCCGCTCGACGTGATCGTCGTCCGCAAGCTCGGCGTGCCGTCGCAACCGGAGCTGGCCATGGGCGCGATCGGGGAGGACGGGGCGCGGGTGCTCAACCCGGACGTGCTCCAGGTCGCCCGGGTCGGGGACGCCGAGCTCGCCGAGGTGGAGGCCCGGGAGCGCGGCGAGCTCGCGCGCCGGGCCCAGCGCTTCCGCGGCGACCGCCCGCGGGTGCCGCTCGAGGGGCGCACGGCGGTCGTGGTGGACGACGGCATCGCGACCGGGGCGACGGCCCGGGCGGCCTGCCACGTCGCGCGGGAGCACGGGGCGGCGCGGGTGATCCTCGCCGTCCCCGTGGCGCCTGCGGGTTGGGCCGAGGCCCCGCATCCCGAGGCCGACGACGTGGTGTGCGTCGAGACACCGCAGTGGTTCTCGGCGATCGGCCAGTTCTACAGGGACTTCTCGCAGACCTCGGACGAGGAGGTGGTCTCGCTCATCGCCCGGGCGGCGGCGAGGGCGGCAGAGTCGGTGGAGGCGGCCGGCCCCTCGGAGGCGCCCGGGCCGGCCGCCTCGGCCGGGGCGTCGTCCGGGGGGCCGGCCGGAGGCGGAGTCGGAGGGCCGGCCGGAGGGTCACCCGGTCGCTCGGCCGGTGGCCCGGGTGGTGGAGCGCCCGGCGGGTCCGCCGATGGACACGTGCTCGACCGGGAGGTCGAGGTGGCGGCGGGGAGGGTCCGGTTGCCCGGGCACCTCACCGTGCCGGAACGGTCGCTGGGTGTGATCGTGTTCGTCCATGGCAGCGGCAGCAGCCGCTTCAGCCCCCGGAACCGCTACGTGGCCGGTGTCCTCAACGAGGCCGGGCTCGCGACGCTCCTGTTCGATCTGCTCACGCCGGCCGAGGAGGCCGACCGGGCCAACGTCTTCGACATCGGGCTGCTGGCCGGGCGGCTCGTCGAGGTGACGCAGTGGCTGACTGCCCGTCCGGAGGTGGAGGACCTGCCGGTCGGGTACTTCGGTGCGAGCACCGGTGCCGGCGCGGCGCTGAGGGCGGCGGCCGAGCCGGACGTCGACGTCGCGGCCGTGGTGTCGCGCGGGGGCCGCCCCGACCTGGCGGCCCCCCGGCTCGCCGACGTGCGGGCACCGACCCTGCTGGTCGTGGGCGGGTACGACGACGTGGTCGAGGGCCTCAACCGCGAGGCCCGGTCCCAGATGACCTGCGAGACCCGGCTCGAGATCGTGCCGGGTGCGACCCACCTGTTCGAGGAGCCGGGCACGCTCGACCAGGTGGCGGATCTCGCCGCCGGGTGGTTCGTCGACCACATGTCACGGTCACCGCGCCCGGCGAGGTGAGCGACCGCCCGGTCCGTCGTCACACGGACACGGGGGTCCCCATCCCGGGCGAGCCGTGCACCGCGGTCGCCGGCCGGACCGCCCAGACGGCGTCGGGAGCGGTCGACCGGAGGACATCGAGCACCCGGTCGGTGCGGTTGGCACGGACGACGAGGATCAGCACGGTTGCCGAGCCGGCGATGCCCGCAGCCGGCATCGTGGTGGCCGGCCAACCTTGGGCGTGGAAGGCGTCGCGGAGCTCGGCCCCGTCGCCGGCCACGATCACCTCGATGACGGCGCCGCCGGGGCTGAAGCGGTCGTTGGCGACCAGCCCGATGACGGTCCCGACGGCCACCCCGGCGGCGTAGCCGGCGATGCGACCGACCGACCCGAGGTCGGCGATGACCTTCGAGAACACCAGGGCGAAGGTGACCGCCTCGGCGGCGGCCACCCCGGCGCCGGCGATGCGCCGGCCCCGGGCGGCGAGCGCGACCCGCAGCGTCCACAGCCCGACGCTGAGCATGGCGAGCAACGCCATGGTGGCCGCACCGGAGGTCACGGCCGGGCCCTCTGCGTCGGGGAGCTGAGGCTCGCGGTGGACGGTGACATGGTGGCTCGCTCGATTCTCGCCGGCCTCGTCACAGACCGACTAGTCGGTTTGGTTTGCGGACTCATCATGGCAGACCGACTAGTTGGTCTGCAAGGGGGGTATGCTGGGGCCATGGCGCGCGGTGCCGACACACGCGAACGGATCCTGGACGCAGCCCAGCGGCTGGTCCTCGAGCACGGCTTCGGGTCGACCACGGTCGACGCCGTGCTCGATGCGGCGGGGTCGTCGAAGGGTGCGTTCTTCCACCACTTCGCCACCAAGGCCGACCTCGGCCGGGCCCTGGTCGAGCGGTACGCGGCGGCCGACGCCGAGACGCTCGAGCGGCTCATGGCCATCGCCGAGGGGGCGAGCGACGACCCCGCCGAGCAGATCGTCGCGTTCCTGGAGGCCTTCGAGCGGTCGACCGAGAACCTGATGGTGGATCAGCCGGGGTGCCTGTTCGTCTCGTTCATCTACGAGGCCGAGCTCGCGGGCACCGAGACCGACAAGATCGTGGAGCGGGCCATCCTCGACTGGCGCGAGCGCATCCTGGAAAAGCTCGAGCAGGCGGTGAGCCGCCTGCCCTCGCCGCCGCCCGTCCACCTGCCATCGCTGGCCGACCAGGTGTTCACGATCTTCGAGGGGGGCTTCCTGCTGGCCCGGGCGCTCGACGATCCCGCAGCCCTCGGCCACCAGCTCGCCCACCTGCGGCACTACCTGGAGCTCCTGTTCGGCCTGCCGGTGCGGCGCGCAGCGGCCGGACCGCGGCAATGATGCGTGCGTGCAACGGAAGGTGCTCGCACACGGGTTCGGGTTCGTCGAGGGGCCGCGCTGGCACGACGGCCGGTTGTTCGTCTCGGACATGGGGACCAAGCAGGTCCTGACCGTCGGCCTCGACGGACAGGTGGAGGAGGTCTGCACCGTCGACGGGCGACCGTCGGGCATCGGCTGGCTCCCCGACGGCCGGATGCTCGTGGTCTCCATGAACGACCGGCGCATCGTCCGGCTGGAGCCCGACGGCACGCTGGTCGAGCACGCGGACCTGTCGGGCCTGGTGTCGGCCCCGTGCAACGACATGGTGGTCGACGGCCGCGGCAACGCCTACGTCGGCAATCCCGGCTTCGACATGCGCGACCCACCGTCGCCGCTCCCGGGGGCCGAGCTGGTGCTGGTGCGCCCCGACGGGTCGGCCGAGGTGGTCGACCGGTCCGTCGTGTTCCCCAACGGGCCGGCGGTGACGCCCGACGGGCGCACGCTGATCGTCGCCGAGACGATGGGGCGGCGGGTGTCGGCCTTCGACATCGCCGAGGACGGGACGCTGTCGAACCGGCGGGTCTACGCCGAGCTCCCTGGGCGGGCACCCGACGGCATCGCCCTCGACGCCGAGGGTGCGGTGTGGGTGGCCGACCCCGAGGGCGGCGCGTGCGTGCGGGTGCGGGAGGGCGGCGAGGTCACCGACGCGGTCGACACGGGCCGTGGCTGCTTCGCCTGCGCCCTCGGCGGTCCCGGCCGCAGGACGCTGTTCCTGCTCACCGGCGACGGGTTCAGCGGCGAGGCCATCCGGCGGCGCACCGGCGCCATCGAGACGGTCGGGGTCGACGTGTCGGGGGCCGGCCTGCCGTGACGACGGACGCGCTCGTCGACCTTCGTCGTGACCGGCCATCTCCGCGTCCCGCGGGTACTTCAACGGCGATGCCTCGCCGAGCACGGTGGCGGCGTTCGATGCGACGGGCCGGGTGTGTCGGGGGAGCTCTTGCGTTCCCGGTGCTGTGCATGCTCAACGGGTGTGCGAGCGACGAATCCGACGGGGACGGAGCAGCATCGGGCGATGCGCTGGTGCCCTACCGGTCGATGCCGGTGGGCTCAGCGCCCCCGCTCCCCGACCAGTCATCGCTGCGGGACCTGTCCGTCACGGTCGAGGACGCTCCCGAAGTCGTCGTGCCGGGCGAGCCGATCGAGTTCGTGGTGGCGATCAGGAATCCCGCTGCCCGGCCTGTCGAATTGGATCCTTGCCCGGCGTATCTCATGAGCTTTGGCGAGAGCTCGATCTCGATCGGCCCGGTCGTATCGCTGCTCAACTGTGACGAGGCAGATCCGATACCGGCGCACGGCGCCGAGCGCTTCGAGATGCGCATCGGCGTTCCGAGAGAGTTCCAGTTGAGCGGCGGCGGGTCGATCTACTGGCGGCTGGAGCCTTCCATCGCCGACGCTTCGTCAGGTTTCATCCCTGTGCAGCCCACGGATTGACTCGCTGGACGGCTGTGCGTCCGGTGCGATCTGGACGTGTGCATCCCGCGTCGAGTGGTCCGACCGCAGCGCACGTGCCAAGGGGTGGCCGTGCCGTGAGGACAGCCCCGGTCCCCGGTGACGTTGTCCTGATGCTGAGTCGTGGTGCGCGACCACGTCGCTCGTGGGTCTTGCATGGTGAGAGCGCAGAGGAGGGGGATGGGCCGCGACGGGGCCGAGGAGTTCGAGCGCTTCGCCGGCGAGGCGCGACGTCGCCTCGTGCGCGCGTTCATCGGCCTACGCGGCGAGGACGCGGCGGATGCCGCGGCCGAGGCGTTGACGTACGCCTGGGAGCACTGGGCCACGGTGAAGACGATGGCCAACCCGGTCGGCTACCTGTACCGGGTCGGCCTGTCCCGGACGCGCCGGCGCCGGACGCCGCGATTGCCGCCGCCGGAGTCGCTCGGGGTGCCCGAGATCGAGCCCCGGCTGATCCCCGCGCTCCTGCGGTTGCCCGAGACGCAGCGGGCTGCCGTGTGGCTCGTCCATGCCTGCCAGTGGCAGTACGGCGAGGTTGCCGAGGCGCTCGGGACGAGCACGTCGATGGTCGGCAATCACGTGAGTCGCGGGTTGGCCCGGCTGCGGCACGAACTGGAGGTGAGCCGTGCCTGAGATCGAGGAGCAGCTCCGGACGTACGGCGATGCCTTCGAGCGCCGGCTCGCGACCCCGCCCGACGCTCCGCCCCGCGCAGTTCGACGTCACCGACCCCGGCGGATCCTGCTGGCTGCCGCAACTGCGGGCACCCTGCTGATCGTGGTCGCCGTCCTGCTGCCGGACCTGCTCGGTGATGACCGCTCGGGGTTGACCACGGATGATCCGTCGGCCAGCGGCAGTGCGGTCGGTGTCTTCACGACGACCACGGACGTCGTGCTGCTCGTCAGCGATGGCATCGACGGTGCGACCGCGATCGATCTCGATACCAGCCTTGCGGGGCGCCGGGTGATCGAGGGCGAGCGGGCCGGCGACCAGCCGTTCACGCTCACGCTGACGGGCGACCACCTCGTCGTCGGATGGGGCGAGATCTACGCGGCGCCGCTGTCGGGCGCAGAGTCGCGGAAGATCGACGATGCGACGATCCACCTGCCGGCGGCGGAGCCGGGCGAGGTGTGGACCATCACCTGGGACGGCGGGCGCATCGGGGCGGGCGATGCGACGCTTCGCCGGGTCCGCGTGGACGGCACGGTCGTGTTCTCCTCGGACGGGTCCGACGCTGATCGCCTGGTGCCTCTGCTCGGCGTCCCCGGAGGGCTCGCCGTGGAGACGCCGGACGGCGTTGCCGTGTGGGACGCCGACACGGGGATCGTGGGCCCGGTCCTCGGTCCGGGGCCGGTCTCCGGGGTGACCAGCGATGGCCGGCGCCTGGCGTGGTGCGAGGCGACATGTGAGACATGGCACGTTGCGGAGCTCGACCGGACGGGGCCGCCCACCGCACCGCATGCGTCATCCCGGAACCAGATCGCGCTCGCACCGGACGGGGAGCATTTGGCCGTGCTCCGGCCGAACGGCGGGGAGGCGGATCTGGTCGTCGTCGATCTGGTGACACGGCGCAGGTCCGTGGAGGCCACGTCGCTGGACCAGCAGGGGATGCTGCACTGGACCCGCGACGGCGGCCAGCTCTTCTACGTGGAGCGGTCGTACCAGCAGCCGAGGACGCGCATCGGCGTGTACACGGAGCGCGACGGCTCGTGGGAAGCCCGCACGGTCCCCGTCGGTGGTGGGCTCGCCGCCATCTCGCTCGACCGCGAGGAAGCGCGGAGCTTCTTCACCTACGACCTGGTCGACCCCGGCGACTGCCCAGCTCCCGGTGCCGCATACCCCAGCGGTCGCTCGGGGGTGTGCAGCTTCCACTTCTCGGCATCACGTCCCCGGCGTCGCCGCCCACGCGGGCCGCGCCGGCGGGAGCACCCGCCGATCTGACGAGCTCACACGGGGGCCTCGAGGGGCAGGCGCGGTGTGCGGGGCGGGTGGCGTCGGGCGTGCGACCGCAGCTCGTCGACGAGGTCGTCCCGCAGGCCGCGGACGGCGGGATCGTCCCACCGGTTGACTCGCTGGAGCGGATCGCCGGACAGGTCGTACAGCTCGCCCTCGGTGCCGTCGTGGACGGTGCCCGGCCGGTACGTCGTGCACACCCACCCGTCCCGGGTGATGGTGCGGAGGTGCACCGCCACGCCGAGCAGCTCGCTGTCCCACTCGGTGACCACGTGGCCCGGGCCCCGCGCGTCGGCGTCGCTGTCGTCGACGGGAAGGGCCACGCCCTCCATCCACTCCTCGGCACCGAGACCGGCGATGGCGCAGAACGTGGGCGCGAGGTCGACCAGGCCGACGGGACGGGTGATCGTGGCGGGCGCCACGGCGGCCGAGGGCGCGGGGCGCCACACCAGCGGCAACCGCATGAGCGCGTCGACGTGGTAGGGACCCTTGAACAGGAGGCCGAAGTCGCCCTGCAGCTCGCCGTGGTCGGTGGTGAAGACCACGTCGAGCTCGTCGGCCCATCCCCGCGCGGCAGCGGCGGCGATGACCCGGCCGACCGCGTCGTCGATCAGCTCCACCTCGACGGCGTTGCGGGCGTTGACCTCGCGGACCTGATCGGCGGTGAGCGTCGCCGGGACCCATCGGGCGGGGGCCTCATAGTTCGACACGAGGGCGCCGTCGTACCACAGCCGCCAGTGGCGGGGCTTGGTGTCGAGGACCCGCTCGCGCTCGGTGGCGCTCGCGATGTAGCCGGCCGGCAGGGGCACGTCGCGCCAGTCGACGCGCGCCAGCTCCGAGGCGGGTGGATCCCAGGGATGGTGGGGGTCGGGGAAGCTCATCCAGCAGAACCAGTCGTCGGTCTCCTCGAGGCCGTCGAGCCAGGCGATGGTGCGTTCGGCCACCCAGTCGGTGTGGTACCAGTCGCGGGGGATGGGGTTGTCCTTCACCTGCGGGGCTCCGGTGTCGCCCCCGCCGGCTGCGTTGACCTGGAGCTCCCGGTCCAGCACCGGGTAGAAGCCGTCGACCGCCTCCGGGTGGGTGGCGGCCAGCCAGCGGGCGTAGTGCAGCGGCCCGACGGCGCCGTGGGTCGCCAGCTCGAGGTGCTCGAACCCCCGGTGCGGTCCCGTGCTGCCGTCGAACCAGGGCGACTGGACGGTCGCGACGCCGTCGCGGGCCAGCGCGTTCTCGACGAAGCGACCGAACGGGTCGACGAACGGCTCGAAGTGCGGCTTGCCGACGAGGGCCGTGCGGTAGCCGGCACGCTGCAGCACCGCGGCGACCGACGGGGCGTCGACGGGCAGCGCCACGCCGTTCATCCACACACCGTGGGTGCTCGGGAGCTGTCCCGTGAGGATCGTCGAGCGCGAGGGCATGCACACGACCGACTGCGGGACGGCGCGCTCGTAGCGCAGGCCGCCGGCCGCCAGCCCATCGATCACGGGCGTGCGACCGATCGTGCCGCCGTTGCAGCCGAGCGTGTCGTAGCGCTGCTGGTCGGTGGTGACGAACAGGATCTTGCGACCCATCAGCATGGCCCTCCCGGGTCGGTCGGCGCGCCGTCGAGGGCCGGGCCGTGGCCGGACTCGAGTTGGTGGCGTAGCTCGGCGAGCGCCGCGGCCGTGGCGCCGCCGAGCACGATGGCCATCGTCGCGGGGTCGACGTCGTGCGCGTAGGTGACGAGGCAGGCGTCGGCGGTCAGGGGAATGACGTCGAGTGACGCCAGGTGCTCGGTGAACAGGCCGCCGACGATGCGGTACTGGAGCCGCCGTTGCAGCGGATCGTTGGTGAGGATCGCCTCGTCCAGCGTCAGGCCCGTGGCGAGGGTGATCGTCCGCCGGTCGCCCTCGACCCGGCAGTCGACGATGCCGGGGAACCAGCGGTGGAGCAGATCGGGTCGGCCCACGACGCGCCAGGCGCGGTCGGCGCCGACCCCGATCGTGACCTCCCGGCGGACGCTGGCACGCATCAGGTGTCGCCCGAGGGATCGAGCAGGCGGACGAGGGCCGCGCGCATCGCGGCGACGGCGGCCTCGCGGCCGAGCTTCTGGTCGTTGCGCATGAGGTCGAACGACTCCCACGAGGCCACCACATCGGCGGCCGCGACCGTCGCCCGGCGCGCCGGAGGCGGCAGCGCATCGAGCTCGGGGGCGAACAGGGTCGTGAGCTGCCGGCGCAGCACGCCCCGGATCCGTGCCAGCTCGGCGAGGATGAGCGGTTGCCGGTGGGCCAGCGCACGCGCCACGCGACCGACCTCACCCATGCCCTCGAGCAGGCGCACCCGGGCGGCGACGAAGCGGTCGACGCGCTCGGCGAGGGGGCGGTCGGGCGACGTGTCGAGCGCGTACAGCGGCGCGAGGTGCTCCTGTTGGCGGGCGATGGCGGCCCGCACCAGAGCGTCGATGTCGTCGAAGTAGCGGAAGAGCGATCGCGCCGAGATGCCGGCGCGCGAGGCGATGTGATCGGCGCTCGGCGCCAGGTCGCCCTCGCGGTACAGCTCCAGGAGTGCGGCGACCACGGCGTCGCGATTGCGGTCGCGCCGCAGGTTGCGCCCGTCCGCAGGGGCACGGAGACCGGCGGGCGTGGTGGTCATGCGCAGAATCTAACTATTGACAGTTCACCTGACAAATACCTACCCTCGCTGCCATGCCGGCGACCACCGCCGATCTCCTGATCGACTCGCTCGGGCGTCGCATCCGGGCGATGCACTCCCTGTACGCGGATGCGCTCGCGACGATGGGCCCGCACCACGTCAACCACGTCGAGCGGGAAGGCGTGCTCCCCATTGCCTTCTCGCTGTTCCACTACACGAACATGGAGGACGTGTCCCTCGCCGCAATCAGCGGCGAGAGGGTCGTCTGGGACGACGACTGGCAGGACCGGGTGAAGATGGCCATCGCCGACCACGGCAAGGAGCGCACGGTGGCCGAGATGCTGCACCAGCGGATCGGCGACTACGCGGCCTTCGGCGACTACCAGCGAGCGGTGTTCGCGCGCACCGAGGCGTGGGTCGACCGGCTCGGGCCGGCCGACCTGACCAGGGTGGTCGTGCCCCGGCCCCTACCGCCCGTGGTGGCGGACACCTACAGCGCACGTGTGGCGGGCGAGCGGGGCATCACCGTGCTGGATGCCCTCGAGTGCTGGATCTACCAGCACGGCCTGCGCCACATGGGCGAGATCGAGCACGCCCGCGGCCTCGTCGGCCTCGGCGGCATGACCAGCTGACGGCCGCCCAGGCGGCGGGAACGCGAGGGCGGTACGGCGGAAGGGCGGGCGTGCACGCCCTTCTGTGGGCGGATCGGGTGGTTCTCCCACCGGATCTGCCCAAAGGTCCGGGGGCGGGTCAGCGCCAGGCGTATCCCGCATCGACGTGGTCCGCGAGGCAGATCTCGGTGTGGTTCTGAAGGTCTGAGCCCCGAGGATCGAGGGCCAGTTTCCAGCAGCGCCCTCGGCAGGATTCGAACCTGCGCACACGGCTCCGGAGGCCGATGCTCTAT